>JANTFX010000028.1 GCA_024763215.1 Candidatus Krumholzibacteriia bacterium | reverse complement strand
ATCCGCCGGGCCGGAAACGAGCTCTGCAACACCTCCCACTGCCCGCCCACGGGCTCCCGCACATCGACGGTGATGTCCTGGTCCTTGTGGTTGCGCAGGGTGATGCGGAAGGAGCTGCGCGTGACGCGGTCGCTGACCTTCTCCACCTTCTCCCGCACCCGCTCGGCCACCACGTCGAACGCCGTTCCGGCTGTCAGCTCGATGGTCTCATCGCGAGGCGTGTGCCCGATGCGATCCTCCCCCAGCATCTGCCGCCCCCCCGCCGCGGAGAGGCCGTAGATGCGGACCACGCCGGCGGGCATGGGCAGGCCCAACTTGTTCCGACTGGAGTTGGTGAAGCTGTACAGGACCTTCACCTTCTGCTTGTCCTGCAGCCGGCCGAAACCGTGGAAGTACCGCTGGCTACCGTCGAGCCGGTACTTGCGCGTCACCTTGACGCCCTGCCGGTCGAACAGCGAGATCTGCTTGGTCTGCTGGTTCTTCAGGTCGGCCGGGCGGTCCAGGGTGTACAGGTGGTAATCGTAGAGGCTCTCCTCCTGGAAGGAGGGAGCCGATCCGGTCATCTTGTTGGGCGCGGACAGAGCCATCATGACCTCCCGGTCAGGAGCGGCCCGGTTGATGTCCCCGGCCACCAGCAGAAGGTGCGCCCCTGTGAACCCGGCCCCGCAGCGGTTGTCCACGCTGACCCATGCCTGCAGCCCGGCCGACTCGCCGGCCTTGTCCAGCTGCAACACGTAGTCGCAGTTCCAGTTCATGCCCCCGGTCAGATAGGATGTTTCGATGTCGGCCACGCCTTGTTTGCCGGCGTGGGCGTTCCAGACCAGAGTGGGCTGGGCCCTCAGGTTGGCCGGCATCTCGGGCAACACGATGCGCCCGGGAACCTCGAACAGGATCTCGCCGCCCACCTGGAACACGGGTTTGGAGTTCAACCCCAGCAAGCGCCCCGTGAGGCGGGAACCGTCCTCCTGGATCCAGGCGATGTCCTTCCCCACGTATTTCTGCAGGATCTTTTCCGGGGTCATCAGGTCGTACTCGTAGTTCTGGTCGTAGAGCACAAGGCCGGTAGCCGGTCCGGCGCTGACCAGCAGGGTGGTCGGCTGGATGGACGAGGGCACGCCGCGGTATTCGAGGGTGAAATCACCCTTGGGTAGATCGATCCTGCGCACCTCCCGCACCAGGGCCAGGTTGCTGTTGTAGACCGTCACGTCGACTTGCTGCAGATCAGCCCCCGAGGACTGCAACACCGGCGGGGAACCTCCGGCCAGGGCCACGCCGCCCCCTGCCGACAACCAGTACGCAACCAATCCTGCGGCCGAAAACTTCCAGAATCCATGCATTGCCGACCCTCCCTGAAATGCCGGCCGGTGCCTGCCGGCCGCAACCCGATTTCTTGCCATCCCCGTCCTAAAGTTCACCCTTATCACGCCGATCATGAACCTGTCCTGTTCATACAGGCACCCACGGCTTCGGTTCCCGGCGCGGGAGCGGACCCCGGCGCCCCCACACCAGCATCCTGGAGGTAGACACCTTGGGCATCACCGTACTCATCGTCGACGACGCCGACTTCATGCGGGCCATGCTCAGGGACATCCTCGAGGAAATGGGATTGAAGGTGGTCGCCGAAGCCGCGGACGCCGGCAGCGCCCTGAAGGAATACCGGCGGCTGAACCCCCACCTGGTGATGCTCGATACGACCTTGCCCGACGCCGAGGGCCTCGAGGCCCTGCAGGGCTTGCTGGCAAGCGATCCGCAGGCCCAGATCGTCATGGTCTCCCCCCTGGGTCAGCGCGACCTCGTGCTGGCGGCCATCAAGGCAGGCGCACGCGATTTCATCATCAAGCCCTTCGACGCGCCCAGGATCACCGCCACGGTGCAGCATATCCTGCAGACCAGCCCGGCCTAGCGGGGGGCATCCCCGCTAGCTGAGGATGACCCAGGTCAACACCCCGATCGCCAGACAGTAGAAGCTGAATTTCCAGAAGTGGGCCTTGACCACGGCCAGGGCCGTCAGGCGGATGGCCAGCAACCCGACCGCGAACGAAACCACAGCCGCCAGCACCAGGACTGCCGCCTGCCCCCCCTGCTGATTTCCCAGGTCCAGCAGATTCAACAGCACCGCCCCGGCGATGGCCGGGATGGCCATCATGAAGCTGAAACGGGTGGCCTCCTGGCGCGGCAACCCCAGCCACAAGGAAGCGGCAATGGTCGAACCGGAGCGGCTGATGCCGGGGCAGATGGCCAGAGCCTGGGCGCAACCGATGGCCAGGGCCTTGGGCAGGGGCACCGGGACCGGCGCCCAGCTGTCCGGCTGCTCATCCTGACCGGACCGGGCGAGCCGGGTCGACAGCAGCACCAGGCCCGTGAAGACCAGGCCCAAGCTGGCCAGCCGGGGCGCCCCGAACAGATGATCCACCAGATCCTGGGCCAGCAGGCCCACGACGACGGCGGGCACGGTCGCGACGGCCAGCGCGAGGATGTAACGCAGCGAAAGGCGGTCGAACTTCAGCAGGCGCAGCAGCTCGCGGCGGTAGACCACCAGCACCGAGAACAGGGTGCCCCCGTGCAGGACCACGTCGAAGAACAGGTCCCCTTCCCTGGTGGCCAGGAAGTGCTGGAGCAGCACCAGGTGCCCCGAACTGCTGACGGGCAGGAACTCCGTCAAACCCTGGACCGCCGCCAGCACCATCATGTTGATCAGTTCATGCACGAGGGGACCTCAACCTTTGCTCGGGGAAAAACAGCAGGCACTGCAGGCGTCCACACTACCTGCCACGGGAGCCCGAACCGGCGCGGGCGTAATGGGTGCGGGCCTCCGGGTGCAGGCCCAGGGCGTCGCAGGTCAAGGCGAGCTGGTAGTGGATGCGCCCGTCATCGGGAAAAGACTCCAGGGCCTGTTCCAGCAGGCGATGGGCCTCTGTGAAACTCTCCAGCTTGTGCAGGCAGCACCCCAGGTAGAAGGGGGTGCGCGTCAAGCGCGCATCCAGCTGCCAGGCCCGCCGGAAATCCTTGGCCGCGGCGGCATAATTCCCGGTCTTCATCTGGCACAGGCCGCAGTAGTAGTGCCCCACTGCGTACCCGGGATCACAGCCCACGGCCTGCCGGAAATGTTCCAGCGCCCGCACGAAATCATCGTTGCGGTAGTGCACCAGGCCCAGATTGTGATGGCCCTCGGCATCGGGCTCCAGGGCGATGGCCGCGGCGAAGGACCTCACCGCTTCCTCCATCAGCCCCTGCTCGGCATAGATCGCGCCCAGGTTATGGTGGGCCACCACGGTGCCGCCGTTGTGCCGCGTGGCTCGCTTGTAGGCGCGCACCGCATCGTCCCGTCGCCCCAGACGGTCCAGGGCCACCCCCAGGTTGGTCAGGTACCGGGGTTCGTCGGGCTCCAGCTCCACGGCGGCCCGGAAGGCCTGCTCGGCCGCCCCGGCATCGCCCTTTTTCAGGTACGTGCAACCCAGGCGGTAGTGCAGGCGGGGATCGGGTTGATCGCCGGCCAGGGCGGAGCGATACAGCTCTTCGGCTTCGCGGAGCAGGCCTTCCCGCTCGAGCCGTTTGCCTCTGTCCAGCAGGGATTCGCCGGCCGCCGCGCCGTGAGTCCCGCCCAATGATGCCTGCCCCAGGGTGTCCATGGGCAGGACATTAAGCCCGGGACAAACCAGCGTCAACCTTATTGCCTCGGGCCGCGGCCTTTGCACCAGGCGCCCCGGCGCCCAGCGTAGGCATTGGGAACCGGGTTCCAACGGGGCAACGGTTGCCGGAGGCGCTTCAGTCGACGAATTCCACTTCCAGCATGATGCGCAAGGGTTCGGTGCGGCCTGCGAGCAGATGGCGGGGGATCTTGACCGGCACCACCAGGGGCGGGTTCAGGTCGTTGAGGATCTGGTCCGTTCTGCGGCGGGTGGCAGCTTCCATCTCACTGCCGGGCAGGGGTGGGCCGATCTCGACCTCCAGGCCGCCCGAGGCGGTCGGGCCGGACGGCGGCAAGGGCGCCGCCGGTGTTCCCGGGGTTGCCGCCTGTGTTCCCGGGGTTGCCGCCGGTGTTCCCGGGGCAGTCGCCGGTGTGACAGGAGGCGAGGCGGAAGGTGCCGCCCGGGGAGCGGCGGCCGGTGCCGATCGAGCCTGTGTCTGCGGCGCTCCCAACCCCAGGTCGGCGCCCGGCAAGGGGCGGTGGGGCATCTGCTGCGCCAGCTCCCGCTGGTGATTGATGGCCAGGCCCAGGGCGGCCTTGAGCGTCTCCCTGACCCCTTCCCCCCGCGCTGTATGGGCAGGGAAGGACAACAGGCCCCAGGGGTTGAGCATGCTCTCCAGCTGGTCCACCGGCAGGGTGTCCACCTGCCCCACCCGGTTGTATTGCAGCACCACCGGGATGTGCATGAGGTCCAGACCCCAGGAATCCAGGTACGTCTTGAGGGATTCGAAGGCTGCCAAGGACTCGTCCAGATGGGAAGCCCCGGAGTTGACCACGAACACCACCGCATCGAACGGCAAACGCTGGACCATGCCCGCGGCATGGTAGCGTTCGCGGCCCACGTCCACCGCCTGGACCAGCACCTGCCGCGGTTCCTGATCCCCCTGTTGCAGCTTGAAGGCGATCTGCCTTTCGGGATCCTCGGCGGCCACGGCCAGCCTGGACTCCGGTGGGACGAACTGGTGGATCAGCCGGATATTTTCCCGTTTGCCCACCCCGGCTTGCCCGTAGTACAGCAGGCGGCTGGTCTGGGTTCTGGTGAGATCCTGGACTGGCACGTGGAACGCTCCCGAGCGGCCTGAGCCGCGGAAAAATATTGCTCAGTGCTGATACCCGATCCCCACATGCAAACCTTATGCCATGCATAAAATTGGGTTGTTTTGCCAAGCGGGGAGAATTTCCGCCGGTATTCTTCCCGCGGGCAAGCAAATTGCATGGTTCGCAGCCATGGTCGGGTGCAATGTTCCCGTATGGACAGCAACCCCCCTCAACAGGAAATCACGAGATACCCGCGCCCGGGGAGCCGTAAAATGACCACCAACACCGACAAGATTCTCAACACCATGTTCTCGCGGCTGCTGCAACTGGATATCGACGATCAGCTGGTGGCCAAGCTGTGCGCGGTCATCGACAGCGTAACCGCGAAGGTCGGGGGCAATTTCGATCTGGAGACGGTGCAGGGGCAGAATACCTTCCGTGCCCTGCTCTGCTCCATGGTTGTCCACGGGTGGGGAAACGGCATGCACCCCTACAACAACCCCCGCCTGAACCAGGAAGGTTCACCCGTCGAGGTCCGGGTAAGCAAGGACATCCTGATGTCCATGGAAGATCTTCAGAGCCTGCGCTACGTACGCAAGGATGAGCAGGGCAGGGTCCGGCAGGCCTTGTTCGAACCCGACCAGAACGTCAGGGTCCGCCAGCAGATCGACGATATCCTCACGGAAATCGCGCGTGACAAATGGGGTAGCTAGAGGAAGGCCCGGCCACAGGCCGGGCCCGCAACTTTCCCTGCCCCGGAATCTCAGAACAGGTCGGCGCCCTCGGCCAGGATCTCGTTCAGGGCCTGCTTGAAGTGGTCGGTGCTGGTGGCCACCTCCGGGGTGACCTTCTCCTTGTACAGCTCCCAGCTCTTCTTGATCTCAGCGCCCAGGGCCTCCACCAGGTTCCCTTCCTTCAGCGCCTTGTCCCGCGTCTCGCGGTTATAGACCAGGATATCCGAAACGAGCGCGCGGGCGTACATCTCTTCCTTGCTCTTGCGCCGCCGGCCGCCGGTGCGGGCCGCAGGCTTGGCCGCGCTGTCCAGAACCGCGACCCCTGCCTGGGCCGCCGGTGAAGCCGCGGCCACGGGAGCGGGGTCGGCTGCCGGTGCGGGGGGCGCGGGCCGGGGGCTCATGTCCTGATGACCATGGTCGATGACCAGCGGCGGTTCCGTCTGCTCCCGGGCGGTCCCGTCGAGGGTGAAGACACCCCGGCACTCGGGGCAACGCACCTTGATGACCCGGCGCGGAACTTTCTGGTCTTCCAGTTGGTAGCGAGCCTGACACTCCGTGCAGGTGGTGATCATTCCCGGCTCCTTTGCAGAATCCAAAATCCTGGCATTCAACGATCACCATGTTCATCGGCATGCCGCCAGGATTATTTAGGACAAATCGGGAGCCGACCACGGCAAGGTCAGGGGTTGTAGATCAGATCCACCAGCAAACGCCCCACCTGCTCCAGGCTGGCGGGGCTGCAGGCCGCGGGAACATCGGCGCTGGTATGCCATGCCGGGTAATCGAAGTCGATCAGGTCGACCGCGGGAATCCCCGCGCGCAGGAAGGGGATATGGTCGTCGTAGACCGCCCCGCCCCGCGCCTGGGTGAAGGCCGGCAACCCCAGCACCGCGGCGCGCCCGAACACCTCGGCCGTCCAGTCCGGGGCATGGGCCAGGGAATAACCTTCCTGGGGGATGCCCAGGTCGGCGTCCCCGACCATGTCCAGCAGGATCATCCCCCGCGGCCGTTCAGCCGGCAGCAAACTTCCGAAATCCCGCCAATGCTCCACCAGATGAGCACTGCCCAGGCAGAAGCCTTCCGGGTCGCCGGAGCGGCCGGAATCCTCCCCATCGAAGAACATGAGGACGACATCCCGCGGCGGCCTGGTATCGGCGGCGATGTTCATGATTTGCCACAGCACGGCCACGCCGCTGGCGCCGTCGTTGGCCCCGGGCAGGGGCAGGGACCTGCGCTCGGGATCCGGGTCGTGGTCGCAGATCGGCCGGGTGTCGAAATGCGCCCCCAGCCACAGGGCCGGCCCCTCTTCAACGCCACCGATGGTGATCACCACGTTGCAGACGGGCATGGCCTTACCCGTCAACGGACTGACGGCCTGGAAGCAACCGCGCCGGCCCTCGAGCCCCAGCTGCTCCGCCTGCGCCAGCAGGGTATCCTGCAGGGCCCTGTTGCCGGGGCTGCCCGGGATCCGCGGGCCCAGGTCGCACTGGTAGCGCAGCAGCGCCATGGCCTCGGCCCCGGAAAAGCCGGGGATCCGGGCGGTCGGCCCGGCGGCGGCGGGGACACCCGCTCCCAGAGCCATCGCCATCAACCATGGCCACAGCTTCGCCCGGCAGGCGAGACCGGCTCGTCTAGAAAACAAAAGTAGCCTCCACACCCAGCCCCAGGGATGTGGTGGTCCTGTCGGTGGCCACATCCTTGGATTTGGAGAATGTGAACCTGAGCGCTCCGTTCAGGTTCCGGGAAATCTGGTAGCTGAAGCGGGGGTTGATGCTGTAGCGGGTCTGCCCGGTGGGGGCGCCGACCGTGCTGCCGGGATTGGTGCGTTCGGTCCTGTCGCGCTGGTAGCTGATATCCACGTCCATGGACACCGACGGGTTGTTGCCCGGCCGGTACAGCCCCAGTTTGGCCAGCAGGGACTGCGCCCGGAACTGGTGCTTGAGCTGCAGGCCGAGGCGCATCTTGCGCGTGCTGGTCAAGACCCCGTTGGACTGGGCGTCGCTCTTGTTGATGTTGGCGTTCAGGGTGGCCGTCAATCCGCTGTGGAAGTTGAACGACCAGCGGGGAGAAATGGTCGTGGTGATGGTCGGGTTGTAAACAATGGCCGTGTAGTTGTTGACGGTCCGGGAACGTTTGTAGCTGAAGTTCAGGTTCGACGACCGGAACCACCCCGCGTTGAGATCCCCGGTCTTCCCCCCGAACAGCCCCCATTTCTCTATCCCGCTGACCGACAGCGAGAGGTCAGGCCAGTCCTGCTGGTAGTCCCGGGTGCTGGTGCCCACCTGGTCGCGCAGCGACGTGCTCCGCCGGTACTTGAGGTCCAGGCCGATGTTCTTATTCATCTTGGTCGTGGTGGACAGGGTCAGATCCTTGCGATCCTGAAAGCTCATGGACGCGTAAAGGCTGTCGGGCACATCCAGAGAATTGTCCAACCCCGCCTGGTACCAGAACGGCGCCGTGCCGTCGAGGCGGGCATAGCTGCTGTTCTTCTTGCGGGAGATGGTCATCTTGACCGGGGTCGCACCGCGCAGCACGTTCAACACCGGGTTGAAGATCACGAGCGGATCGATCCGGCCGCCCTCGGACACGGGGGGCTTCTCCTCGCTGGGCGCGAGTCCCTGATCCCGATCCTCCTCCTTCTGGCGCTGGGCCTCCTCCAGCAACCGGGCCTCTTCCCGGCGCCGGCGCTCCTCCGGCGTCAATCCGCTCAGATCCTCCTCGGGAGGCGGGGTTCCGGAACCGGGGGGCCCACCCTGGCCGCCGGGGTTCAGGCGGCTGCGCTGCTCACGCCGGCGCTGCTCCTCGATCAACCGGGCTCTTTCGGCAGCCGAGACCTTGTGCTCCGGCACCACGCTCTTGAAGAAATCCCCCACCGGCACCTCGAACCGGAAATCCCAGTTCCCGTTGTTGCTGATGCTGCGGACGTTGGGCGAATCCGTGCCCTGTCGGACGGCCGGGTCGTGCTGGTCGGCGAAACCGCCGGTGAACTGGACCGAAGGCCGCAGCTTGTTGGTCAGGCGGGCGAAGGCACGCACCGGGGCCAAAGCCCCACCGGCGGGAATGTCCTTGGCCCGGGGCGCCGAGATGGTCATGCGCAGATCGTAGCTGCGCCTGTTCTCCTGACCGATGTTCACCCCCAGGCGCTTCTCCTCCCGCAGCAGGTCGCGGTCCGACTTGGCGTTGACCGTCAGATCGAGGATCGTCGCCGGTTTGTAGTCCACGCTGCCGGTCAGGGTGCCGGGCCGGGTCGTCACCCGGGGCCGGGGCAGGATGTTGCCCTGTTCGTCGATGGTCGTGCTGGACGAGATGCTGCTGGTGAAGCTGGCCCCCATGGCGATCTTCTTGGGCACCAGCGACAGCCCCCGCAGCACGGGCACCGCGGAAAAGAGGGGGAAATTCGCCAGGGTGTAGCGACCCACGATCCTCAGGTCGTAGTTCAGCGAGCCCTGCAGGTTCTTCTGACGCCGCAGTTCGAGCGGGCCATCGGTCCGCGAGCGGGAGCCGCTCAGCAGCATGGTCCAGGGGTCGACCAGGTAGCGGGCCAGGGCCTTCTGGCTGTGGGCATGGCTGATGCGCGCGGAAAACCGTTCCTGGGTCTCGATGGTGGACATGGCGGCGCGGGTCTGCTCGTCGATGATCTCGATATCGCTGTTGGTCACGTACTTGGGCCGGTGCGTGGTCTTGCGGCGGCTGAGGTTGACCGGCAGCTGGAACCCGAGCAGGGGCACGTAGTCATCCACCTTGAAGTTCATGGACAGGTTCCAGTCCCGGAAATCCACGCCCGAGCCGCTGCGCGAGTCCAGGCCGTGGAACTCCGCGTCGGTGTGCTTCCAGTCGTAATCGAGCTTGAAGACGTCGGCCATGTTGACCCGCACGCCCGCACGCTGGGCCATGCCCGAATCCTTCTTCACATCCTCGAGCCGGACATCGTTGAAGTAGATGTAGCCGTCGGCTCCCTCGCTCAGGGTGTTGTTCACGATGCCGAAGTAGTAGCGCTTGACCCGGCGTAGGTCCGGCCGTCCCACCACCCGCACACGGTAGCTGTCCCCCGTCTTGACGTCGGCCACCTCGCCGTGGACGACCCCGGCCTGGTCCACCTCGCCGTTCTTGACGTTGGACAGCTCGGCCAGGTTCACGGTCAGCTGGTGCCAGCCGATCTTGTCGGCCGCACCGGCGTAGTTGTAGGAGACCTCGTAATAGTTCAGCGAATCCGACCCCACGCGGAAGAACAGGTCCAGGTCCGCCGTCCTGGCCGAGGGGTTGTAGACGTACCACGACAGGTTGCGGTAGAAGGTGTAGTCATCCCCCCGCGGCGAGATCTGCTTGCCGATCCGGATCATCTGCCCCTGCTGAAGGTTCTGGAAATTCAGGACCAGGGATTGTTCCTTCTCGGGAATGTTGTTGATCTCATGCACGGAAAACGGGGAGTGGTAGTCGGGGTTCTCCTTGTTGTTGGCCTCGCCCAGGAAGAACGCCGCGCCGCGCCGTTCCGCCCCGTCCAGCAGGGCCTCGTCGCTGACCCTGCGCACACCTTCCCGATCCCAGCGGCTGCCCAGGAATTTGAAATCGGAGAGCTGGAGGTGCATCTCGACCGGCGCGTCCACGGCGTCGTTCTCGTACCAGATCCGGGCGTGGGTGATGGCCTTGATGTTGGGCGCGGTCCCCACCGAGACGGAGTCGACGACGCCGATGGGGATGCGATACTTGCGCCAGGAGATCCCGTTGTCCTTCAGCTCCTGGACATCGTCGAAATCGTAGTCGACGTCGATCAGGGCCGGGGTGTCCTTCAGGTCGATGGTGGTGGTGAAGTATCCGTCGTCCCGGTCCAGCCTGGTGTTGCGGTTCAGGTCCTCGGTGTCCTCCCTGTTGTTGCGGGCGGTGCCGTTGATCCGCGGGAAGGGCGAGTCCCCATCGATCTCGTACTCCGCGCTGTAGCGCTGGGGGCCGTTCTCGTCGCCGTCCAGGCCGATATCCTCGTCGTAGGTCCAGACCCCATCCCGGATATTGTCCCCGATGCCGTCCTCCTGCTCGAAGGTGCCGGTGAGCGGCTGGCCGTTGTCGTCCAGGGGCCAGAAGCCGTCCTCGTTGATGTAGCCGAAATCGATGTGGAGCTTGCCGGTGCGGAGCTCGCGGTCCGGCCGGCCGTCGTTGACCCAGATCTCCACGAACTGGGACTTCGAAAGGTCGACGCCCGTCCGGCTGATGCCCCTCATGATCCCGCCCCAGTCCTCCGGATCCCACTTGCCGTCGTCCGCCCGCAGGTAAAGGTCCATGACCTGCTGCGTATCGTCGCGTTCCTGTTTGATCAGGTCCGGGTTGAGGTAGCGCCGCAGCACGCGCTCGCGCGGCAGGAACCAGCGCACGGTTCCCACCCTGTCAGCCGGGTCGAAGCTCCTGTTGTCCAGGGTGCTGTCCACGTAGGCCATCCCCAGGAACGGGGCGCTCGCCCAGGACCAGCCCGTGCGGGTCAGGGAAATGAAGTTGGAGGAATCCACCCCCTCGAAATCCTCCAGATAGACCTGCCCCTTGGTGTTGGGGTTGGGCAGGCTGACCGCCAGTTCCCCGGAGAACTGGACGGAGCTTTCACGCTCCGAGTTCCGGCGGCTCAGGAAATTGGCCAGATGCGTCAGGAAATACGGTTTGAAGGTGTTGTTCAGGTTGACGTTGCCGACCAGGGTGTGGCTGGGCTCCTCGCCCAGCTTGGCCTTGTCGCCCACGATGGCCTCGCTCTGGTACAGCCAGGTCGTCGACAGCTTGGAATCGCGCCCCATGTCGTAACCCAGGTTGAAGCCCGTCAGGCTGGTCTTGCCGCCGCCGATGAAGGGCGCGTACTGGTAATTCACTGACACCTGGCTGTCCGGGGTCAGGTTGGCGGCGTCTCCCAGCAGGGTGATTTCCCCGAACGTATAGTCGATCTCGTAGTCCGTCCCCCGGGTCAGGGTGCGGCCGTCGACCGTCACGGTCTCCGAGCCCTCCTCGATGTTGGACACGCCCAGGCTGATGTTGTTGCTGGCCGAGGCGTGCCGCGCCACGATCCGGAATTTCTGATACTTGTTGTAGTCGCTGGGAAAGACCGTCGGGTCGTACAGCTCGGGCGACTGGTTGTCGGTCAGGAAGCTCCCGGGCCCCCAGGTGAAGGCCGAGGTGTCCGCATAGGCCGCATACTGGCTCGAGTCGGCGGCGAACGGCGTGGGGAAGTCCAGGGGGAATTTCAGCAGCCCCTTCTGCAGGTCGAAGATGTAGGGGTCCTGGAAATCGACCACCCCGTCGGATCCGGCCAGGCCCTGGGCGTTCTCCCGGTCCAGGCCGAAGATGCGGATGTAGTCGAGGCCGTGCTCGTCCAGCTGGGGCTGGGCCTCGCCCGTGGTGTTGCGCTCGATGCGCAACTCGAAGGTCGCCGGGTCGATGTTGGAACCTCCGAGGGAGTAGATGTTGCGCAGCACGTAGGCGAACAGGTGCGGATGGTTATCGTTGATGGGAGCCTTCAGCAGCTTCAGCCGGTAGAACACCCCCTCGACCCCGGGCAGGATCTGGACCGGGTCATCCACCCCGGGGCGGTCCCCCACCGAAGCGACCACGGCACCGGTCTGGTCGATGACGTCGTAGGCCACCGCCAGCACGTCGTCGTCCAGCAGGCGGCTGCGCATATCCACGGCGACCAGGTTTCCGTCCGCATCGAGCAGGGGATCGAAGTTGGAGATCTCCCGCCACCGCTGGCCGAAGATATGGGGAGTTTCGAAATCCATCCCCGGGCCGGCGGCCCAGGTGGGGCGGTCGATCTGACCGCGGTCGTACCAGGAGTGGTAGCCCGAGCTGTCGATATAGGCGGCCACGTTCTCGATGTCCTCGACCGTGAACTGCCCCGGCCCCATCATCTTGTAGATCTTCAACGAGCTGATGTCGATCCTCTGGCCCTGCACCCTGCCGTACGGCTCGGGCTGCTTGTCCGGCGGCAGGGTGGGGTCGAACAGGTCCAGCTTGAAGAAGCGGTTGTTGAGATAATCGGAGGAGTAGATGATGCGGTCCTCGACCTGGCCGCCCTTGGCGTTGAAGGTCTTGGACGAGGCTTCGGCCTTCTGCTTGGAGGTCACGAAGGTGAAATCGGCCCTGCCCACCTGGCCTGTGACCTTCAGCCCGAACAGCCCGGACTTGTTGGAGCTGTAACCGAGCAGCTGGCTGCCCGGCAGGGTCAGGCCCACGTCGCCGGTCTCGATGGTCTTGATGACCTCGTCCTCCAGCCCCTGGTACATCAGCTTGATCTTGGTCGCGTCAGGGCCGATGGCCTGGCTGTTGTGATCCACCTCGATGATGATCTTCTCGCCGATGGTCCCCGAGAGGTTCACCTGCAGCTCCTGGGTCATCTCCAGGGAAGGGAACAGGGACTGGCTGCTGACCCGCTCGGTCGCGGTGAATGGCTTGATCACCGTGCTCTCGCCGGCCAGGGATATGTGCTCGCGCCCGCTGATCTTGATCTTGGTCTTCTCGCCCCGGCCGATGATCTTCTCCAGGGTGCGCGGCAGCTTGATGGGGATGGTCAGGTTGATCAGGCCCTCGTCCTGGTTCCCCTTGCGCCCCTTGCCGGCCACCGCCAGGTCGTCCAGCCAGGTCTGCATGCGGTCGACCTGCCGGCGCCGGGCCGTGCCGCCTTGCAGGCTGTCGACGAAGACATCCACAGCGGGGTCCCGCACCGGCCGCGGCGGATAGTAGACCACCCCACCCGGCAGGGTCCGGGGGGCCGGATAGAACAGCATGAAGCTCGGGTAACGGAACTCGAACATCAGATCGACCAGGCCGTTGTACTCCACGACGTGCTCGCGATGCTCGAGGTCCACCCTGGCCTTCTGGTCCCAGATGCGGCGCAGGGAACTTTCCAGGGTGGGGCGGGTAATGCCCGTCCGGCGGGGATCGACGCCGAGGGCCTCCAGGCGGCGCAGCAGCAACAGCCGCTCAGGGCCCAGCAGCCGGGGATCATCCGTGGCCCGGATCACCGGGTCCAGGCCGAACAGCAGCGGCCCCTTGTAGGCGGGGTCGGCCCTGCCGGGACGGGCCACCGCGCACGCGGCCAGCAGCACGGCCAGCAGGACGGCACCGCGGTGGCGGAGCCTTGCTGAGCATGCTGCATGGGGTCGCGGGATCAACCTGGATACTCCCTGGGCCGGCGGCCTTGAGAAAAACATGCCGGATCACACTTGAATTCGTCCCCGTAAATGGTCATTCTGACCACGGGATCGCTCAGGAATCAGCGGTGCGGCCACCCGAGCCGCACCGCCGGAGCCATCTGAGCGGGCATCTCCCGCAGCCCAACCGGTTGCAGGACAGCTCGGCCCGATCCGGATCGGGATGTGAACCGGGAACAACCAGGATGCAAGAAAGCACTACCCGAACACGGCTGGAAATTCTATATGCGCTTGATTGACAAGCACTTGCTGCTTTCTTGCCGAGACCCGTTCTTCTTCGGGCTCGCGGTCATCACCTTTTTGCTGATGATAGAAACCCTGTTCAATTATGTCGATCTCTTTGTCACCAAAGGCGTGGCTTTTTCCATCGCCACCCAGGTCCTGCTGCTGAGCCTTCCCCACACATTTGCATTATCCATACCAATGTCCGTCCTGGTGGGCGTCCTGATGGGAGTAGGGCAACTGGCGGCCGACAACGAAATTACGGCCATGAAGGCCAGTGGCATCAGCCTGTGGGCCGTTCTGCGGCCCCTGCTGGCCGGGGCGGCGGTGATCGCGGTGGCCCTGACCTGTTACAACCACTTCTTCTTCCCGGGCATGAACCACACCCTGGCCAACCTGCTCAGGGACATCCACAAGAAGCGTCCCATGCTGGAGATCCAGCCCCAGCAGTTCAACGACCTGAACGACAAGATGACCATCTTCGTGGCCCGCAAGGACGACAAGACCGGCCATATCGAGGACGTGACCATCATCGAAAAGGAGAAGCCGGGGGATATCTCCCCCAGCATGACGTTTGCCGCCTGGGGCACCATCATCCACGATCACCAGGCCAACGCGCTGATCCTCGAGCTGCACGACGGCGAGACCCACGAGCACCAGGAAGCCGACGAGCCCGGCAAGTACCAGGTCATCCGCTTCGCCCAGATGACCAGGGTCATCGGCAACGCCGAGCAGGATCTGCAGAAGACCGACCGCAAGGCCAAGAGCGACCGGGAGATGAACCTGCAGGAGCTGCTGGCCGCCGCGGCCCGGGAAAAGGACCGGCAGGCCGACATCAAGCTGCGCATCCGGGACTTCACGGCCGGATTCCTGGACTGGGAATGGAACCTCCTGGATCCGGGCCGCGTGGCCCTGGTCCTGGGCGACGGGGCCCTCCCGGTGGAACCGGACCGCCGCCGGCTGCAGTTGCAGGAACGCTTCCGCGAAACCAGGACCAAGGTCAAGCGGCTCAGCGAGCAGTACGGCTTCCAGGAGCGGGTGCTCAATTCCTACGTCACCAAGGAAAACCGCTACATGGTCGAATTCCACAAGAAATTCTCCATCCCCTTCGCCTGCATCGTGTTCGCCCTGCTGGGGGTCCCCATGGCCGTGACCTCCAGCCGCAGCGGCAAGGGGGTCAGCGTGTCCCTGGCCATCGGGATCTTCCTGGTCTACTATCTTTTCCTGGTGGGCGGCGAGAAAATGGCCGACCGGGGCCGGATGGACCCCTTCCTGTCCATGTGGAGCGCCAATTTCGTCCTGCTGGGCGTGGGCATCCCGATCTTCATCCGCACCGTCAAGGAATCGAGCCTCCTGAGCATCACCCACAAGCCCAGAGCACCCAAGGACCCCGGTGACCGGCGCCGGCAAGCGGGAAGCGCAACGCCATGACCATCGTCCACCGCTACCTGCTGGGGGCGTTCCTGCGCAACCTTGTCTACACCATGCTGGGCGCGCTGCTGCTGTTTACCGTCATGGACCTGCTGGACCACATGGGGAGCTTCGTGGACAACTCGGCCACCCTGTCCATGGTCGGCCGCTATTACCTTTACAAGGGCGCCTGGATCATCGACACGATCCTGCCCATCGCCGTGCTGATGGCCGTCCTGTTCACCATCGGCACCATGGCCCGCTATCTCGAATTGACGGCCCTGATGGCCGCCGGCTGGTCCCTGATGCAGATCGCCCGGCCCGTGATCCTGGCCTCGGTGCTGGTGACCCTCTTCTCCCTGGCCTGGCACGAATACGTTCTCCCCCAGGCCAACATCAACCAGCGCAAGGTATGGGAAGTCGAGATCCACAAGCGGACCAACACCATCAACCCCACCGAGAACATCGCCGTCAGGGGGGCCGACGACCGGATGTACTACGCCCGGAAGTTCGATCCCAACACGAACCTTCTCCAGGGGCTGCGGGTCGTGACCAGGGAGGGCCCCCGCGTGACCCAGATCATAGCCGCCGACCGCGCCGAATGGGTGGAGGGAAAATGGGTCCTGACGGGAGTGACCCGGCGCCGCTTCGCCGGGGAGGGGGAAGCCGTCGACCATTTCGACAAGATGACCGCCACGGACATGACCATCGACCCCAAGGGCTTCTACCGGGACCGGATCCGGCAGCAGGACATGAACATCCGCCAGCTCCGGGATCATATCCGCATGGTGCGGCAAAGCGGGGGCAACCCCGTGGCCAGCATGGTGGACATCCAGTTCAACCTGGCCTTCCCCCTGGTCAACATCATCGTGACCCTCATGGGGATCATCCTGGCCTCGAGCCCGCGCAAGACCACGGTCGCCTCGGGTTTCGGGCTGACCCTGCTGGTAAGCTTCGGCTACTACATGTTCATGAACTTCGGCAAGAGCCTGGGCCATACCGGCACCATCCCCCCGGTAGCGGCCGCCTGGTCCGGGAACGTCTTTTTCCTGCTGCTGTTCCTGGTCCTCTACGTGCGCGCCAGAAGGTAGGCCGATTTGACTGGACGCCTTGTGCAGACTATCCTAGCTTTGTAGATTGATGCGACCAGGCCGGTGGGATGCGAGGGGGTGAAACCTCGTCGGTATTCCATGTTTCAGCCACCCCACAGGGAGTAAACCAAACTCATGAAACGCCTTTGCCTGATTGTGATTCCCGTGGCCCTGTTGATCTTCGCCCTGGTCTCAGGCTGCAACGACAAGACCGATCCCGCGTTCACCAGGATCATCGTTTCTCCCGCCTGCGGGGTCGTCCCGCTGCAGGTCGATGCCTACGCCATCGTCAGCGGCGGCAACGAGACTGGCAACGCCACCGGCGGCAACAACAACCTGGAAATCTCCTGGAATTTCGGCGACGGCCACACCAGCAGGACGTCCATCGCCTACAACGATTACCTGATCCCGGGTGATTACACGGTCGTGGCCACGGCGAAGGATCCGGACGGCAAGACCGCCTCCACGAGCATGCCCGTCAAGGTTCTGGCCGACAGCCTCGTGATCGAGGCCTCCAGCGACTTTCCCGGAGGCGAGGTCACCACCGCCGACACCGTCACCTTCGACCTGAGGGCCGAATCCTGCGACATCAATCCTGACGAACCCGGCGATTACGTGAAGATGGCCTATCGCTGGGACATGGGCACCGGTTACATGGACACGGGCGATCCCGATGATCCCGAAGATGATGTCTGGGTGGAGTACGTCTACCCGACCAGGAATCCGCGCTTCCGGTTCTTCGAACCCGGCCAGTACGACGTGAGCGTGACCGTCACCTACCCCGCCTGGGCCGTGACCAGGCGCGACACCCTGCACTTCAACGTCACCGCGGCCCCCTGACCTCCAGGGCGCAAGCGAACCGACAAGCAGATGGGCGGCCTACCGAAGGCCGCCCATGCTTTTACCGGCGCCGGGGCAGGAAGCGCTAACCCACGGCGGCCTTGAGATCAGCCACCAGATCCAGCTTCTCCCAGCTGAATTCCACGTCTTCCCGGCCGAAGTGGCCGTAGGCGGCCGTCTGCTGGAATACCGGCTTGCGCAGGTCCAGGCGCTCGATGATGCCCCGTGGGGTGAGATCCGTAACCTTGGCGATGGCGCCCGTGATCACGCTGTTGGGCACCTTGCCGGTGCCGTAGGTGTCGACCGTCACCGAGACCGGATCGGCCACGCCGATGGCGTAGGCGAGCTGGACCTGGCAACGGTCGGCCAGACCGGCGGCCACGATGTTCTTGGCCAGATGGCGCGCGGCATAGGCCGCAGAACGATCCACCTTCGTGGTGTCCTTGCCGCTGAAGGCTCCGCCTCCGTGGCAGGCGCTGCCTCCGTAGGTATCGACGATGATCTTGCGGCCGGTCAGCCCGCAATCGCCCTGGGGCCCGCCGGTCACGAAGCGCCCGGTGGGGTTGATGTGCACCTTCAGACCGTCGTGATCCACAGGGAACCTGTCCAGGACCGGCGCGATGACATGGGTGCGGATTCCGGCATGGATGTCCTCGTTGGACACGTCGGCCCGGTGCATGGTCGAGACCACCACCGTGTCGACGGCCACGGGCCTGTCGCCCTCGTAGCGGATGCTGACCTGGGTCTTGCCGTCGGGCAGGGCCCAGGGCAGGGTGCCGTCCTTGCGCACCCGGGCCAGTTGCTGGGCCATGCGGTGGGCCATGGTGATGGGCAAGGGCATCAGGACCTCGGTTTCACGGCAGGCGTAGCCGAACATCAGGCCCTGGTCGCCGGCGCCCCCGGTATCGACCCCCTGGGCGATGTCGCGGGACTGCTTGTCTATCGAGACGTTGACGGCGCAGGAATCGGCGTCGAACCCCATGGTCGAGGACACGTAACCGATCTCGCGCACGGTGTCACGCACGATGCGCGGCAAATCGACGTAGGTCGAGGTCGTGACCTCGCCGGCGAGGAACACCATGCCGGTGGTCACCAGGGTCTCGCAGGCCACGCGGCCCTGCGGATCGTCGGCCATGATCGCATCGACCACCGCATCCGAGATCTGGTCGGCGACCTTGTCCGGATGCCCCTCGGTGACCGACTCGCTGGTGAACAGATGACTATCATGCATGGGGTGCCTCCGTTTTCTCCGGCCCGGTTTCCAAGGAACCCGATGCCGCTGCGAAATCGCCGAGGTTGACTCGGCCGACCAGGTTTTCCAGTGAACAATCGTTGCCGACCAGGGAATCGGCAAGCCTGCAATGGGCCAGCTGCGACCGCTCCCCGATGACGCAATCGCTCAAGGTGCAGTGCTCCACCCGCGAGCCGGGCCCGAGGGAGACATGGGGACCGATCACCGAATCCACGATGACGGCGTCCGGGGCTATGAAACAGGGGCCTGCCACGCCCACACGGGACGGGGTTTCATCCAGACGGTCCAGCAGGATCCGGTTGGTCTCCAGCCAGGTTTCCTGCTTGCCGCAATCGAACCAGTCGTCGACGCCGGCGGTGAGGAAGCGGCAACCCTCGCCGACCATGTGCTGCAGGGCGTCGGTCAGCTGATATTCGCCCCGCGTGCGATGATCGCCGCCGACCACGTGGTCCAGCCCGCGCCACAATGCCGCCGCGTCGGTGAAGAGGTAGGCGCCCACGATGGCCAGATTGCTGGGTGGCACCTCGGGCTTCTCCACGAACCTGACGACCTTGCCGCCGTCCATTTCCACGACTCCGAAGCGCCGCGGGTCGGCCACCTCCTTGACGGCGATGGTGTTGGCCTCCCCGTTCAGCAACGCACCGTAATCGGCCTTCAGGATCGTGTCGCCGAGGATGCAGAAGAACGGCTCGTCCCCCAGGGCTTCACGCGCGGTCCAGATGGCGTGCCCCAGCCCCAGGCGCTCGGTCTGTTCCACGAAGGTGATGTCCAGCTCGGGACGCTCGCGGGCGAACCATGCGCGCACGGCGTCGCCGTAGTAACCGACGATGAGCACGAACCCGTCGATGCCGGCCAGGGTCAGGTCGTCCATGATGTGGGCCAGAATGGGCTTGCCTGCGACCGGCAGCAGGGCCTTGGGCTTGTTGAGGGTGTGGGGCCGCAGGCGGGTGCCGATGCCCGCGGCGGGGATGACTGCCTTCATGATTCCTGCTCCGTTTCCTGCCGCGCACGCTTGCGCTCGGCGATGTATGCCGCCAGATGCTCGTTGGCCTCGCCGGCCGTTGCCAGTTCCATCAGTTCTGCCACCAGTTTCCGGGCCTCGTCCAGCCCGGTCCAGCGGATCACCTGCTTGATCTTGGGCAGGGCCGCGCCGTGGGTGCTGATCTCGTCCAGGCCCAGGCCCAGCAGGACTTCCGCCAGGCGGGTCTCCGAACCCATCTCGCCGCAGATCCCCACCCAGATCCCCGCGGCGTGACCCGCGGCTACCACCTGGGCGATGGACCTCAGGATGGCCGGATGCAGGGGCTGGTAGAGATAGGACACCCTTGCGTTGCCCCGGTCCATGGCCAGGGTGTACTGGATCAGATCGTTGCTGCCGACGCTGAAGAAGTCGCATTCGGCGGCCAGCAGGTCCGCGGCCAGGACGGCCGAAGGGGTCTCGACCATGATGCCGACCTCAAGGGGCCGGCCGTGCGCGGCCCCCTCGGCGGCCAGTTCGGCCAGGGCCTCCTCGCACACCCCCTTGGCCTGGCGCAGCTCATCCACCCCCGTGATCATGGGGAACATCAGCTTGGTGGGGCCCTCGGCGGAGGCGCGGTAGATGGCCTTGATCTGGGTCTTGAACAGGGCGCGGTTGGCCAGGGAGAACCGGATCCCGCGCCAGCCGAGGAAGGGGTTGTACTCCCGCTTGGCGCCCAGGTAATCCGAGACCTTGTCCCCGCCCACATCCAGGGTCCTGAAGACCACAGGCCGCCCTGCCATGCGTCGCACGACCTCGCCATAGACCGCCGTCTGCTCGTCCTCGGTGGGGATGGTCCCGTGCTGGAAGAACAGGTACTCGGTGCGCAGCAGCCCGATGCCCTCGGCGCCCCGCGCCAAGGCCTCGCTCACCTCCAGGGGAACCTCGATGTTGGCCATCATCCGCACCCGGTGGCCGTCGGGCGTCACCGCCGGCAGGTCCTTGAGCTTGGCCAGCTTCTGGTTGACCACGACCTGCTTGCGGGTCAGCAGGAGAAGCTGGTCCCGGGTGGCTGAGTCCGGCTCGACCATGAGCCGGCCCTCGTTGCCGTCGATGGCCACTTCCTGGCCTGCCCGCAGACGGACGGCCTGCCCCCTGAGCCCCACCACCGCCGGCACGCCCAGCGAGCGCGCCAGGATGGCCACGTGGCTGGTGCTGCCGCCCTCATCCATGACGAAACCCAGGATGTTGGTCCGGCCCAGGGCGGCCGTATCGCTGGGAGCGAGGTTGCCCGCCGAGACGATGGCAGGCTCCGGAGGTGGCTGCAGGGCCGCGGGCGCGTGCCCCGGAAAGGCCCGCAGCACCCTTTGCTCCACATCCTTCAGGTCGGTGATCCGCTCCCGGAAGGTCTGGTCCTCCATCTGCATGAAGCGGGCGATGATGTCGCCTACGGCCCTGCTGAAGGCCGCCTCGGCGTTGATGCGCTCCAGGCGGATGACCGCCTGGGTGGCGTCCCAGACCAGCTCATCCTCCAGGATCAGCAGCTGGCTGCCCAGGATCTCGCCTTCGTCGGACCCCAGTTCGGTGTCCAGCCGTTTCACGAGCGCCTGGATCTGATCACGAGCCTTGCGCACCGCCGCGCGGAAGCGTTCGATTTCAGCCGGCACATCCGCGTCGGTGATGACCCGGCGCGATGCCCGGATGACGCGGCGCGCCACCGGATACACCGGCCCCAGGGCGTACCCCGGAGAAGCGGCGATGCCGGCGTAGGTTCTCATCCTAGGCCTCGTGTTCGGGATGGGCCAGATCCTCGGAGATGAGCCGGGCGATGGCGGCGGCGGCCTGGTCCTCGTCCGGCCCCTCCACCTGGATTTCGACTTCCGCGCCGAATTCGGCGGCCAGACTCGCCAACCCCATGATGCTCTTCGCGTTGGCCACTTTGCCGCCGAAATTGATCGACACCGTGGAGCCGAAGGTCTTGGTGAGCTTTACAATCCGACCCGCGGCCCGCAGGTGGAACCCCACGGGGTCGGATACTTTCGCCATGACGGTTTTCAAGGCCGGGATCCCTTGCAAATGATGAGGAACTGTCTTGTTTTCATAATCTAGCCCCCTGCAGGGGAAATGGCAAAGCCCAGACCCAGGCACACCGCGAATCCGATCAGGAGCATGATTTCCCCCGGTAACCGCCGGCGCAAGGCCAGGGGTGTGAGCAGCCCCAGGGCAATGCCCATCCCGAATACCGCCAACCGGCTTCCGCCGCCAAGGCACTGGTACCGCGCGGCAAAGACCCCGCCGGCCAGACCCATGGCCACCAGGGCCGTGCGCTTGATGACCCTGATGGCCGCATGCCAGAGGGGATGGGCCAGGATCCCGGGGATTTCCATCCCGCTGCCGAACCCCACGCCCAGAGACCACCAGCGCAGGCCCAGTTGGCAGACCCCGAAGACCACGAACAGGGCCAGCGCCGCCAGCGAGGAGCCCCGCAGGGCCAGCAGGCAGGCGATCAGGGTCAGGGCCGGCTTCAGGCCCAGCCAGAAGAGCTGGTCGCCGAGGGAGGCGAAGGTGCGCCCCAGCGAATCGCGGTAGGTCCGGAGCATCTGGCGCGGGATCGCGGCGCCCCGGCGGCGGTCGGCCTCGAGCCGGGCCAGCCCCCCGGCCAGGAAACCGGCCAGGTAAGGGTTGGTGTTGAAGAACTCATAGTAGCGCCGGAAGAAGTGCCTCCTGAAATCCGTGTCGGTACGCTGCCGGCGCAACCAGGCCAGCAAGCAGTACAGCAAGCCCAGGTTCTGCATGCGTTGCGGGTTCCACGAGGCCTGCAACAGCAGCAGGCGCAGGAACATGGACCATCGTAAAGCAAAGGACAGGCCGGGTTCCCGCTTCATGGACCCACCACCCTGCAAAACAGCAGGGCCAACCCAGCCCCGCCCAGAACCCACGGCCCGCAGCGCCGCCAACCGTACCTCTCGGCCAGGGCTCCCAGCCCCAGACCGGGCAGCAGGAACGGCATCAGCCCCAGGCCCCGGTGCACCGGGGCCCCCAGATGGGCGAAGCCGGGCCACCAGAGGCCCTGCACCAGCAGCATGGCAACCAGGCTCAGGCTGGAGCCGCGGAGGAAGGAGACCGCCAGGCAACGCAGGTGCAGGTGCTCCAGCCGGCCGGGATCACCATCGATCAGCGAGGACCGTCCCTCGTGCATCCACAGGCCGAAGGCGGCCCGTTCGGCCTGGATGACCCAGTGGCCGAGCATGCTCAGCAGGCCCGCCCCCAGCAGCAGCCAGCCCCAGAGGGCAAGGTCGACCGGAACCCCGGGAACGGGCAGGCCCAGGCCGGCCAGGGGGATCCGGCAGGCCGCAGCGGTCACGGCGATGGTGGCGGTGACCGCGTCGGCCACGAAGGATTGCCCCACCGGGAGGTTGCCCACGAGCGCCATCTGCAGGGGCACCCCCAGCGCCAGGCCCACGTCGGGCCGCCCCCAGACGAGCCCCGTCAGCAGGGCCGCGGGCAGGGGCTGGCTCAACCAGGATTGGACCGCGGCGGTCTCGTCCAGACAGAGCAACCCGGCCAGCAGGCCCGTCAGGGCCAGGGGGCTCCACGCGGAAACGGGAACGACGGCCAGGAAACCCACGCCGCTCAACATGCCCCCCCCATATCCCGGATCTCCCTTGGCCCCAGACTGAATTCCCTTCCGCCGGGCACCTGCTGGGCGAAGATGGAGACACCAGCTGCGAGCATACGGCAGAGGGCCCGCACATCGAGATCATCGAGGTAGATGAACGGAAGCAGTTCGCGCTTGCCGGGGGACACATGGATGCCGCCGAGATTGACGCGGGCGATGGGGGCGCCGAGGTGGATCAGATCACTCATTTCCGGCAGGGATCCCGTCAGCAGCAGCACCTTCTCCCGGCCGACCTCGGGGTCCTTCAGCAGGGCCACGGCCTCGGCGATGGACAGGATGGACACCTCCGTGCGGGGAGGCACGGAACTGGCGTAGACACGGGATTGCCAGGGGTCGGCGGCGATGGCGTTGTTGGCCAGGAGCAGGCGGTCGGGCCGCAACTGCTGGCACCACCCGACCGTCACCTGGCCATGGATGAGCCGGTCGTCCACCCTCGCCAGCACCACGGTCATGACACGGGCCCCAGGCGGGTGATGGCGGTGCGCCCCCTCTCGATCAGGCGCTGCACCAGTTCGTCCAGGTCCAGTTCCTCGCGCCAGGTCACGAAGCCAAGCAACATGGCCAGGTTGACGCCGCTGACGACCGCCACCGGGTCGCCTGGCCGGCAGGCAAGCTGGGCCGCGTTGGCGCAACTGCCCCCGTAGTCATCGATGAAGATGATCGCGGGTTCCATTCCGGAGGCGGAGGGGTCCGCGTCGCCACGCAGCCAGGAAGCGATCTCCACCGTGAGGTCGGATGCGCTCTTGCCGTGGTTCGAAAGTCCAGCCAAGCCCTCGGCCGGTCCCATGATCATGGTCACGACCTCGACCAGCTCCGCGCCGATCCCGCCGTGTGTGGCCACCAGACCTCGCATCTTCAGAGCACCTCCGGGAACCTATTCGCGGTCCTGTTCCAGATAATCCCGTAGCCGGTCGCTTTTCCTCATGGTGTCCAGGATGCGCTCGTTGAGGACCTGGGCCGCGTCGTAGCCGTAGATCTTGAGCATGAAGTTCAACGCGATGACCTCGCTGATCACCGTGATGTTCTTGCCGGGAAACAGGGGGACGATGACCTGCGGGATGTTCACACCGAGGATCTCGGTGAAGCGGTCTTCCATGCCCACGCGCTCGTAATCGGCCTTCTCGTCCCAATCCTGCAGCTGGACCTCGACCTCGATGCGTTTCTGCATGCGGATCGAGCGGATGCCGAAGATCGCCTGGACATCGATGACCCCCACCCCCCTGATCTCCAGGTGGTGCCTGAGCACCTCGCGGTAACGGCCGATCAGCATATCCTGGCTGGTCCGGGTGATCTCCACGATGTCGTCGGCCACCAGGCGGTGGCCCCTCTCGATCAGGTCCAGGGCGCATTCGCTCTTGCCGATGCCGCTGCGGCCGGTAAAGAGCAGGCCCACGCCGTACACGTCGACCAGGGTGCCGTGGACCTCCATGCGCGGAGCGAACAACCTGTCCAGGTGCCGGGCCAGCTCGCGCTGGAATTCCATGGCAGGCAAGGCGGAACGAATCAGCGGGAAGCCTCTTTCGCGGACCAGTTCCACCACCGGCACCGGCACATCCTGGTCGCGGGCGATGAAGATCACGGGGGGATTGAGATCCAGGACCCGCTGCACGGTCAAGCGCTGCTGCTGAGGATCCAGGGAATTGAGGTAGGCGGTTTCCGATTCCCCCAGGACCTGGATGCGCTGGGGCCGGAAATTCTCGGCGAACCCCATCAGCGCCATGCCCGGCCGGTGGACATCCCGCGCGGTGATCGGAACGGGAACCTCGGGCATCTCCCCCAGCAAATCCAGCAGCAGGGGTTCGCGCAGCTCCTCGTAAAGGCTCTGGACGGTCACCTCAGCCATGAACCGACTCCGCGGCCGGGCCCCCGCAATGCAGCCGGGGCGTCACTGGCCCGCCTCCATGTGCGCCAGGCGGCCGTCGGCCTGGCGGTAGACGACGGCGACCTTGCCGCCGACCACGTTGCGGAAGACCAGGAAGGGCAACTCGGAATCCTGGAAAGCGTCCTTTGCCTCCTCCACGCTCATGTCCTTGAGCTGGAAGGTGGCCGGGCCTTCCTCCTCGGCCTCCGGCGGCATGCCCCCGTCTCCGGGCAGGGCGCGGCCCAGACCTCCGGCGCCGCCCTTCTGACGGGCGGTCATCTTGCCCTTGAACTTGGTCAGCTGCGTCCGCAGGTTCTCCACCATCTCGCTGACAGCCAGCTCCGGTTCCCGGCCCTGCCCGCGGGCGCGGAACTCGTGGTTCTTCAGCAGCAGGACGCCATCGGCGTCGAAGAGGCCCGCATCATGGTCCACCACGATTTTCACCGACTGGACCGGGCGCGGGCTGAAACGCTCCAGCTTCTCCAACTGGCCCTCGATGAGCTCACGCTGCTCATCTCCCAGGTTGAAGTGGCGGTCTATGATTTCCAGCTGCATGGTGGTTCCTCCCCTGTCTGGTTTCGGTGACTAGAACTGTTTGCGCATGCGTGCGCTGAGAATGCCCATCTGCTCCCGGTACTTGGCGACGGTGCGGCGGGCGATCTTCAAGCCGCGCTCCTGCAGGATATCGACGATCTTCTTGTCCGAGAGTGGCTTCTTCGGATTCTCACCGTCGATGATCTCCTTGATCATGATCTTGACGGCCTTGGCGGCCACCTCGGTCCCGCCACGGGAATCGAGCCCCGCGCTGAAGAAGAACTTCAGGGGGAAGACCCCGCGGGGTGTCTGCACGTACTTCTGCCGCGTCACCCGGCTGACGGTGGATTCGTGCATGCCGATCTTCGACGCGATCTGCTGCAGGGTGAGTGGCTTGAGGGCGATGGCGCCCTTGGTGAAGAATTCCTTCTGCTCCTCCACGATGGCTTCCATGACCTTGATCATGGTCCGGCGGCGCTGTTCGATGGTCTTGATGACCCATTCCGCGTGGCGCTTCTTCTCGTCGATGAACTTGACCGTATCCTCGTTGCGCGACGGGGTGTTCTCGTAAACCTTGCTCACGCGCAGCCGGGGGAGGTTGGAGTCGTTGAGGTAGACGGCGTACTCGCGGCCGTCATCGTCCACCTTGACCACCTCCAGGTCCGGAACGATGATCCGCGCGCCCTCGCCTTCGGCGGCCAGGCCTGGCCGGGGATCGAGCTCTCCGATGCGCTGGGCGATCTCCTGGATCTCCTGGGGAGTGACCTTCAGGGCCCGCGCGATCTCCGCGAAGCGCCGGTTGATCAGGTCGTCGAAGTGGTCCTTGATGAGCACGGCCTCGGGCGACTCGCTCTGGCCCTTGGCCTCCAGTTGCAGCAGCAGGCACTCGCGGATATCCCGGGCTGCGACTCCCGGCGGATCGAACCCCTGGATCACCCTCAGCACGGCCTCGACGGCGCTCTCGTCCACCTCGAAATAGGCTGCGATCTCCCGGACCGGGCAGCCGAGCAGGCCGTCCTCGTTGAGGCAGCCGATGATGTACTCGCCGATGGCCCGTTCCAGACCCTCGGGCACCGCCAGCTGCAGCTGCTCCAGCATGGATTCCTGGCCCGAGGGGATGTACCGCTGGGGACGCTCGAGCTCCTCCTCGTCCTCGTGGCCGCGGTCGTCGGCAAGGCCGCGGAACCCCTCGTCCCAGCTGTCGCCCCAGTCCCGGTCCTCGTCCTGGGGGTCGGATTTTTCGGCCCGGGTCTTCTCCTCCAGCCGGGAAATTTCCCGATCCAGACGGACCTCCTCCTCCAGCTCTTCCTCGGGTTCGATCTCCTCCAGCAGGGGATTGCCCTCCAGCTCGTTGCGCAGTATCTGCTCGAGTTCCAGGGTGGGGACCTGCAGCAGCTTGAGCGCCTGCTGCAGCCGCTGGGTCATGACCAGCTGCTGCCGCAGGCTCATGTTCTGTCTCAGGCCGAGGTTCGGACCCATGATCTATCCTCCGGCGACGCGGGCGCAAGCGGCCAGGCCCGGTGCGATGTCTAGGCTTCAGAGATGAAACTTTTCCCCAAGATACAGCATCCGGGCCTTTTCCGAACCCACGATCTGTTCGGCGTCGCCCGACAGCTCGATCTTCCCCTCGAACAGGATATACGAGCGATCGGTGATACTCAACGTTTCCCGCACGTTATGGTCGGTGATCAGGACCCCCAGGCCCCTTTCCCGCAGCTGCACCACCACCGACTGCAGGTCCGCCACGGCGATGGGGTCGATCCCGGCGAAGGGTTCGTCCAGGAGCATGAACTTGGGGTTGGTCACCAGCGCCCGGGCGATCTCCACCCGGCGCCGTTCCCCGCCGGAAAGCTGGTACCCCATGCTGTCGCGCAGGTGCTGCACGCCCATCAGCTCCAGCAGCTCATCCAGCCTTTCCCGGCGCTCCGCGGCCGAAAGCTTCATGCTCTCGAGGATGGCCATGACGTTCTCCGCCACGGTCAGCTTGCGGAAGATGGAGGACTCCTGGGGCAGGTAGCCGATCCCCAGCCGGGCGCGCTTGTACATGGGCAGGCGTGACACGTCCCGGCCGTCGAGGTAGACCGAACCGCCGTCGGGGGTGATGAACCCCACGATCATGTAGAACGAGGTGGTCTTGCCGGCCCCGTTGGGCCCCAGCAACCCCACGACCTCGCCCTGCCGCAGCTCGAGGCTCACACCGTCGACCACGGCCCGGCCGCGGTACACCTTGCGCAACCGTTCGACCCTGAGCAGCGATCCGCCGGGGGCGCCCATCAGCGACCTCCGTTCCCGGTGGTTTCCTCGTCCTGGATCTCGCTGTTGAAGCTGCGCTTGATCTCGAAATATTCCAGGTCCGGCGAAGCCTCCATGCCGATCCCGGTGGCCTCGCCATCGCTCCAGTAGTAGTGGTCGAAGACATCGTTGGTGATCAGCTGGGTCTTGTTGTCGAAGAAGAGTTCCTGCGTCTCCAGCCGCCGGCCGTCTTGGGTCACGACCACCACATCCCCCCACGCATGGATATCATGGGTGTCCGGATCGGCACGGCCGCTGTCGGCGGTCAGGGTGGAGAAGACGCCCCCCTCGCGATAGAAATCCATGGTCAGATCGATTAGCAGGACTTCGCTGCGGCCCGAGAACTGCTGCATCTGGCTGCTCTTGAGGATCCACTGCACCTGTCCGTCGTCGGTCTCGACCATCTTCTGATCCGTGAACACCTGTTCCAGCCTGGGCCCGCTTCCGGCCGGTGCGGCGGGTTCCTGGTCACCTCCGCCGCAACCGGCGGCCAGCACGGGAAGCAAGACCAACCCGCACAGCAGGCACCGGGTTCGAAGATGCATTTCAGGTCCGATCATTTCTGCCTTTCCTGGTTGCGGGCAAGCCAGCGGTCATGAAACCACACCCATTGCTCGGGGTTCCGCCTGATCAGAGCCTCCAGGGCACTCTGGCATTCCTGCTGCAGCGCCAGTTCCCGTTCCCGGCCCGCGGGTTCTGCATCGGCCACCGCGGGGCCGGCATTGAGCACCGGCAACCGGTGGATCAAATGGCGGCCGGATGCGGCGTCCCAGGCCATGGCCACCGGCAGGACGGGGACCCCCATCCGCACCGCCAGCTTCGCCATGCCGTCGGGGGTGGGCGCGGGCCGTCCGAAAAATGTCGCCACCGGGTCGCCGTCCGCAAGCTTCTGGTCCAGCAGGAACGCGGCCGCCCCGCCTTGCCGGAGGTGCTCCAGCAGCGGACGCAGCCCGTCCCGGCGCGGGACCGGCAACAACCCCGCGGCCCTCCTGCGCGCCTGCAGGAGGCGATCCACAGGCTCGTTGTGCACCGTGCCCGTCACCACGGCCAGGGGCCCCCTGCCGAGGCGCTCCAGCTCCCGTGCCACCCTGACCCCCAGCAGCTCCCAGCTTCCGAGGTGGCAGGTCAAAAGGATCAGGCCCCGCCCCTGGTCCAGCAGGCGGCCCATCTGCCCGGCCAGCCCGCCGTACCGCTTTTCTTCACCGGCGGCATACCCGAACCGTCCCTCATCCCGCGCCAGCTTCCGGGCGGCGATCATGTCGAAGAAATTTCCGCCCAGCATGACGGCCGATTCCGTCAGCAGCTTTTCCCGCGCCTGCGGTTCCAGCTCCGGATAGGCCGCGGCGAGGTTGGCCAGCCCCCGCGCCTTCTCCCGGCGGCGCAGGGCCAGGGCGCAGCGGCCCAGGCGCCTGCCCAGAAGCCGGCCCACAGCCGGAGGCGTCAGGCGAAACAGGGCCAGGACCGCAACCGTCACCATCCACCAGAGGCGTCGGCGCAGGCGGCGCCGCCAGCCGACCGCCTCGCCGCTCAGAGCAGCCCCGCCTTGAGGATGTCGTGGATGTGCAGCAGCCCCGCCGGCCGGCCATCCTCGTCGGTCACGATCAGCAGGGTCACCGGGCCCTGGGGCCGGTCCTCCATGATCCGCAGCGCGCTGACGGCCAGCATGTCCGGCCGCACCGTGGTCGGGCGGGGGTTCATGACCTCGGTGATGGGCAGATCCAGGGCCCTGTCGTCCGCCAGCAGGACCCGCTTGATGTCGCCGTCCACGCAGACCCCGCACAGGCGGCCCTGCCCGTCCACGACGCAGGCGCCGCCCAGGCGCTTGTCCACGATCTCGGGCAGGCACTGGCGCAGGCTCATCCCCGCCTGGACCAGCGGCAGTTCGTCACCCGAGTGCATCAGCTCCGCGACCCGGACCAGCAGGCTGCGCCCCAGGACACCGCTGGGGTGGAACATGGCGAAATCCTCGGCCTTGAAGCCGCGCAGGGTGATCAGCGCCACGGCCAGGGCGTCGCCCATGGCCATGGCGGCCACCGCGCTGGTGGTCGGGGTCAGGTCCAGGGGGCAGGCCTCGCGGGCCACCGGGGTCGGCAGGACCAGATGGCAGGCCTCGCCCAGGGACGAGTCCTCGCGGCCGGTCAGAGCCACCGTGCGCATGCCGAGCTGGCGGCAACGCGCGGCGATGTTGACGACTTCCGGATTGTTGCCGCTGCGGGAAACGGCCAGCAGCATATCGGCCTGGCGCACGATGCCCAGATCGCCGTGGACCGCTTCGACCGGATGGATGAAATGACTGGGAGTCCCGGTGCTGGTCAGGGTAGCGGCCAGCTTGCGGGCCACCAGGCCCGATTTGCCGATGCCCGTGAGCAGGACCATGCCCCGGCACTCGAGCAGTTCGCGCACCGCGGCGGCGAAGCGCCCGTCCAGATGCTTGCCGAGGGAGGCCAGAGCCTCCGCTTCCTGGGCGAAAACCCCCGCGCCCATGGCGATCACCGCCTGCTCATCGGCGGCGGCGGCCCTGGCGGCTGCGTCGGACATCATGGCATCACTCCGTTTCGTCGCTGGAAAGATCCGGGCCCGAGGGTCTCCAGCGGGGATCCTGTAGGCGGCCCAAGGCCGTTCCCAGCATGCCGCGGCTGCCGAGGACAAGATCGGCAACCTGGCGGACGGCGCCCGCTCCGCCGGACGCGGAGGTGATGTAGCGGCAGGTGCCGCGGACCACCTCCGGGGCTTCGCGTACGGTGACCGGCAACCCCACCCGGACCATGGCCGCCATGTCGATCAGGTCGTCCCCCATGTAGAGGGTTCGCTCGGCCCGCGTTTCCGTCTCGGCGAGGATCTCGTCCAGGGCGGCGGCCTTGTCGAAACGCCCCAGCTTGACCGCCTCGAAATGCAGCTCCCCGGCGCGGCGGGCGACGATGGCGCTGTTGCGGCCGGTCAGCACCGCCCGTTTGACCTCACCCGCCCGCAGAAGGACTAGGCCCAGCCCGTCCTTGGCATCGAAGACCTTGCGCGACTCTCCCTGCGGCCCGTACACAAGGCGCCCGTCGGTGAGGATGCCGTCGGCATCGAGAACCACCAGGTCCACCGCGGCGAACGCCTCGGCGAGTTCCTTCCCGAGGGCCCGACGAACCTCCGCCCGCTCCTGTGCGGGCGTCACCGGATACCACGCGGGGATGACGTCGCTCATGAGGTGCGGCCCTCCTCCTCCAGGTAAAGATCCCGCCAGACCGCAAGCCGCTCCAGCAGGGGCTCGAACCGTTCCAGGGGGAGCTGGCTGCCGCTGTCGCTCAGGGCCCGGGCCGGTTCGGGATGGACTTCCAGGAACACCGCGTCGGCGCCGGCGGCGATCCCGCAGCGGGCCAGCATGGGCACCAGTTCGGGTCGGCCGCCGGTGGTCGTTCCGGTGCTGCCGGGAGTCTGGACCGAGTGCGTCGCGTCGAACACCACGGGGAAGCCCAGGTTACCCATGGCGCTGATGGACCGGAAATCCACCACGAGGTCGCGGTAGCCGAAGAACGAGCCCCTTTCGGTCAGCAGGATCCCGCTGCAGCCGGCGGCGGTGAGCTTGCCGGCCACGTGCCCCATATCCTCCGGAGCCAGGAACTGGCCCTTCTTCGCGTTGACCACAGCACCCGTCTTCGCCGCCGCTTCGAGCAGGGACGACTGGCGGCACATGAACGCGGGGATCTGCAGGACCGCCGCGACCTCCGCCGCAGGGGCGGCCTCCTCCGGATGGTGGATGTCCGTCAGCACGGGCACGCCCACGGCATCCCTGATCCGCCCCAGGAGTTCCAGCCCCGCCTGCAGCCCCGGCCCCCGGTAGGAATCGGCGCTGGTGCGGTTGTCCTTGCTGTAGCTGGACTTGAAGCAGTAGCCCAGATCCAGACGCCTGCAAACGGCCGCCAGGTGCTCGGCCACCTGCAGCATCTCGTCCGGATCCTCCAGCACACAGGGGCCTGCGATGACGTAGAGCGGCCGCCCGCGGCCCACCTCGACACCTTCGATGGCGACGGTCGCGCCCGCTGCCGGATCGCCTCCGCTCATGCCGACCCCTCCTTGAGGCTGCCGGCGGCTCCTTGCCCCTGATGAGCCAGCGCCGCGGCCACGAACTCGCGGAACAGGGGGTGCGGGCGGGAGGGCCGGGACTTGAGTTCGGGATGGAACTGCACCGCGATGAAGAACGGGTGCGACGGCAACTCGATGATCTCCACCAACTCGCCGTCGGGGGACGTGCCGGCGAAGCAGACCCCCGCTGCGGTGAACCTGTCACGGTAGTCGTTGTTGACCTCGTAGCGGTGCCGGTGGCGTTCGCTGATCTCGCCGACCCCGTAACAGCGCTCGGCCAGGCTGCCCGGGGTCAGCATGCAGGGGTAGGCCCCCAGACGCATGGTGCCGCCCATGTTCTTCACGCCGCGCTGCTGTTCCATCAGGTGGATGACCGGATGGGGCGAGGCGGGGTCGAACTCCGAGCTGCCGGCCTTCTCCAGGCCGGCCACGTCCCGGCCGATCTCGATCATGGCGCACTGCAGGCCCAGGCAGATCCCCAGGAAGGGCAGGCCGTTCTCGCGGGCGTAGCGTATGGCGTTGATCTTGCCGGGGATCCCCCGCTCCCCGAACCCTCCGGGCACCAGGATTCCGTGGATGCCGGCGAAGATCTCGGCCAGCTGGTGGTCGCCGATGTCGTCGCCCTCGAGGCTCTCCGAATCGATCCACACCTGTTCGACCCCCACGCGGTTGGGGATCCCCGCGTGGATGAAGGCCTCGACGATGCTCTTGTAGGCATCCTTCAACTCGATGTACTTGCCCACCACCGCGATCTTCACGGTCGCCGGCGGATCCAGGATCATCCCCACCATCTTGCGCCAGGGTTCCAGATCCGGCTCCG
>JANTFX010000027.1 GCA_024763215.1 Candidatus Krumholzibacteriia bacterium | reverse complement strand
AGCACCAGGGCGCCGGGCTCGTCCAGCTTCACGGATTTGTGGGGGTCGTGGCAGCTGACGCAGGTCAGGTTGCGGTGACCGGCGGCGATCATCTCGTCGTACTGCTCATGGTGTTTGATGAACTGATCGTCGTCCGCGTCCGGACCCCCGGCTGCGATGCGATGCTGGGCGTCACGCGTATGGCAGCGGCCGCACATGGCGGACGACATATCCACGGAGATATCCTCGGATTTCTGGGTGGAGGCATGGATGCTGCCGGCCCCGTGGCAGGCCTCGCAGGTGATGCCGTCTTCCGCCCAGGTGCCGATCATGCCGGGCATGCCGTTCTGATTGCCTTCGGGGACATAGCCTGTGGTGTGGCACTTGCCGCAGTCGTAGGGCTTGGTTTCCCCGTCATGGTAGGAGACCCAACCTCCGGTCTCCATGTTCCACTGCACGGCGCTGCCGGTGATGATGTATCCATCGTGGTCGATGAAGCGGGCCTTCCACCCGTAACCGCCGATGACATAGGACACATCGTCCCAGCTGACCCCGTCGGGGGGATTGACCACCGGGAAGTTCACCCGGTCGCGCAGGGGGTAGACCGGGGGCTGTCCGTCCACGACCTTATTCAGTTTGTAGGGATGCCCACTCTTCATGAACTCGTCATAGATGCTCTGGTGGCAGGAGGCGCAATTGGAAGCACCCACAAAGGAACCGGTCGTCACGGCCCCCTCGGGAGAAACGGGTTGCAGCGGATTCAGATCGCTTTCGCAACCGGAAAAAACCAACATGGCGGCCCCAAGGAGCAACAGGGCGATCAGATAGCTGAATCGGCTCGGCATGGCGACTCCCTTCGGAATCGGGACGAAAGTAAAGGAGAACAGCTAGCGAACTACTAGGATTATCGGCAATCCCGGCTTGATGTCAAACAAAAAACAAATTTAGTTAACAAAAAAACAGGTAAATATAGTCCGGTTTCTCTCCCTGTGGGATGAGGAATCCGATGCAATCCTTACTCTTGGGGGTCTTCCCCAAGATCAGGTGCAGGCTACCGGCAAACGCCAAGACGTCCTCCAACGATCCTGCTTCACCTGAAAGCCCACATACCGGCTCTGAAATTTCCTCCGACGCAGGTGGTCGGGGGATGATGACGTTGGGGGAGGTAGGGGTTGAAAAAAAATAACAGGAATGAGAGGGTCGGTCTGGAGGGGCTAACCTGAAAACAAGGAGTGTAGAACGCCATGTCAGCGCGATGTTTGGATTCAGTGTGGCCTCTGGTCCTGTTGGTGATGATGGTCGGAGGACAGGAGGTGATTGCCGGCGGCCCCACAGGGGATGCCGCACATGGGACCCGATCCTACGATGATTACGAGAGGCCCCAGGTTTGCCGCAGTTGTCACGACGACCTCTTCCAGCAGTGGTCCCAGTCCATGATGAGCCAGGCCTTCACCCACGATTGGGACGAGATCGAATACTTCCAACTTGCGGTGCCCCACGCCGAGAAAGACGAGGTTGTGGCGGGGGTCAAGCACGGCTGCAACGGTTGCCATGCTCCCACAGCGTTCCTGGCCGGGGATACGCCGCCGCAGAGACCGGACAAGAACACCCGCGCCAACGAATCGGTGCACTGCGACCATTGCCACACCATCACCGGATTCGAAGGCGATGTGCCCTACAATTTCAACTGGGTCACCAAGCCGGGACGCGTGAAACAGGGTCCGAAGCCCGGTTTGGTCTCTCCCCACCACGATACGGTGGAGAACGAGTTTCTCAGGACCGGGGATTTTTGCGGCACTTGCCACAACGAGATGAGCCCTTACGGGGTGTGGGTGAAATCGACTCACCTGGAGTGGAAGGAAGGGCCGTACTTCGCGCAGGGGGTCCAGTGCCAGGATTGCCACATGCCCAAGGCCCCTGGCCGCTCCGCCAAGATGGGCGAGGAGGGCATGATTGCCCAGCACCTTTTTCACGGTGCTCACGACCCAGGTAAGCTCAACGGCGCCATTGAAATGCGAATGAACCCCCTGGAGCGTGAAATTCCCTACGACGCGGCGGCCGTGATCAAGGTTCAGCTCTTCAACGGCAAGTGCGGGCACAAGGTCCCGTCCGGTTCGGTTGAGGACCGGATCATGTGGCTGCACGTGACGGCCACCGACAGTCAGGGCAAGACCTGGCACCTTCGGGTGGATCCCAAGGGGTTCGAGGGCGAAAAGTACACCATAGCCGCCGATGCCCTAGCCTACCAGGACATGGGCATCGCCAGGGATGATCCGGATTTTGAGGGGGTCCAGCGCGATGGTGTGGGCATGGAGGAAATGGACATCGGCGACCGCATCTTCCGCATGCCATATTTCGACCCGCAGGGCCGCATGACGATCCAGCAGTGGAACACCAAATCCCTGGGAGTCGATTACCGCATCGGCCCCCGCGAGACCAAGGTGGAAACATTCACCTGGGAATTGCCCGACGAGATCGCGGAGGGCCGGGTCACCGTCCAGGCAGCGCTGAACTACCAGCGTCTTGTCAAGCCTGTGGCGGATTTTTTGGATGTCCCCGAGGAGGAATCCAGAATCCAGGTCATCAACACGGCCACGACCTGGTTCGAGGTCTACGAGTAACCCCCGATTGAAGGAGATTTGAAATGAACAGGATGAGTATCACCACCTTGGTGCTGGGCTTTCTCGGAGCGACGTTTCTGGTGCCGACTGCGGCGGAGGCCATACCCGCCTTCGCTCGGCAATACAAGATCAGTTGCACGACATGCCATGAGCCCTTTCCCCGGCTGAAGGAGTTCGGTGAGGAGTTCGCAGCGAACGGTTTCACGATCCCGGAGCAGGAAAAGGACCGGGACTTCGTTTCAGCCGGCGACGACCTGTTGAGGTTGAACAGGGATTTCCCGCTGGCAGTTCGCTTCGACGCCTTCTCTCTCTTTGAAAGCGACAGTCCGGTCGGTAGCGACCTTCAGTCGCCCTGGGGGCTGAAGCTGCTGTCGGGCGGTAATCTGTCCAGGAACGTTGGTTACTATTTCTACTTCTTCATGGATGAACGCGGGGAGGTTGCGGGAGTCGAGGATGCCTACGTCCATTTCAACAACATCGGCGGACGGCCGTTCGACATCATGGTGGGGCAGTTCCAGACTTCGGACCCTCTGATGAAGCGTGAGCTGCGTTTGACCTACGAGGATTACCACATCTACAAGACGAAGGTGGGGGATTCACACACGGACCTGACCTATGACCGCGGTGTCATGATGACCTACGACATCGAGAAGACGGGCACCGGTCTGGTGGCCCTGGTCTGCAACGGCAACGGGAAGCCCGAGGCCTACCAGGAGAACGGGGGCGCCAAGAAGTACGATACGGACAAGTACAAGAACTTCGCCTTCCGGGTGGCCCAGGATCTTGGCGGGAATCTGGGAGCGGGATACTATTTCTACTACGGCAAGGAGGCGGGTCTGGAAACCGGGGGGGACGGCACCTTCCGCGACAACGAGATCGTCTATCACGGCCCTGACCTGGTGCTCGGAAACGGTGTGTTCGATCTGACGCTGCAGTACCTGTTCCGTTCGGACACGAACCCGAGCTTCGTTGCCGCTCCCCGGGATGTGGATACCGAAGGTGTGGTGGCCGAACTGGTGATCTCTCCCAGGAAGGACCGCTCCCGCTACCATTTCACCTTGCTGTACAACCAGGTGGATTCGGACTGGAACCAGCACGATTACGAGACCATGACCGTCGGGGCGACCTATCTGGTTTCGCGCAACTTGAGGTTGACGGCGGAATTCACCTCGGACATCCAGGAGGAAACCCAGCGAGGGGTTCTGGGCCTGGTCAGCGCCTTCTGACGGAGTGGATGATGGTCTAGCACGCCGACCGGGGTGCTTTCATGCAGGGAATCCGGGAACGGGGTCAGGTTCTGTCGCCTGATTCATCGCCGAAGATGCGATGGATGGTGTCCAGGGCCTGCTTCCGCTCTTCTTCGGTGCGCGCATGCTTGAGGGTGGACACCGAGCGGCCCAGGACCTTCTTGATGAACTGCTGCAGGCTGCGGTCCACCGCCGCGGCGACCTCGGGCGACTCCTTCTTGGCCACGAAACCCACCTGCTTGTTCTTCAGGTCCTCGAGGTAGGCGCGGAACTCGGCCACGGTCGGGCGCATGTCCACATCGGACATCCACTGGCGGAACTCGTCCAGCTCCTGGGCGATGATCTTCTCGGCGTGGGGCACCTGCTGCCGGCGCGCTTCGAGGTTGCCCTTGATGATCTGGTCCAGATCCTCCAGGCCGAACAGGTAGGTCCCCTTGATCCCGGCCACATCAGGATGGATGTCCCGCGGCACGGCGATGTCCAGCAGGAACAGGGGGCGGCCCTTGCGGCCGGCGATGGCCCGCTCGACCATGTCCGGCAGGATCACCGGCTCGACGGCGCCGGTGGTCGAGAGGATGACGTCGGCGGTGGCCAGGGCGGAGGTGAGATCCTCCCAGGGGCGGTGGTCGACCAGGCCGCATTGCTCGTCGGGATGCGCGGGCACCTGGGGCAGCTCGCGGGCCTCGCCCAGCTTGCCGCTACGTTTTTCCAGTCGCAGAGTCTCGGCCAGGTCGCGGGCGCGCTCAGGGCTGCGGTTGACCACCAGCAGGCGCCCGATGTCCTGTTGCAGGAAGTGGCGGGCGGCCAGGGCCCCGGTCTCGCCGGCGCCGACCAGCAGGGCGGTATGCCGGCACAGGTCGGTGAAGAACTTGCGGGCCAGTTCCACCGCGGCAAAGGCCACGCTGACCGCGCCCTTGCTGATGTGAGTCTCGGTGCGCACGCGCTTGCCGGTGCGGAAAGCGCCCTGGAAGGCGCGCAGGAGGATGGGGCCCGGCTCCTGGTGCTCCCGCGCCAGGCGATAGGCGTCCTTGAGCTGGCCGCTGATCTGGGGTTCGCCCAGCATCATGCTCTCCAGGGCCGAGGCCACCCGGAACAGATGCCGCACGGCGTCCATGCCGTCCAGGGCCACCGCATGTTCCGAGAAGAACACCTCGGTTTCCGCGCCGACCAGGTCCAGGGCCTGCCGCAGGATGGCCTCGGCGTCGGCGCCCTCATCGGTTTCCAGGTAGATCTCGGTGCGGTTGCACGTCGAAACGGGGATGACGGCCACCCCGCCGGGGAGGTCTGCGACGGCTCTCATCAAGCCTATGGCCTGGGTTTCATCCAGGTGGGCCTTTTCACGCACCGCCGTGGGGGCGTGGCGGTGGTTGACCGTACGCGCATGCAGGATCGTCGGTCCGTTCATGGGGTTCGCTCCCCGTGTTGCGCGGGTGCTTCACCGCGAGGGGGGGCCGGATGGGGCGTCCGGGGATCGACGACCTCGCTGGCGGTGCGGAACTTGTGGAAGGTGGGGAAGAAGTGGTGGGCCAGGCCCGTGGCGCCCATGACGGCCAGGAATGCGAACACGGCCAGCAGGTTCATGGGGCGCCCCCGCCAACCCAGGAACCTGTATCCGGCCAGCCCGCCCGCGTAACCCAGGAAGATCACCCAGGTCATCAGGATCTTGGGATCCCAGGGGGAGAGCAGGGACGCGAGCTGGGGTTCGGTGTCGCGCAGGTGGTACATCCACAGGTGCCCGAGGGCCAGGGCGACGAACAGCAGGGGCAGGGCCAGCTTGATGGCGCCGATGCTCATGCGTTCGAGCACCTCCAGCGAGGGCAGCCGACGGAACAGCAGGCCGAAGCTGCGGTTTTCGAGCTGCCGGGCCAGGACCAGGTACAGGACGGCGTACAGGAAGCTCAAACTCAGGGCGGTGTAGGCCAGGATCGCCAGGGCGGCGTGGGCGGCGAACCCGGGTTCCTGCAGCAGGGGGTTGTTGCTGATCTTGGCGTGGCAGAAACTGCTGGCGAAAAACTGCAGGAGGAAGGCGGTGCCCACCACGATGAAACCCGTGCTCTTGGCCTGGATGCGCTGTTCGATGATCAGGTAGGTCACCACCAGGGCCATGGCCAGCAGGGAGAAGAACTCCAGAGGAGTTTCCAGGGGGATCCGCTCGAGGTAGGCGGTCTTGGCCACCAGGGCGAGGGTGTGGGCGATCACCGTGAAGACGGCGAACTGGGTGCAGCGCACCCTGGCTTTGGGGTGGTCGGTGAAGAACAGCCACAGATACATGCCGAGGGTCGCCAGGTAGAGCAGGGGCAGCAGGATCCTCAGTGCCGTGACAACGGGCAGCATCAACGGTCCTCCTCTGTGGTTGAAGCGAGCGGGGTGGCAACCTCTTCACGACCCGCGGCAAGGTCGTCCGCTACCCGGGCGGCCAGGGTCTCGGCTTCCTTGCAGCAGGAATTGACGGAGATTCCGGCGTAGGAGCTGCCGGTCAGGTACAGGCCCGGCCTGGCGGCGCAACGGGCGAAGATGGCCTTCAGGCGGGCCGGATGGCCCCTGGTGTACTGGGCGATGGCGCGCGGATGACGGATGACCCTGGCCAGGGCCGGAGGGCCCTGGATGCCCAGCAGGGGGCGCAGCTCGGCCAGGGCGAGGTTGACGAGCTCCCCGTCCTCCAGCGCCATGACCTGCGGGTTGGCCGCGCCTCCGGCCATGCAGCGGATCAGGGCCATGCCTTCCGGCGCGCGCCCCGGGAAGATGCTGCTGGTCCACAGGGCGCCCAGCAGATCCCGTTTCTCACGCGTGGGTATGAGCAGCCCGAAACCCTGCAGGTCGTGCTGGATCCTTTGCTGCTCGAACCCCAGGGCGATGACGGCCATGGGGGCGAACGGGATCTCCGCCAGCAATCCGGCCAGGTCCGGATCCAGCGCCTGCAACTGGCCGGAGGCCGCGTGGGCCGGGGCGGCGTTGATGACCGCATCGTAAGGCTCGGGGTCGAAACCGCTTCCTTCGATGAACCAGGAGCCTTCCCGGTATGCCACGGAGCCGATGGCCGCTCCGCAGACCAGGTGGCAGCGGGGGTCCTGTTCCAGCCTGGCCACTGCGGCCGAGACAAGGGTCTGCATGCCGCCGGTGAACGAATGCAAGACGCCGCTGGGACCGGCGTCGGTCTTGTTCTTGCGCTGACGGGCCAGGGCGATCATGGCGCGGAACAGGCCTCCGTACTGCTGTTCGAGCTCCACCATGCGGGGGAAGGCTGCGGCCAGGCTCAGCTGGCGGGCGTCTCCACCGAAGATCCCCTTGACCATGGGATCGAGCATGACCTCGGCGAATTCCCGGCCCAGGCGCCGGCAACCGAATTCGAAGACCGTTTCGTCGGTTTCCGGTCGGTCGGCGGCCAGCCCCAGGTCCTTGCGGCGGGGGATCAGAAGCTCGCCGGCCATGCGCAGCTTGGCTCGGGCAGGCAGCAGGGCCGAAGTGACGAAGGCCCCGGGTGAGGTGGGGATTTCCACCAGCCGGCCGTTGACCAGCAGGAAGCGGTGCCGGGTCACGTCGCTGCTGCGCTGCAGCCGGCCGGTGATGCCCAGCTTCTCGACCAGGCGCAGGGTCGCCGGTTCGTTGTCCAGGAAACCGTTGGGTCCCCATTCCAGCTGCCACGGGCCCTCGGCGAGGGTGCGCAGGTTACCGCCCGGGGCGTGATCCTTTTCCAGGATGGTCACGCGGATGTCCAGGTTGCGGCTGTCGGCCTCGTCCAGCAGGTTGCTGGCCGTGGCCAGCCCGGCGATGCCCCCGGCGATGATGGCTACGTTCTTGTCAGGCAAGATGGGGCACCTCCGCGCCGAAGGCCTGATCGGCCAGCATGGCCGCCATGGCCTTGAGCCAGTCATCGTCCAGGTTCAGGGCCGCACCCCGGTGGAATTCCACGACGCCGAGCTTCCCGGCTTCCTCCTGCAACTCCACATCCAGTTCAATGAGGGTTTCGATGTGCTCGCAGGTGAAGCTCACCGGCTGGACCATAAGCCGACGGCGGCCTGCTGCGGCGAGTTCCCGCACCCGGGTGGTGATTTCCGGTCCAAGCCACTTGATGGGGCCGACCCGGCTCTGGAAGGCAGGTGCGGGGTCGGCGAGCCCGGCCACGTCCTCGGCCCAGCCGCCGTGGCCGGCTTCGGCCAGCCCGGAGCTGACCAGGCGGTTCACGGCCCCGACCGTGGCCAGGGTATGGGAGCGGTAGGGGTCGCCCGCGTCGATGAAGGACTGGGGCAGGGAATGGGCCGCATAGACCAGCGCGCACTCGGACCCGGGCACGCCGGCGGCGGCCCAGGCGGTCAGCTGCCTGAGCGCCGGGGCGGCCAACGCGTGCAGGAATCCGGGCAGCAGCCCCCATCCGCTCACCGCGTGGATGGGCGCGTCGGGCAGGGAGCGCCGTATGCCTTGGATCAGGAAGTCGAGGGTGTTGCCGCCGGTGGCCGAGGAGTACTGGGGGTACATGGGCACCAGCAGGAACTGGCGCACCCCCCGTTGCGCGAGCTCGGCAACGGTCTGGTCGGGATAGGGCCGCCAGTAGCGCATGGCGATTCCCGGCTCGGCCTGGATTCCGAATGATTTCAGGTGCCGGGCCATGGCCACGGCCTGCAGACGGGTGGTTTCGATCTGGGGCGTTACGCAGCCGGGGTCCATCTGCAGGTACCGCCTGCGGACCGATGGCGCGCGCAGGGTGCTGATGGCCCAGCCCAGCGCCGGCGAGATCAACCGGGGCACGGGGAAGATCAACGGATCACGAAACAGGTTGCGCAGGAACGGGCGCACGGTGTCGGGCCCGTCGGGTCCGCCCATGCCACACAGGATCAGCCCGGCGGTCGCCGTCGGGTCGAGCCGATCCCGGGGAAAAACATCCTCACGGATGATATCCACGCCGCCTCCTAGACCGTTTTGGAGAAAACCTGCTTGCCTTTGCCCTTGCCCAGGTAAGCATCCATGATCATGGCCACGTTGCGCACGAAGTACCGCCCCTTGGCGGTGATGCGCAGCCCGTTGTCGTCCACGGTGACCAGGCCGTCATCCACCAGAGGCGGCAACGCCTCCAGACTCTCGGCCAGCAGCTCGTTCGCCGGCGCCCCGAATTCCTTTTCCGTCAGCGACCAGGGCAGCTCCAGGTTGCACATGATGTTCAGGATGACCAGACGGCGCAGCTTGTCGTCCTCGTTGAGGACGTGCCCCTTGACGATGGGCAGCCGGCCTGAATCTACCGCCCGGGACCAGCCCGGTAGGTCGGCGTCGTTCTGGGCGAAGCGGTCGCACACGTCGCCGATGCCGCTCATGCCGAAGGCCAGCATGTGGGGCGCCGGCCTGGTGGCGTAGCCCATGAAGTTGCGATGCAGGGCACGGTTTTCCAGGGCGACCGAGAGTTCGTCGTCCTTCCTGGCGAAGTGGTCGATGCCGATCCAGCAGTAGTCCGCGGCGGTGAACCGGTCCACCGTCAGCTGGAAGAGCTGGAATTTCTCGTACCCCCGCAGCATCAAGGTCGTGTCGACCTTTTCCTGCTCGGGCCGGACCCAGGGCACGTGGGCGTAGCTGAAGCAGGCCACCCGGTCGGGTTCCAGCGTGATGATCTCGTCCAGGGTGGCGGCGAACGAGGCGGCCGTCTGGCCGGGCAGACCATAAACCAGGTCGATGTTCACCCCGTCGAACCCCGCCTCGCGGCAGCCGTGGTAGACGCGCAATGTCTTGTCCCGGGACTGCATGCGCCCGATGGCTTCCTGGACCCGCGGTTCGAAGTCCTGCACGCCCAGGCTGATGCGGGTGAAGCCCAGCTCGCGCAGGTAGGCGGCCTGCTCGGGCGAGGCGATGCGCGGATCGATCTCCAGGGAGATCTCCGCGTCCGGAGCCACGTCGAAGGCCCGGCGGAACAGATCCAGGGCGCGCTTGAGCTGGGGATTCTTCAGGTAGTTGGGGGTGCCCCCGCCCCAGTGCAGCTGCTTGACCCTGCGTCCGGTGCCGATGACGTCGGTCACCATGGCGATTTCCTTTTCCACCAGGTCCAGGTAATGGTCCACGGCGTCCTTGTCGCGGGTGACCAGGGCGTTGCAGCCGCAGTAGTGGCAGTGCTTGGCGCAGAACGGCAGGTGCAGGTACAGGGCCAGCTCGTCGCCCGTGCGGCCGGCCAGTTCCTCGAGGGCGGCGCGGTACTCCCGCTCGCCGAAAGGCTCGGTCCAGGCGGGCACCGTGGGGTAGCTGGTGTAGCGCGGACCGGGCTTGTTGTACCTGGCGACGAACTCGGCGGGTATGTGCAGTCCCATGGCTTATTCCTTCGTGAAGCCCTGGACGGTCTCGACCAGGGTCTGGACGTTGTCGATGGGCGTGGGGGGCAGAATGCCGTGCCCCAGGTTGAAGACATGGCCGGGCGCGGCGGCTCCCAGCCGGCAGATCTCGGTGGCGCGGCGGCGGATCTGCTCCGCGCTGCCGAACAGGCACAAAGGGTCCAGGTTGCCCTGGACAGCCTTGCCCGGCAGCTCGTCGATGGCCCTTGAAAGATCCTGGGTCCAGTCGATGCCGCAGCATTCGACGTCCAGGTCCTGCAGCAGGTGGTTGTACGGCGCGCTGCCCTTGAGGAAATAGATGCGCGGCACACCGGTATCCTTCAGGCCGTCCATGATGCGACGGACCACCGGCAGGACCAGCTCGGCGTAGTCCTGCGGGTGCAGGATGCCGCCCCAGGTGTCGAAGAGCTGGACCGCATCCACCCCCGCTTCCACCTGCATGCGCAGGTAGTCGAGGATCTGCTCGGCGAGCTTGTCCAGCAGTTCCTGTAACAGCTCGGGCCGGGTGTAGAGCATGGTCTTGAGGTGCTCGTAGTTCTTCGAGCCACCGCCCTCGACCAGGTAGGTGGCCAGGGTGAACGGCGAGCCGGCGAACCCGATCAGGGGCGTCTTGTCGCCCAGCTCGCGCTTCATCAACCCGATGGCCTCGGCGACGAAACCCACCCCTTCACGCGAGGGGTAGGTGCGCAGCGCCCTGATGTCCTTCTCGTCGCGCAGGGGATGGTCCAGCTTGGGGCCGCCCTGGCCGAAGGTGAAACCGGCGCCCATGGGCTCCAGGGGTGTCAGGATGTCGCTGAACATGATGGCCGCATCGAAACCGAACCGCCTGATCGGCTGCAGGGTGACCTCGCAGGCCGCCTCGGGCGTGCGGCACAGATCGATGAAGGAGATGCCCTCGCGCACCTTGCGGTACTCGGGCAGGAAGCGCCCGGCCTGGCGCATGATCCAGATGGGTGGCCGGGGCACGGGCTCGCCGCGCAGGGTTTTCAGGAACAGGCACTGCTGCAGGTCACTCATGTCGTTCAGCTCCAGGACTTGAAGGTGTCGGCCACGGCGGCCACGGTGGCGGCGATGTCCTCGTCGGTGTGGGCGGCGCTCACGAAGCCCACCTCCCAGCCCGAGGGGGCCAGGTACACGCCGCGTTCGATCAGGCCGCGGTGCAGACGGCCGTAGGTATCCATGCCCGCCGGGTCGATGGCCGCGAAGCTGCGCGGGGCGGTGTCCTGGAACACGGTCCAGAACAGGGAGCCCTGGCGGGCCACCGTGGCGGTGACGCCCGCGTCGGCGGCCGCCTGGCGGAGCCCGTCCTCCAGCAGGGCGCCCTTGCGTTCGAGTTCCTCGTAGAAGCCGGGCCGGCCGGTCTTCTCCAGGGTGGCCAGACCGGCGGCCATGGCCACGGGGTTGCCGCTGAGGGTGCCGGCCTGGTAGACCGGCCCCTGAGGCGAGATGCGGGCCATGATCTCGGCGCTGGCCGCGTAGGCCCCCACGGGGAACCCACCGCCGATGATCTTGCCGTAGGTGCCCATGTCCGGGGTGATGCCCAGGATCCCGGCCGCGCCGCCGGCTGCGACGCGGAAGCCGGTGATGACCTCGTCGAAGATCAACAGGGCTCCGTGCTTGCGCGTCAGGTCGCGGCAGGTCTGCAGGAACTCCGACCGCTGGATCAAAAGACCGGCGTTGGCCGGAAACGGCTCGATGATCACCGCGGCGACCTGGTCGCCGTGTGCGCCGAAGAAAGCCTCCAGGGCGGACTCGTCGTCCAGGGGCAGCACGGCGGTGGTGGCCGTGAACCCGGCGGGCACGCCGCTGCTGCTGGGGGTGCCGAACGTGGCCAGGCCGCTGCCGGCCTCGACCAGCAGATGATCGGCATGGCCGTGGTAGCAGCCGGCGAACTTGACGATGATGTCGCGGCCGGTGAATCCGCGCGCCAGGCGGATGGCGCTCATGACGGCCTCGGTGCCGCTGCTGACGAACCGCACCTGTTCGAAGTGGGGCACACGTTCCAGGAAGGCCTCGGCGAGCAGCACCTCGCGCCGGCTCGGCGCGCCGAAGCTGGCGCCCTCGGCCATGGCTTCGGCGGCCGCGGCGTGCACGTCCGGATCGGCGTGGCCCAGGATCAACGGGCCCCAGCTCTGGCACCAGTCGATGTAGCTGCTGCCGTCCTCGTCGGTGAAACGGCTGCCGGCGGCGCTGTGGAAGAACAGCGGGTCGCCCGGCACCGACTTGAACGAGCGCACGGGGGAGTTGACCCCGCCGGGCAGGACCTTGACGGCCCGTTCCCACCAGGAGGCGTTGCTCATCGGTCGATCCATCCTTGCTCGAGGGCGTCGCGCCCGTGGTAGGTGATGATCAGGTCGCTGCCGGCGCGCCGCATGGCCAGCAGGTTCTCGCGCACGATGGCGGCCTCGTCCACCAGGCCGGCCTTCGCCGCGGCCTTGACCATGGAGAACTCCCCGCTGACGTTGTAGCAGACCACCGGGCACAACACTTCCTCGCGCACCCGCCGCACGATGTCCAGGTAGGCCAGGGCGGGCTTGACCATGACCATGTCCGCGCCCTCCTGCAAATCCAGCAGCACTTCCAGGATCGCCTCGCGGCCGTTGCGCGGATCCATCTGGTAGCTCTTGCGGTCGCCCTGGGGGGCGCTGTCGCAGGCGTCGCGGAAGGGCCCGTAGTAGGCGCTGGCGTACTTGGCGCTGTAGGCCAGGATGCTGGTGTTGACGAACCCGTGCTCGTCCAGCTGTTCGCGGATGGCGCCCACGCGGCCGTCCATCATGTCGCTGGGGCTGACCATGTCCGCGCCCGCCTCGGCGTGCGAGAGGGCCATGCGGGCCAGCTGCTCGACGCTGGGGTCGTTGACCACCACGCCGTCCTCCAGGAAGCCGCAGTGGCCGTGGCTGGTGTAGGCGCACAGGCACACGTCGGTGATGGCGATGATGTCGTTGCCGAAGCGTTTCTTCATGGCCCGCAGGGATTCCTGCACCGCGCCGTGGTCGTCCAGGGCGCTGTCGCCGTGCTCGTCCTTGTGCTCGGGCACCCCGAACAGCAGGTGCGAGCTCAGGCCCAGCTCGAGGTCGGCCTCGATCTCGGGGATCAGCTTGTCCACCGACACGTGGTGGATCCCCGGCATGCTCGGGATCTCCTCGCGGATCCCCTTGCCGGGCACCACGAAGTGGGGCGTGATCAGATGGTCGGCGCGCACCTGGGTCTCGGCGCACATCTCGCGCAGAACGGGGGTGGCGCGCAGGCGCCGCGGACGGTCCAGCAGGTTCATGACGGATTCTCCGGGCTGGGGGTGATGGGTTCGGGGTCCAGGCCGGCGGCCCGGACCATGCTGGGCAGATCGGGCGCGGCGGCAACACGGGGGGCAAAGCCTGCGGCGCGGGCGGCCGTGGCCGTGGTCTCCCCGATGGCCACACACGGCGGCCTCACGTCCCAGGCGGCGCAGAAGGCCCGCACCGTCGAGGGGCTGCAGAAAAACACGATATCTCCGGGCTGCCAGGGGTCGGCCGGCAACTCACCAGGGGGCACGGGCACCGTGCGGTACAGGGCGAGCTCGGTCACCTGATGCCCCGCCTGTTCCAGTATAACCAGGGGCTCCTGCATGCGCCGCAGGGGGCCGGGCCACAGCACGGCAACCGGGGTCTTGACCCGGGCCGCGAAGGCGGCCGCGAACTCGGCGCCGTCACGGCAGCCGGGGTCGAAATCCACGGGCATGCCGGCGGTGGCCAGAGCCGCGGCGGTGCCTGAACCCAGGGCGCCAACACGGGCCGGACCCCGCTCCAGCTTCGCCTCCTCGAAGGCCGCCACCGCCTGGGGCGATGTGAACAGGATCCAGTCCCAGGTCCGCTCCCGGATATCGTCCGCAGGAGGCAGGGATGCGAAGCGGATCAATGGCAGCTCCAGCACGGGGATGTCCGCCAGGTGCAGGGCGAGGGCCCACTCGCGGTTGCGTTCGCGCTGGCGGGTCAGGACGATGCGGGAAGCTGCGGCCATGGCCTCAGGCTCCCCGGTGGGCCCGGATGGCGGCCCAGGCTTCATCCAGCAACGAGTCCGGGTCCCCGGCATCGAGGGTCAGGCGCAGGGGGTCGGCGTCATCCACGTCCGCGGCCAGGAAGGCCTCCAGGTGCCAGCGATCCTCCAGGGGCATGACGTGGGCGCCGAAGGGGATCTGGCAACCGCCCTCCAGGCGCAGCAGCAGCTCGCGCTCCACGGCCACCGCCCTGGCGGCCTCGGCGCAGTGCAGGCGGGCCAGTTCACGGCGGTAGGGGTCCTCGTCGCGGCACTGGATGCCCAGCATGCCCTGGGCCGGCGCGGGCACGAAGACCGCCGTGGCCAGGGGCAGGGCGAACAGGTCCGTCAGGTCGATCCCCAGGCGCACGAGCCCCGCGCGGGCCAGCATGATGGCGTCGTAGCGGCCTTCGCGCAGGCGGTTCACGCGCGTGGGCACGTTGCCGCGTAGGTCGGCCAGTTCCAGATCCGGCCGCAGACCCTTGATCTGGGCCTGCCTGCGGGCGGCGCTGGTGCCGATCTTCGCCCCGGCCTTCAGCGGCAGGGGATCGCCGGCCTGGAGCCGTTGTTCATCCACCGCGGCGGGCAAAGCCAGCAGCATCTCGCGAGGATCCTCGCGACCGACCATGGCGCACAGCACCAGGCCCGGGGGCATCTCGGTGGACAGGTCCTTTAGGGAGTGCACGGCGAAATCCACGCGCCCCGAAAGCTGAGCCTCCTCGAGCTCCTTGGTGAAGAAACCCTTGCCCTCGAGCTTGGAAAACGGCACGTCGTCGATGCGGTCGCCGGTGGTCTTGATGACCGTGATCTCGGTCTCGATAGCCAGATCCTTCAGCATGCCGGCGATGGTGTGGGCCTGCCACAGGGCCAGCTTGCTGCCGCGGGTGCCCAGACGAAAAACAGGCGCAGAAGAGGGGGAAGCAGGGTTCACGGCTTGTCCTTGGTTCAGGTTAAAAAAATAACCCTATGTTGAGAAACGGCCCCAATTGTCACCGAGACGTCATTTGAGCGCATTTTTCGGGCCGGGCCTGGGCGGAACATAGTCATTCCCGGGAGTAAATCCCATGAAATTTCTTCCTCCTTGTGGGCGCGGGTGCGGGGCTTGCGCCATGGCCGGGGCGTGTTACGATCCAGGCCGGGCTGTTGACGGAACCAGGGGCTGGTAAGCGACGGAGCGTTGGCTTGAAGATTTCCGCAGTGAAAGTACCGGTGGGCGAGTTTCTGCTGCGGCGCGTGGCCCGGGATCTGCTGGAAAATTTCCAGGCGGACGAACTGCCGGATTGTCTGGTCCTGCTGCCGTCCAGCCGCGCCTGCTCCACCCTGGAACAGGTGCTGCTGGATGAGGCGGAGGGGGCGGCGCTGCTGCTGCCCCGGATCATGACCCTGAAACAATGGATCGCCGGGGCCATGCTCGAGGCAGGGGTGGGGCAGGATGAGCTGCCGGCGCCTGAGATCCGCCCGCTGATCCTGGCCCCCCTGCTGGCGGCTCGGCCCTGGTTGCACGAGTACCCGGCCAGCGTGCCGGGACTGGCCGCGGAGTTCATCGATCTTTTCGACCAGGTGCGTCTGGAACGCCGGGACGGGCTGCTGCTGCGCGGGGCGGGGGCGGACAACCAGGGGAAGCTCTCCGGGAGCGGCCCCGACGCCGAGGTGATCCTGAAGGATGTGGAGCGGATCCGGGAAGCGTGGGGTCTGTACCGCCGGGCCATCCCCGCTGACGGTACGGATGCCCTGGTGGAACTGGCGGCGCGCCGCGAGGATGGCCGCTGGTCGCCTGCGGCGGCGGCCCCGCTGGTCTGCGCCGCGGGTTTCGGGGTCCTGACGCGGACCCATGCCCTGTTGCTGGGCGCGGCCCTGGCCGGCGGCGACCGGGCCCAGGTCTATTTGCCGGCGGCCGGCTCGGACCTGGACCGGAGTTTCTGCGCCACCTGGGGTCGCGAGGATCCGGTCCGGGGCACAGGACCATTCAGCCCCACCGCACGCCTGGAAAAAAACCTGAGGGAGGCCGGTTGTCTGCCGCCCGAGGAGACGACCAGGCCTGCCGCCCCTGCTCTGGTTCCCGATCCCGTGTCTACCGCCCCCATCGTTCTGGAGCCCTGCCCCGACCCGGAGACCGAAGCCCGCCGGGTGGTGGACCTGGTTGTACGGTACCTGGATCAGGCCCGGGATGACCCCGGCACCCTGGCCGTGGCCACGCCCGATCCCCGCCTGGCGGCCCGGATCCTGGCCATGCTGCAGGAGGCGGGCCTGGATGCGGACAACACCCTGGGCAGCCCCCTGGGCACGTTGCCGGCCGGGTTGCTGGCGCGGTTCATCTTGCGGGCGGCTTTGACCGGGCTGCGGTCCGAGCCCCTGCTGGAGGTCTTGACCCATCCCTTCGTGAAGGTTCCGGTGCGGCAGGGCAGCCACGAACTGTGGACCCTCCGCCTGGAAAGGATGTTCCGCCGCGCCGAGGGGCCCCAGACCGGCCTGGAGGGGTTGGGCCGCCGGGCCCGGGAGCGGGATCAGGTCGTCAAGGATCTGTTCGGGAAGGATGATCCGGGCATGGAGGCCTTCGTGGGCCATGTCGTGGCGGCCTTCGCGCCGTTGCTGGACCATGCCGGGGCCGGGAAATCGTCCTGGGCCGACCACACCGCCGCCGTGCGCCACTGCTGGCGGGCGCTGACGGGCAACCGGCCTCCGGCGGGGCCGTCGGCGCGGCAGGACGAGCAGGCCCTGTCCGGCCTGTGGGAGATGATCGAGGATCACTCCGATCTGCTGGAACCGGTGACCCTGGCCGAGTTCACAGCGGCGGTCGGCCGCCTGCTGGGGTCGCAGCTGGTGGCGCCGCACCGGCCACGGAACCTGCCGGTGCTGGTCACCGGCCTCATCGAGGCGCGCCTGGAGCGTTACGATCACCTGATCCTGGCGGGCCTGCGGGAGGATGTCTTCCCCTCGGTCCCGCCGCGGCAGCTGCTGTTGACCCCCGGCCTGGCCGCGCGCCTGGGGCTGCCCGGCTGGCGAGACCACATGGGTCTGGAGGCGGAGCTGTTCCTGAGGCTGTTGCACAACGGACGCCGGGTCACGGTGACCTGGCCCCGGGAGGAAGTCGGCCAGCCGCTGTTGCCCAGCCCCCTGGTGTCCCGTCTGGCCCTGGCCCTGGGGCAGGACGTCCTGGGCGACCCCGGCCCGCCGGCTGCGGCGATCCCCCGCTGGCGGCCGCGGGAACCGGAAGCGGGCAAGGTCATGGCGGCCCAGGAGCGTTTCGACCGGGATCCGGAACCGACCCGGGCCCTGGTGCCGTCCCGCCCCCAGCGGCTTCTGAGCTGGTCGGCCCTGCGCATGTGGCGCGAGTGCCCCTACCGCTTCCTGCTGGAGCGCCGCTTCGCCCTGGCGCGCGAGGAGGATCTGCGCAAGGAGTTCAGCCGCCTGGACTACGGGAGCCTGGTGCACGGCGCGTTGCAGGATTTCCTGACCCCCGGTTCCGGGGGTGCCGAAGCCCTGGCCCGCACCGACCGCGACGGCGCCCTGGCGGCCCTGGACCGGGCCGCGGCCGCCAGGTTCGCCCCCGGGGCCGAGGAATTGCCCGTGCGCCGCCTGTGGCTGGACGCCTTCCGGCGGGCCATGCCCGCGGTGGTGGACGCCGAGCTTGAGCGGGCGGGCGCGTGGCGGCCCCACCTGCTCGAAAGCCGCTTCAAGCTGCCGCTGGCAGGTCTGATCGACTGGACGCACGAACTGTGCGGGAACGTGGAGGACGGCAAGGATCTGCAGCCTGCGCTCGGCTGGGAGGAAGCCGGCGCAAGGGCCGCGGACATCCTGCTGCGGGGCACCCTGGACCGGCTGGACATCCGCCGGGACGATCCCCGGGAGGCGGCGGTGCTGGATTACAAGACGGGCACCGTGCCCTCCCCCAGAAAGGTTCAGGAGTTGGAGGAGCTCCAGGTCATCCTTTACGCGGCGGCCACCGAGTGCGGGGCGGTCGAGGCGGGCTTGACCGGGGTACAGGTCGTCGAGGGCGCGTACTACCAGATCGGCGAGGAAAGATCCGGCCCTCCGGCCAAGCCCCATCTGGAGGGCGGCAGCCCGGCCGGCCGGACCCTGCTGGCCCGGGGGTCGGTGCGCCTGATCGACATGTCCCTGGCCGCCGCGGATACCGAAGCCCGGTACCCGGTCCTGTCCGAGGAGATCCGGAACATGGCCAAGCCCATGCTGCCGTGCAGGTTCTGCGACCTGCGCGGGGTGTGCCGCATCGAGGAGAAGGACAGGCAGGATCTGCCGCCGGCGCTGTGGCTCGCTCTGGACCGGATCATCCACCAGCGGGAAGGCAGGTTCTGATGGGTACCGCCGGCGGCAACCGGGGCGTGAGCGAGGCGGTGGCCCGGGCCACGGCCATCCAGCACGAGGCCGCGCGGCCCGGCCTCTCGGTCGCCTTGAAGGCGGGGGCGGGATCGGGCAAGACCCACGCCCTGATCAACCGGTTCCTGCGGCTGTGCATCGAACGGCCCGCTGCAGGCGGTGCCACGGGCCTGGACGGCCCGGCTCCGGTGCCGGTTGCGCCCCGGTCCATCCTGGCGGTCACCTTCACCCGCAAGGCCGCCGTGGAGATCAAGGAGCGCCTGTTGAGGCAGGCGGTGGCGCTGGCGGTCATGGACGACCGCGGGCGCACCGATTATCTGCGGACCCTTTTCGGGCGTGCTCCGGTGCCGCAGGAGAAGGAACTGGCCGCCGGCCTTTATCGGAAGATCCTGGAGTACCCCCAGGGGTTGAAGATCGGCACCATCCACCATTTCTGCCAGATGATCCTGGGCCGGTTCGCCGTGGAGGCGGGCCTGGATCCCGGCTACGGGGTGATCGAGGACGCGTCGGAGCTGGAGGACGAGGCCCTGGACGAGATGGAAAAGATCCTGGCCGGGGACGACGGCCAGGCCGCGGTGGCCCGCCGTCTGGGGAAGGATCCGGCGGCCATCCGTCTGTCCCTGCGCCGGGTCTTCAACAGCCGCATGCGCCTGGAGCGCTGGGCGGCCAGGGTCGCGGCCGCGGCCGGAACCGGGACCTCCGCGGGCCTCGGCGCCCTGGCGCCGGGTCTGCGTGCCGAGCTCAAGCAGACCCTCTTTCCGGATCTGCCGGCCCAGGACGAGCCCGATCTTACCGGCATGCTGGATTCCCTGGCGTCGGCCCTGGAGGAATTCGCGGGGCCGGGAATGGATGACGTCCTGCAGGCGCTCGGGGCCGAGGCCGATGATCTGACCGACCGGGCGCAGGCCAAGCCCAGGCAGGACGCCCGGGAGGCCGCCGCCGTCTGCCGCCGGGCCGCCGGGATTCTCCAGGCTGCCGCCAGGCCTGCAGCCGTCGCGGCCGCCGAGCAGGGCGCGCTCCCGGCCGTGGCGCAGGCCAAACAGGTGCTGCTGACCAAGTCGGGCACCGTGCGCAAGTTTTCCCAGGCCAGGAACCGTCCCGAGCTCAACGAGCAGTTCAACGAGCTGGTCATTGCGGCCGCAGCTCCGATCCTGGCCCTGGCCCGCACCGTCGATTTGCGGACCCTGTACCTGAAAAACGCCGCCTTCCTGGAGCTGGGGCTGCGGACCCTGGATATCTACCGGGGCTTGAAGCAGCGGGACCGGGTGGTGGATTTCCAGGATCTGGAAGGGATCGCCCGCCGCCTCATGGGGGACCACGCCCGGGCCACGTCCCTGCTGTTCCGGCTGGATGACTCCATCACCCACATCATGGTGGACGAGGTCCAGGACACCAACGCCAACCAGTACGAGATCCTGGAGCCCTTCAGCGATGATTTTCTGGGCGGTGGGTCGGGGCAGACCGCCCTGCCGACGGTCTTTTTCGTCGGGGACATCAAGCAATCGATCTACGGTTTCCGGGGGGCTGAACCCGGGATCTTCCGGGAGATTCTCCGGCGCTTCGCGGCCCTGGAACAGGCTGCCGGCGGGAAGGGGCCGGGAGGTGTCCGGGTGCTGACCCTGCCGACCAACTTCCGCAGCCTGCCCGCGGTCGTGCAGGGGGTGGGGGAGCTGTTCGCCCAGCCGCCTCTGGCGGAGGATCTGGCAGTGGACGATCCGGCGGACCTGGCCCAGCTGTGCAAGCGGGATGAGGGGCCGGGCCTGCTGTGCGTCATGCCCCCCTTCGCGGATCCGGGCGGAGACCGTGATGGAGGCGACCTGCTGGCGGCCGAAGCGGCGGCCCGGCTGGTGCGCCGGCTCATCGCGACCGAAGCGGTGACCTGGGAGCCGGGGCCCGAGCCCGCGCCGCGGCCCCTGCGCTGGGGCGACGTTCTGGTCCTGTTCCGGGCGCGGACCCGCGTGGGGATCTACGAGGATGCCTTCCGGCGGGCCCGCATCCCCCTCAATCCGTCCGGCCGGGGAGCCCTGGCCGCCAGCCGCGAGGTGCAGGATCTGATGGCGCTGCTGCGCTGGTTGATCTGGCCCGCGGACGACGTGGCCCTGGCCACGGTACTGCGCAGCCCTCTGTTCCGCCTGTCGCAGCAGGAGCTGCAGGACGTGCTGGCCCGCAGGGGCATCCTCCGGGAGCGGCCCGACGGCGAGGGGTACAAGGCTCCCGGCGAACTCTGGGAGGCGATCCGGGGCGACCTGAAGGATCCGGTCACCGGCCGGGCCGCCGAACTGCTGGGGCATTGGCGCAGGCGGTCCGGTTACGACCACGGCCACGACCTGATCCGCAGGATCTTCCGGGAGGGCGGGATGCTCGAGCGTTACCGCGCGGCCCTGGGCGACCAGGCGGTGTACAATCTGGAGCGGATCCACGACCTGACCCTCGGCCGGGATCTGGCCCTGTTGCCTACGGTGCGCCGGTTGGTGCAGCTGCTGGAAAAGGCCGCCCGGCGCGGAGGGCAGGAAGAGGGCCTCGTGCCGGAGACGTCCGAGGGCGGCAGGGTGCGCTTCATGACCATCCACGGGGCCAAGGGCCTGGAAGCACCGGTGGTCCTGCTTGTGGACGCTGATGCGTCAGCGAGCAAGGAGGACGCCCAGGTCATACTGGACCCGGACGATTCCTGCTCGGCCCTGCTGTACGTTCCCGGCAAGCAGGATCGCCAGGGGCCCGTGGCCGCAACCGGAGGTGTGCCGGACGCGGTGGCGCCCGGGGCCCGGGCCGCCGTCGGGCGCAGCCGCCGCGAGGAAGCCAACCTGCAGTACGTGGCCATGACCCGGGCCCGTGACCGGCTGTACATCCTCGGAGGGGACAAGAGCAACGGCAACCCGGCGCACGACAGCCCTCTGCGACGGATCCTGGCCGCCGCCGAAACCATCACCGGCACGTCGATCCTGGTGGGTCTGCCGCCGGAACTGGAGGACGGCCACCAGGAGGATGCGGGCACGGCTCCGGGAACCGAACCGGTCCCGGACCGGGACCTGGGTTCCCTGCCGGGGCTGAAGTCCTGGCGGCCGCCGGTCATTAAGGAACGGGTCCGCATCCTGACGCCCTCGCAGGTGGAGGCCCCGGAAATCGCCGCCGCCGGGGGGGCGCCCTCCGCCACGGCCCGCGGCCGGGGATCCGAGGGTATCCGCAGGGGTTTGCGGGTCCATTCCCTGCTGGAAGCCGCGGCCAGGAACGGTCGGATGCCCGCGGGGCAGGGGCCGGCCTGGCAGGAGGCGGAGCGGGTATTCAACGCTCCCGAGCTGGCCTGGATCTTCCAGCCGGAGAAGGAGGGGGGTCGGGGCTGGAGCGAGGTGCCGGTGATCGCCGCACGACCCGGGGGCGACGATCCACCGGAGCGGATCACCGGCGTGATCGACCGCCTGGTGCTCAGGCCCGGCAGGGTGGACATCATCGACTACAAGACCAACCGGGGTGCGCAGGATCCGGCCCTGAGGCGGGCGCTCCTGGAGCACTACCGGCCCCAGCTGGACCTGTACCGGGAAGCGATCGCCATGCTCTACCCGGACCGCAAGATCAGGACCTGGTTGCTGCTGACCGCTCCGGATCTGGCCGCCGGCCAGATGCTGGCAAGATTGGACTGACCAGAACCAGACCGGGGCCGCCGTCCCTGGCGACCCCGGTCCTGCGGCTCACAGCCTCCCTGCGTGAGGCCGCGGTTGGCTGGGACTATTTCAGCTTATCGACTTCCTGGCGCAACTTGTCCAGCTCGCCGCGCAGCTTGTCCAGCTCCTCGTGCAGTTGATCCATCTCCTGGTCGTCGAACTCCTGGCGCAGGATCCGGACCTGGGGCGCACCCTTCATGGCATGCCCGAAGAAGGCGTTCCGGTCGCCGGCGGGCATTTCCGCGAGGGTAACCTTGTAGGTCTTCTGCTTGCCCTTGCGCACCACGGTCAGGGAGACCTCGTCGCCGGGATCGGTCCCGGCCATGGCCTCCAGCAGGTCCGTAGTCGATGAGATATCCTCGTCATCCACCTTGGTGATCACATCGCCGGCCTGCAGGTGGGCCTTGGCGGCGGGGCTGTCTTCATTCACCTCGGTGATCAGGGCGCCGGCGCCGTCCTCGACGCCGAAGTAGTCCCCGAGCTGATCGGTCAGATCGCTCAGTTTCACGCCGAGGTAGCCGTGGTCCCCGGCGGCCAGGCCCACGATCTTCTCCATGTCCACAGCGGGGAAATTATGCTCATGCCAGCGGAAAGACCGGGGATGATCGAATTCCACCTCGACATCCTCGTTGCCGGGCCTGGCACCGACCTCGACCTTGACCTTCTCCCGCTTGCCGTCGCGCAGGACCAGGAGCTTGACCTTGTCTCCGGGCTCGGTGTTCCCGACGGCGTCGGTCAGGTCCTCGGCGTCGGCAATGGCCTGGCCGTCGAACTCGAGGATGACATCCCCGTCCTGCAGGCCGGCCGCGGAAGCCGGGCTGCCGTCGACGACCTCGGTCACCAGCACGCCTTTGTGTTTGTCCAGCTGCAGGGCCTTGGCCATGCTGGGGCCGATGTCCTGGAGCATGACCCCCAGGTAGCCTGAGGATGATTCGGCCTGGGCCGCGACGGCCACCGCCGTCAGCATGACCAGCACCAGCGCCGCGCCGAGCAGGCGCCGACCATAGGAAGACGCGTTCATGGTTCGTCCTTTCGCGTGGATCCCGGCGGATGCAGGGATAACCGTTCAGGGGGATACGGTTGCAGATTTTCCAACAGGCGCACCGGTGATCGGTTCCCTTTTCGGTAAAAAAAACGCCCGGGCCGTCGATAATTCCGGCAGAGGCATCAACGGAACGGAGGCCGAAGCTCATGGCTCAGATTCAATGGTCCAGTGAATACGAAACCGGAAATGAAAAAGTCGACGCCCAGCATCAGCACCTGGTGGAAATCGTCAACAAGTTCGAAACCGCCCTGGACAAGGGGAAGGGGCGCCAGGTGATGGGCGAGATCCTGCGCGAGCTGGTGGGCTATACCCAGGAGCACTTCACCTTCGAGGAAGAGGTCATGTCCGCGGCAGGATACGAGGGGCTGAAGCTGCACAAGGCCCAGCACCGCCAGCTTTTGCAGAAGGTGGAGCGCTACCAGTTCGAGTTCTCCCAGGGCAAGCGCCTTTCCCGCACGGTCCACGACTTCCTCAACTACTGGCTGATGAACCACATCAAGATCGATGATCTGGCGTTCGCCGCCTCGCTGGCCGGCGGCACCGAAGCAACCGCTGAAGATGCCACCGGTGAGGAAGTGCCCGCCGGCTGAGGTCGCCCCCTGCGCAATCCAGTGATTTGATGGGAGTTCCGGGGCCGCAGAATGCCCGGCCGGCAGCCGCGGCGGGTTGCCTGGCCATGCGCCTTGGGTTAGTTTGAACCCCTGATGACGGTGTTTCCCCTGCAGGAAAGTGACCCATGCCCCTGCCCGCCCTGCCTGCTTTTTGTGGTCTGATCGGCAACCCGGCCTACATCGGTCCGGGGGCGGGTTTCGCCCTGGGGGGCTCGTTCCTGTTCGCCCTGGCGGGGATGGCGTTGGCCTTCGTCGCCCTGCTGGCCTGGCCGGTGAGGGTGGCGGTGCGCCTGGCCCGCACCGCACGTCGCGGGGGCAAGGCCAGGGCCATACGGGTGGTGACCCTGGGGCTGGACGGACTGGATCCGGTCCTGGCGCGCAAGTGGATGGCCACGGGCGATCTGCCCCATCTGGCGCGGATGCGCGACGAGGGGGGATTCTGCCCTTTGGGCACGACCTGGCCGGCCATGTCGCCGGTGGGCTGGTCCACCTTCGCCACCGGGGTCGATCCTTCCGGCCACAACATCTTCGATTTTCTGAGCCGGGACAAGGCCACCCATCTGCCGGTTCTGTCCTCGACCCGCCTGAAGACCGCGTCGGTCGGCCGGCGCCTGGGGCCGATCCCCCTGCCCGGCGGCGGGCACCCCTTCGAACTGCTGCGCCGCAGCAAACCCTTCTGGACCACGTGTGGCGAGCAGGGCGTGCCGAGTTCGATCCTGCGCATCCCCATCACCTTCCCGCCGGACAGGTTCGCCGGCAAGCAGCTGTCGGCCATGTGCGTGCCCGATCTGCGCGGCACCCAGGGAACGTTCACCCATTTCACCGAACCGGGGGAGGATGGCCACGGCCGGACCACCGGGGGTGAGCGCCGGACCCTGACGGCGGTGGGGTTGAACCGTTGGACGGGCCTGTTGCCGGGACCGGACCGGTCAGACGGCACAGGGCCCCTGCTCATGCCGGTCACCGTGACGGTGGACCCGCAGGCCCGCCGGGCCGAGTTCATGCTGGACGGCCGGAGCTTCACCCTGGGCGAGGACGAGTACTCCGACTGGATCCCGGTGTGCTTCGTCGAGGGCCGGCGCCGGGCCCACGGCATCTGCCGGTTGCGGGTAACCTCGCTGACCCCGCGTTTTTCCTTCTACGTGACCCCGCTGAACATCGACCCCCTGCACCCGGCGTTCCCCATCAGCCAGCCGCCCCATTACAGCCTGGCCCTGGCCCGGTTGCACGGCCGCTTCGCCACGTTGGGCCTGGCCGAGGATACCTGGGCGCTGAACGAGCGGGTCATCGACGAACAGGCCTTCCTGGACCAGGCCTGGGCCATCCATGCCGAGCGGGAACGGCAGTTCTTCCACGCCCTGGACCGGCAGCCGGACGGGGTGGTCTCGGTGGTGTTCGACGCCACCGACCGCATCCAGCACATGTTCTTCCGCTACCTGGAGCCCGACCACCCTGCCAACGCGGGCAAGGATACCGAGCGGCACAAGGATGCCGTCTTCGATCTGTACCGGCGCGCCGACGATCTGGTGGGCCGGGTGCTGGCCAAGCTGGGGCCTGACGACGTTCTGCTGGTGGTCTCGGACCACGGCTTCAAGTCCTTCCGGCGCGGGGTGAACCTCAACGCCTGGTTCCGGCGCCACGGTTATCTGTTCCTCAAGGACGACCCGGTCGAGGGCCCCTTGCCCCCGATCCCGGACGGCAAGCGTTGCGAGGCCAACGAGGTGGACTGGAGCCGTACCCGCGCCTACACCAACGGGCTGGCCGGGTTCTACCTGAACATCGAGGGCCGCGAGAAGGACGGCTGCGTGCCGCCGTCAGAGGCCGCCGACCTCAAACAGGAGTTGATCGCCAATTTGAGGGGCCTGCCCGATCCCGAGGGCGGAGGCGAGGCCATCACCGAGCTGTGGGCTGCCGAGGACATCTACCACGGCCCCTACCGCGAGAACGGGCCCGACGTGATCGTGGGCTACAAGCCCGGCTACCGCACCGACTGGGATGCGGCCGTGGGCGCGGTCACCGACCGGATCATCAGCGACAACACGCGCAGCTGGAGCGGAGACCACTGCATGGACCCGCGCCAGGTGCCCGGCGTGCTGTTCAGCAACCGGGAATTCACCGCCGTGCGGCCCGACCTGCGGGACATCGCGCCCAGCGTGCTGGATCTGCTGGGCCTGCCCATACCGGGCCACATGACCGGGCGCAGCATCTTCGCCCCCGAACCGGAGCAGGAGTCATGAAGAAGGTTGCCGTAATTTCGTTGCTGATCCTGTTGGCCGCCCAGGCCGCCCTGGCCGCGGGGCCCCGGGTCCTGGTGCTGGGCTTCGACGGCATGGATCCGCAGCTTTTGGCCAGGTTCCGCGCCGACGGGGCCATGCCCAACTTCGACCGCTTCCTGGCCGCCGGTGGAGACCTGAAATCCTTCGGGACCAGCACCCCGCCCCAGTCACCGGTGGCCTGGTCCAACTTCATCACGGGCATGGACCCGGGTGGGCACGGCATCTTCGATTTCATCCACCGCGATCCCAAGACCATGCTGCCGTACTTCTCGGCCAGCGAGGCCAAGGGGCCGACGCGATTCTGGCAGTTCAGGGACTGGAAGATCCCGCGCGGTGGCGGCGAGGTGAAGAACCTGCGCCACGGCACGGCGTTCTGGGAGCTGCTGGCCGACCACGGCATCGACGCGACCATCTTCAAGGTGCCGTCGAATTTCCCGCCGGTCGAGTGCGAGGCGCGCAGCCTCTCGGGCATGGGCACGCCCGATCTGACCGGCAACTACGGCATCTCGACCCTTATCACCGACGACCCGCCCGAGGACCGGGATCCGGGCGGCGGCCGGGTGGTCTCGATCTACCTCGAACAAGGGCGCTTCACCGCCGACCTGGAAGGTCCGCCCAACTCCTACCGCCAGGGCGACCCGCCCGCGACGGTCACGGTCACCGGCCGTGTGGACCGCGAGGCGCAGGCGGTGTGGCTGGAGGTGGACGGCCACGAGCTGGTGCTGGACCGGGGGCAGTGGAGCGGCTGGGTCGAGGTCTCGTTCCCCATGGTGCCGCTGCTCAAATCGGTGGCCGGCACCTGCCGCTTCTACCTGATCGGCACCGATCCGCTGCGGCTGTACGTGACACCCATCCAGATCGACCCGGTCAAACCCGAGATGCCCATCAGCACGCCGCGCGGTTACAGCAAGCAGATCGCCCGGCAGACGGGCCTGTTCTACACCCAGGGTTTGCCCGACGATACCAGCGCCCTGGAGAACGGGTTCTTCGATGACGCCCAGTATGTGGAGCAGAGCGAGCTGGTGCTGCAGGAGCGCATCCGGCAGCTGAAGCCCGAACTGGACCGGCTGGCCGGTCTGGACGAGGGGTTCCTGTTCTTCTACTTCAACTCGCCGGATCAGACCTGCCACATGACCTGGCGCAACATGGATCCCTCGAGCCCCACCCATGCGGCCGCCGACCCGGACCAGACCGAGCGCATCCGGCAGGTGTACGAGGAGCTGGACGGCGCCCTGGGCCTGGCCATGGACCGGCTGCCGGCCGGCACGGTGATCATGGTCATGAGCGACCACGGCTTCGCGCCCTGGAACCGGGCCTTCAACACCAACACCTGGCTGTACGAGAACGGCTATCTGAAACTCAAGCCCGGCTACGAACCCGGCGATGTGAAAATGCTCATGGGGGTGGACTGGTCGCGCACCAGGGCCTACGCCTTCGGCATCAACGGCCTGTACCTGAACCTGGCCGGCCGGGAGATGGGCGGCATCGTCCAGCCGGGCGCCGAGCAGCAGGCCCTGCTGGCCGAGCTGAAGACGAAGCTGGAGGCGGTAACCGACCCGCTGGACGGCCGGCGGGCCATCAAGACCGCCGACCGCTCGGACCAGGTCTACCACGGCGATGAGCGCGCCATCGGGCCGGACATCGTGGTGGGTTACTACCGCGGCTGGCGCGGCAGCAACGAGTCGGCCCTGGGCGAGGTGCCCCCGGAGGTGTTCCACGACAACATGCTCAAGTGGAGCGGCGACCACTGCATCGCGGCCTCGGAGGTGCCGGGGATCCTCATGGCCAACCGGCCCCTGCTGCGCACCGATCCGTCCCTGGTGGACATGGCGCCCACGATCCTGAAACTGTTCGGCATCACCCCGCCGCCCGAGATGGTCGGCGGCAGCGTGCTGGAGAAACGATAACCCGAGCCGGGAGGTGCCGCATGTTCGGCGGCGGCGACAAGATCAAGCTGGACAAGGAGCTGATGGCCAAGGTGCGCAAGTACAGCGAGCTGGCCGGTTACGCGACGCCCGAGGAGTTCGTCCGGCACGTGCTGGAGAAGGAACTGACCAAGTTCGAGGAGGGTGGAGCCAGTGAGGATGAGATCCGCAAGCGCATGCAGGGACTGGGGTACATTTCCTAGATGGCTGTCCTGAACGGCATCGTGACCAGGCTTTTCGATGTGGTGTGCGGGCCGCTGGGCGCGCACGCCGCCTGGGCCATGGCCCTGATCGCTGCGGTGACCGGGGTGTGGGCCCTGTGGCTGTTCAAGCTCGCCACGCCCCAGGCCAGGCTGGCGCGGCAGCGCGACCGCCTGGTGGGTCACATCTTCGAGATGGGCATGTACCAGGACCACCTGCGGGTGCTGGCCAGGATCCAGAAGGATCTCGCCGTGGCCAACCTGCGCTACCTGGGGCTGACCCTGCCCGCCCTGCTGGTGCTTATCGTGCCCATGGTGCTGACTTTGGCCCAGCTAGAGGGCCGTTTCGCCCACCGCCCGCTGTTGCCGGGCGAGTCGGCCGTGCTGCAGGTCCGGCTGGACCCGCAGGCCGACCTGGATGCGGTGGACCTGAAGCTGCCCCCGCAGGTGAAGCTGGCCGCGGGCCCGGTGCGGGACCGTGCTTCAGGCAGCGTGGCCTGGCGGCTGCGCACAGACGAGCCGGGAACCTGGCCGGTGGCCGTCACGGCCGCGGGGCGGCCCTGCGCACAGGTGGTCCTCGTCGCGGGCGACGGGCTGCCGTTGCCGGGCCGGAAGCTGGGCGAAAAGTGGTGGGAGAAGTTGCTCTATCCCGGCTGGCGGCCGTTGCCGGACGGAAGCTGTGTGCGGGGATACGAGGTGGATTATCCCGACCGGGCCACGGCCTACCTGGGCGTGACGCTGGACTGGCTGGTGGCCTTCATGATCCTGTCCCTGGCGACGGGGCTGATCTTCAAGAACGTGCTGGGCGTGCAGATGTGACAAGGAGTGTGGCGATGAAGACGATGCGCATGGTGATCCTGGCGGCGGTGGCCGCGGCGGCGCTGCTGGCCCTGGCCGCCGGGTGCGGCGGTGATCAGAACGGGCCGGCCTACCGGCAGGCCCACAAGCTCCTGGTGTTTGGCATCGACTCGGCGGACTGGCGGATCCTCGATCCCATGCTCGAAGCCGAACGCCTGCCCAACCTGAAGCAGTTCATGACCCAGGCCGCATCGGGCAGGATGAAGACCTTCATCCCCCTGGAAAAATCGCCGGTCCTGTGGGCGAGCATCTGCACCGGGGTCGAGCCCGGGGTCCACGGCATCCACAACTTCGTCAAGGGGCAAGACGAAAAGCCCGTGACCAGCAGCGCCTGGAAGGCGCCGGCCCTGTGGGACATCCTGACCGCCGCCGGCCGCAGCACCGCCGTCATGGGCATGTGGACGACCTACCCCGCCCGGCCCATTGACGGGGTGATGGTCAGCGATTTTTTGCCCTACGGTTCCAAGCGCGAGCATCCACTGGCCAACCTGGTGTATCCCGATTCGCTGACCGACGTGATGGTGGGGCTGCGCGTGGATCCGCAGTCTTTGACCGACGAGGATCTGGCGCGGTTCATCCCCGCCGGGCTGCTGCCCGAGGCGGAGCAGAAGTACCCCCGCGAGATGGCCGAGCTGCGCGACGTGTTCGCGGCGGATCTGTCTTACCTGGCGGCGGCAGACTACCTGGCCCACCACGGCGATTTCGACCTGTTCTTCTTCTACCTGCGCGGGCCCGACATGGTCAGCCACCACTTCTACAGGTACATGAAGGCGGACCTGGACTACGTGCATCTGGATCCGGCCAAGGTGGCTGTGTTCAAGGACGTGGTGAAGAACTACTACGCGTGGGTGGACGAGGTCCTGGGCCGGGTGCTGGGCTGGTTCCCGCCGGACCGGCAGACGGTGATCGTCTCGGACCACGGTTTCTACGGCCCCCGCCGCAGCGGCAAGAAGGGCACCGCCGAGCACAGCGAGTGGGGCATCTTCCTGGCCCGCAGCCCGCTGTACGAGGCCGGCACCCGCTTCGGGCATCTGGCGGTGCTGGATATCTGCCCCACCATACTGGCCATGATGGGCCTGCCGCCGGCCCATGACATGCCCGGGGCGATCCTGACCGAGCCGGCGACCAGGGACGGGGCCAAGCACCTGCACAAGCTGGACAAGCACCGGGTGGATTCCTACATGGCCCTGGCCCCGGCGTCCGGACCCGAGGGGGAGCGGGATCCCAAGGTGAACGAGGAGATCCGCAGGCAGCTGCGGTCGCTGGGGTACATCAATTAACGCCCCGCAAGGGTGGAGAATGACCCCTCTTGCGCATGGACGAAGGCCCGGAACATCGTGTTCCGGGCCTTCTCGCATTCCGGCCGCTTCCGCCGTCCGTGGCTAACGCGGCCTCCATGACGCCATGAGCAAGAGGGGTCATGCTCCACCCCTGCGGGGTGTTGCTCAATCAGCCCCGCTGCCCCCGGCCGCCTCGGAGGTGAAGCGGTCGACCTGCTGCTGGAAGTAGTCCTTGTCCGGGTCCAGCTGGGCGGCCTGCTTGGCCTGGGCCAGGGCCTCGTCGTGCTTGCCCAAGGCGGCGCTGATCTCCGCGGCGGTATCGAGGATGTTGGCGCGGGAGGCGTCGTCCGGTGCGATCTCGGCGCCGTGCTGGGCCAGCTTCTCGGCCTCTGCCAGGTTGACCTTGTTCTGGAAACACCACCAGGCGAAGCTGTTGAGCTGGTCGGGGTCTTCCTGCCAGCCTTCGGGCAAGAGCTGCTTGCGCAGGCTGACGGCCTTGGCCTCGTCGTGCTCGATCAGCAGGGCGCTTTCCACCATGAGGCTCAAGCGGGTGTCGCTGGGCCCATCCGTGCCGGGATCATCCTTCAAGGCGGCCTTGATGTAAGGGATGGCCTTTTCCGGGGAGCCCATGCTGCGGGCCATGCCTGAGACCATGGCTGCGAGGTTCTCCTTCTGCTCCGGCGTGGCGCCGGGCAGGGCCAGGGCCAGGTCGGCCTCGGTGGCGACCTCGTCGAAGCTGAAGGCCTTGCTGCGGGCTCCGTAATACATGTTGGTCAGGATCTGCTCGGTGAATTCCTCGGCCCGGGCCGGGTCGAGGTTCCTGGCCTGGCGGAAGTAGTTCACCGCCCCTTGGTAGTCGAAGTCGCAGGCGGCGTCGTTGGCCAGGCAGGCCGCCAGATCGGCCGTGGGCTGCCGGTCGAAGGCCGCGCGCTTGGCCGCGATGGTGCGGGGGTCGGCCTTTGCCTTCCGTACGGATTCGGTCCAGGCCTCGGGTCCGTTGTAGCCGATCCAGCGGTCGGTGACCTCACCGTCGCCGTTGACGACCACGAAGGTGGGCAGGGCCTTGATGCCGTAGGTGCCGGAGATGTCCGGACCCTTGCCCTTCTCGGTGTTGACCTTGGCGAAGACCATGCCCTCCAGAGCCTGGGCGAAGATGGGGTTCGAATCCGCCGCACGGGCGAACGCCTTGCAGCTGGGTCACCAGTCGGCGTAGAAATCGACCACCACCAGCTGGTCGTTGTCCTGTGCGGCCTTGAGCGCCGCGTCGAAGCTGGCCGCGGGTGTGACCTGGGCCAGGGCGCTGCCGGCTGCGGCCAGCAGGGCCAGGGCGAGGATCGCCGGGGCGATACGTCTGGGTCGCATATCAGGTTCTCCTTGGGGGTGCAGGCTGTCGTATAGCAGAGGCGTGCCCGTGCTAATCATGGTCATGAAGTAGGAATATACGAAAAAACCTCCGGCATGTTCCAGGAGGAATTTCCAGGAGCCTACCGCGGGTACACCACCTTGCCGTCAACCACGGTGTACAGGACACGCAGATTCAGCACCTTCAGGTCGTCGCAGGTGGAGGGGTCGCCGCTCAAGATGGTGAAGTCGGCGCGGTAGCCCGGCTCGATGCGTCCCAGCTCGTTTTCCTGGAAGGCGGCGTAGGCCGAGCCGGCGGTGTAAAGCTCGACGGCGGTGCGGCCGTTGAGGCATTGCTCGGGGTGCCAGCCGCCCTGTGGGGTTCCGTCCGGGTGCCTGCGGGTGCGGGCGGCATACAGCCCCAGCAGGGGGTCGACCTTCTCGATGGGGAAATCAGTGCCGAAGCACAGGCGGGCCCCGCTATCCAGCAGGGATTTCCAGGCGTAGGCACCGGCCAGGCGCCCCGGTCCCAGGCGGTCCCCGGCCCAGTCCATGTCGCTGGTGCAGTGGGTGGGCTGCATGGCGGCGATCACGCCGAGTTCGGCGAAGCGGGGGATGTCGTCGGGATCGAGGATCTGGGCGTGCTCGATGCGCCAGCGGTGGCCCTTGCCCTCGAGCTTCGGCAACACCTCGTCGTAGATGTCCAGCATCATGCGGTTGGCGCCGTCACCGATGGCGTGGGTGCAGATCTGGAATCCGGCCGCGCCCATCTCACGCGCCACTTCCTTCAGATGCTTGCGGGGGGTGACGGCCCAGCCGTGGTTGCCGGGCTGGTCAGTGTAATCGGCCAGTAGCAGGGCCCCGCGGCTGCCCAGGGCGCCGTCGGCGTACAGCTTGACCGCGCGCGCGGTGATCATGCCGTCGGGAGAGAAGTACGGGCCCTCGGCCCGGGCGCGGTCCAGCACCTCGGGCTTGTCGTCGAACATGCCGTAGATGCGCAGGGGCAGCTTGCCGGCGGTGTCCAGTTCGCGGTAGATGTCCAGGCGCTCCCAGTCCAGGCCCGCCTCGTGCACCCCGGTCAGCCCGAAGCGCAGGCAGTGCTTGATGGCCAGTTCGATGCGGCGGGTCTTCTCGGCGCGGTCGGGTGCGGGGATGATGCCCATGACCAGGTCCACGGCGTTGTCGATGAGGATGCCTGTGGGC
>JANTFX010000026.1 GCA_024763215.1 Candidatus Krumholzibacteriia bacterium | reverse complement strand
GGAAATGGTCTCCCTTGACGACCTGCTGGCCGAAGAGGAACACGAGGCCGGACCGGGCAACGGTCGCGACGAGGAAGAATGGGCCTTCGGGATCGACCCCGACGACCCCCTGAACTGACCCCCTCCTGCCGGAGCAACCGGAGAACCGGCAGGAGAAACCTGCCGGTTTTTTTCGAGGTCGCTCTGGAGGTGCCCTGTTGAGTATCGAAACCATGCAAAGCCTGGTCTACGACAAGTCCTCCATGCCCTGGGACCGCACCCGCGGTTTCATCAAACAGGGCATGCCCAAGCCGGTTCTGGACGAGGGCAAAAACCCCGATGACAGCGAAGCGGTCCTGGTCAAGGTCATCTTCGCCGGCTTCTGCGGCAGCGACCGCGGCATCTGGAACCGGACCGCCTTCAAGGGCATGATCTTCGACAGCCTCAAGCGCGCGCGCGAAACCACCCGGATCATCGGCCACGAGATGGTCGGCGAGATCGTGGCCACCGGATCGCGGGTCCAGTCGCGCTGGGGTTACCGTCCCAAGGACATCGTCTCCACAGAGAGCCACATCATCTGCGGCACCTGTTACCAGTGCCGGATCGGGCAGACCCACATCTGCAGCAAGGACGTGATCATCGGCATCGGCAGGAACGGCTGCTTCGCCGAGTACATCAAGCTGCCGGCCAACGTCCTGTGGCCCACCGATCCGCGGCGCATCGGCATGAAGGTCGCCGCCCTCCAGGAACCCTTCGGCAACGCCGTCCACGCCTGCACCGCCTGCGACCTGCGCGGCAAGACCGTGGCCATCTTCGGCTGCGGCACCATCGGCCTGTTCACCATCATGATCGCCCGGGCGCTGGGGGCCACCCGCATCATCGGCGTCGAGCCCCAGGAAGCCAACCGCAAGATGGCCCTGGCCCTGGGGGCCGACGAGGTGATCCCCCTCAGGATCAACCATGACCGTCCGCATGCCTGGTCCGCTGACAAGGGGGTCGTCCGCCAGGTCCGGGAGGCCTGCCGCGGCATCGGAGCCGACGTCTCCATGGACATGGCGGGCTTCAACTCCAGCGTCAACAACGCCATCCAGTCCACGCGGCGAGGCGGGGAGATCATCCTGTTCGGCCTCAAGCAGGGCAATTTCCATATCCAGGCCTTCGACCGGGTCATCGTCAACGGCTTGAAGCTGCACAGCGTGATCGGTCGCCGGATCTTCGAAACCTGGTATATTACCAGGAACCTCCTGGAGGACCGCAGCAACGGCATCCAGGACAACATCCACGATATCATCCTCGGCGGCGGCGACGAGGCGGTGGTCCATATCGCCGACTTCGACCCCACGTCGTTCGAGGACACCCTGGCCGCGTGGCCCAAGCCCCTGCTTCAGTTCTGAGCGGGCCGGTGGCGCAGGGCGAGCAACGAGGAGCACGCCATGCATATCAGCATCGAATACTGCCAGGTTTGAAACTACGAGCCGCGTGCCGCCGGTCTGGCGGAAAGCATCAGGAAAGAGCGTGGATACGAGGCGGATCTGATCCCTTCCAGCGGGGGCGTTTTCGAGGTCCGGCTGGACGGCGAGCTGGTGTTCAGCAAGAAGGAACTGGGCCGTTTCCCCACGGATGAGGAGATCCTGGCCTCGCTACCCGCACGGGAAAAATGACCCCCCGCGACACGGTCGGCCAAGGGGGTAGACCGAAATCCGCACCGTGGGGGGTTGTTTGTGATGAACCCGGAATGCGGCTCCGGGTTCCCGTTTGCCGGAAAAATCCGGCTCAAAAAATCGTGTTCGAATCCTCCAGTTCATGCTGCGGCCAGTGGGCCTGATCCACGTCAAAGATGATCTTCCCCCCTGAGGACGTCAACTCCCGGGCCAGATCCTCAGGCCCCCCGCCCTCCAGCAGCGCCGGGCAAACAGCCTGCCACAGGATCGCCCCCCCGGTAGTATCCTTCACCCTGACGACGACCCGCTGCCCGGGTTCCAGGCTGAGCGACCAGTCCAGGTCAGCCTCGAGGTGGCCCATTGGGGGGATCAACAGCTCCTGACTCAAGGGGCCGCCACCTCCGGGTTCAACCGCCAGTTCCAGGGTCACCGGGCCGCCTATGCCCGCGGCTGCCAGATCGGCCTCAACACCCCTGATGTGGACCGCCTGGGGACTGGACATGGCCGCCAGCATGGCGGCGGTCATGGCCGCCTGGGCCCGGCACCCAGGATGCTCGGCAATGGCCGTCAGGCGGCTCCTGCCGGCATCTTCGTAGCCGGTCCCCAGCCGGCGCGCCCAGCGCGCCAGGAAGGGGTCGGGAATCTCCGCCGCATAGGCGCGCCAGACATCCGGATCCTGGACCGTGCCCAGCAGGGCGTAGAACTCCTGGTAGATCGGAGCGGCGGCAAGGGTCACCAGGTGATCCGGCCAGTCCGCCGGCGGGTCGCCGCGGTCCAGATAGGGCCTGAGGGCCTCGAAACGCAGTCGCCCCAGGACATCCTCGTACAATCCCGGGTCGAACATCACGGCGGGGTTGCCGTTCAACCCCTGCCAGAAATCGGCGTCTGCCGCCGCGCGCAACGACGCCCGCTCCGGGTTCTCGAGCGTGGAATACAGCTTCACCGTTGCGGTTACCATCCCAGGCGCCTGGCCTGCCGGAAAAGCCTGGACGATCTCGCGCAGCTTGGGCAGCACGGCCTGGACCTCGGCCCCCGGCCAGGTGCCCTGCGTCCAGTTCCGGCTGAAAGGCAGAACCCGGGACTGCCGGGTGTGTTCGGCAGCCTTCAGACGCGCAAAGGCGAAGGCGCAGTTGTCGAAGGTCCTGGTGATGGGGCTTGCCGCCGGCGAAACCCGGCCCGCGGCCGCCAGCAGATCCTGCTGCCATTGGGGCTGCCAGGATCCTACCTGGAACAGATCCACCAACCGCCCCATGGCCTCGGCCTGGTTCCGGGCCAGTTGCAGGGCCTTTGACTGACCCTGCAAGCCCAGGGCCTCGGCGACCTCCTCGTCCAGGTCATGGCCGGACGCAGCCAGGGAATCGTAGCGGGAGCCGACCAGGGAATCGGGAAGGCTGCCCAGGTCGCGCCAGCAGGTCCCGGTCGCCAGGGAGTACCAGGCCAGTTCGAGCCGCTGCAGGTCCCTGCCCAGATCCCGCCCCGCCCCGGCCAACGTTTCCAGCCTGCGCACCTCCCGCCGTGGCCGGGATCCCTGCTGGATCCCTTCCTGGACCACGGTCAGATAAGTGGCCATCTGCCCCACCAGAGGCCTGACCGCGCCGACCTTCAGGGAATCCAGGGCCTGGCTGCGGGCCTTGTCTTCCCGCCAGCCATCGACCAGGGTCCGCATCCGGTATTCCTTGAGGATCCGGCTGTATGATTGCCCCACGTCCACCACCGACAGCAGGGGGGCCGCCTGGGGCTCCGTATCCGGACCGCCGTCCCTGTGCAGCCATTGCCTGACCGAGGACAGGGAAAGGCCCGGCACCGAGCCCAGCCACCACCCTCCGGCCAGCAGCAGCAGAACGGCCAGGATCGGAACCACACGGCCTGCATTTCCGCGGCGTCCATGAGGCCCGACGATGGTGACGTTGCGGAGCTTGCGCCTTTCCAGGACCACGCGTCGCTTCGGTGCCCGGGTGGCCGGCGATTCCTGCGGCACCGGGTTCCGGCCGGGAAGGGCCTGTTCCCGCGGCCTTGCGACCGGTGGCGCGGCGCCAGGGACCGCCCCCGTGGGGGCCAGACGGACGGGCAGCACGCGGGCCGCTGGTTTGACCCCCGCGTTGAGGGCCGGATGGAAGGAGGAACGTCGGGCCAGCTCCTCCAGGCCCCTGAAATTTCCGGCGGCCAGCAGGTCGTTCACGGACTGGATGTAGGCCGTGGCGTCCGGGCCCTGGTCCACACCGGTCAGATTCAGGACCCGGCGCTTCCAGTCCACCAGCGACCCGCCCGGCTGGTGCGCGGCCGCCAGATTCCAGAGCCACGGTTCGATGGGGCTGAACGACGTGAATTTCAGGCCGGCCCGGGTGCGCACCGGTACGGCGGACACCAGCAGCGCCAGGATGCGGTCGCAATCAGGGTCCAGCGACCCCAGGGGCAGGTGCAGGGTGCCCCTGGTCAGGAGCTGCTGAATCCCTTCGGTGATCAGGGAAACGGCCTCGGGGTCAGGATCTTCTCCCTTGTAACGATCAGGGGAGGGCGGTGACGCGGGCAGGTCCGCAGCAAGGGAGGCCAGCAGGGCATAGGGGTGGAAATCCACCTGGGCATAATCCGCTTCCGGGACCAGGAAGCAGCGATGCCGGATCTGCCCGTCCCACCAGGTCATCCCCACCGCATAGTGCAGCCCCGGCATCTCCGCACCTGGATCCTGCAGCGGGAAGGTCGAGACAACGGGCACCGGAAGGCCGGTGGCGGACAGGGCGGCCCATCCCTCATGAGCCACCTTCACCTGCTCGGCAACCCGAGAAGCCCAATCCCCGACCACCTGGGAAACCTGGGCCTTGGCCCCCGGTGCACCCGCAGTCGTTATCAGATCAAGGTAGGCGAACCTCGGCATCCTGCGATCCTTTCAAGTCCACGAACTCTGATATTAATTCGGCAAAAAACCACATGACTGAAGTAAAAAGTGCCCGGCGTCGGAACACCGGGCACATTGATCAAGCAGGATAATGCCTGGGGTCTGGGCCTCTAGACCTCCCGCTCCCGGCCCAGCCTCTTGACCTTGTCCACGTTGCCGGGAGAAACCGCCGCCGGATGCTCGTGTTCGAACATCTCCTTGGGCATCTTCCCGTTGATCCACGAGGGGTTCATGGGGTAGGCGTGGGGGTTGAAGATCACCCCGTACATGTGCCAGATGAGGATGGCCAGGAAGGCCAGCCACGCTTCGTAGTAGTGGACCACGTGGAAGATGTCGATGAGCTCCTTGCCCGTGTACTGCACGATGTACCGTTCGAACCACAGGGAGGCGCCGGTCAGCACCATGACGACCGTGCCCCAGATCAGGGCCCAGTACTCGGCCTTCTCGACGAAGGAGAAGCGGCGCATTTCCGGGACCTTGTTGGTCAGGCCCAGGTTGTATTTGAACATGCCCAGGGCCTGCATGGCGTCCTCGAACCGCGGGGCGATATCCCGCAGGAAGATCCTCCCCTTGGTGGTCATCAGGTAACCCAGGTGCCAGAAGGCCCCGAAGGTCATCACGCCGGCGGCGATGCGGTGGATCAGACCGCGGACATGGGCGCCTCCCTGGTGGCCGAAGATCAGATGGGCCCACCAGGCGTCGTAGAACCGCAGGGCGAAACCGGTCAGCACCAGGACCGAGAACGAGATGGCCAGCACCGCGTGTTGCAGGACCTCGTCGATTTCCATGCGGCGAACCTGCGGCTTCGCCATGGCGTTGCGTACCTGGCGCAACCAGTCCAGAAGGCAATAGAAGAACATCCCGCCGATGACCAGAGTGATCAACACCTGGTAGATCCGCTTGAAGAGGGCAGGCAGACCCGCAGAGTCCGCGGCCAAGGGGGCGTGGATCCTGGTCTTGGCGGCCGTTTCGGCGGTGATCCCGGCGTGGCAGCGCCCGCACGTCTTGGCCACGTTGGCGGGGTTGACCGAGGATTCCGGATCGCTGGAGGGCAGGATCAGGTGCGCGCCGTGGCACGACGCGCAGTTGGCCACCTTGGTATCGCCGTTCTGGCTCTTGAGCCCGTGGTAGGAATCCACGAACGAGGTCTGGGTGCCCGTGGGCAGCTCATAGCGTTCGTTGAGGTTGGCCGAATCGTGGCACGGGGTGCAGGTGGCCTCGGCAACCCGGAAAGGGCTGACCGGAGAACGGGGGTCGTTGACCTCCAGGATGCCGTGCTCGCCGTGGCAGTGGGTGCAGGTGGGGGCATCGACATCACCCCGGGCGACCAGCTGGCCGTGGATGCCCTTCTCGTATTCATGTTCTATGGACTGGTGGCAGTGGCCGCAGGTTCCGGAGATGTTGAAGTAGTTGATGCTCGACCGGGTATCCCCAGGCGGCAGGATGCGGTGGGGGTCGCTTGCGGTCCCGTGGCAATCCACGCAGGTCGCGGCCGAAGCCTTGACGCCCGGCAGCTCCTTGCCGTGGACACCCTGCTGGTAGACCTCCACCGGGTGCTTGAAGCGGATGCCCACCTTGGCCAGGAATTCCTGGTTCTCATGGCACTTGGCGCAGGTCGCAGGCAGATTCTTGGTGTTGACGCTGGAGTCCTCGTCATCCGGGGCCAGGATGTGATGGCTGCCGTGGCAATCGGCGCACGTGGGTACGTAGGGCGACTTGCCCACGATGCCCTGACCGTGCTGAACGTAGGCTTCGGCGACATCATCATGGCAATCGGCGCACGCGGGGGCGCCGATCTCGATGTCTTCGTGGGGCAGTTCGGTGATACCGGTGTGGCAATCGGTGCAACTAAGCCCCTCGTGGATGCTGCCCTCGAGCTGGGCCACCTCGACGAAGGGCCCGTCGCCATCGGGATCGCCGTGGCAGTCCAGACAATCCGAGTCGGAGAAATCGTCGGCCAGCAGGGGGGTGGTCCCCAGCAACAGGACCGCCCCCAGCAACAGAACCAGCAGGTGTTTTCTGGACATCGCTGAATGACCTTTCGATTGGCGGCTGCCAGCAAAATAACAGAAGCCCGTTCTTATCAGGAACCGAGGCCCGAGGCAAGGGAGATCCCGCCGGGGCACCCGGTCATCGACTTGTCACAAATCTAATCATCGGCAGCCGCGCGCACAAAGACAATATCATCATAACTTCAATATTTAGAATAAGTTAAAACATATTAAACTGCTATGCTTTAATGGGACTTCGAACCCTCCCACAGCCCCGGCAGGGCCAAAGCAGGGAAGAAAAAATTTCTCTTGATCCCGGTTCTCATCGGCTGACAACCGATTGTCCATATTCGAGTTAGACAAGTTTAGCAACATGACAACCTATTTCCCGGGAACAAGTTAATCATATTTGTCATGGAATCATCAGGGTTTGGTCGCCTATTTTTCCCCCAGTAAAACAGGATTGCATAATCCGTTAACAATCACTTGGGCCCCTGGGATTCGACAGAGGCCAGACAGGAAAGGAGGCTTGTGGCATTGCACGAGGGCAGCCGGAAATGCTCATGGCGCTGCTTTCGTCCCGTTGCGGCTGCGCGCCGCCAAGTCATGACCAATCACCCCCAGCGTGATGAGGTTTGAACCTATGGATCGAAAAATCACCCGCCCGGTGGCGCCCCTGCTCTGGCTGCTGGCTGTGAGTTGTGTGGTGCTTCTGGTTCTGCCCCCAAGCTCCTCGATGGCCGACACGGGGAACTATGTGGGGTCAGAGACCTGCCTCGAATGTCACGACGACATCGGCCCGGCCATGAGCCGGACCGTCCACGGCAACCTGCAGGCTTACCAGTACCCCGGTGAAGCCACAGGTTGCGAGTCCTGCCACGGCCCCGGAGGCGCCCATGCCGAATCCGAGGACCCGGCCGACATCTTCAAGCCGACCGCCGACAACGGCGGCGCGGAGAAGTGCCTCGCCTGCCACAAGACAGGCACCACCATGAACTGGGGCACCAGCACCCACGCCGAGAACGACGTGGCCTGCCTGTCCTGCCACCAGATCCATATCGGGACCTACGGCAAGGCCCTGCTCAAGGCGCCCCAGGAACAGCTTTGCGAAAGCTGCCACCAGGACGTCAAGGGCAAGTTCCAGCTGCCCAGCCACCATCCTCTCAAGGAAGGCTTCATGACCTGCACCTCGTGCCATGACGTGCACAGCGGCAACATGCAGGGCATCGCCGAGGGTGAAATGGTGCGGGACGCCTGCCTGAACTGCCACACGCAGTACGCCGGCCCCTTCATCTTCGAGCACTCGCCCGTCGAGGAAGACTGCCGGATCTGCCACGATCCCCACGGCGCGGTGGCCAACAACCTGCTCAAGCAGAACGAGCCGTTCATCTGCCTGCAGTGCCATCAGCCGCACTTCCACACCATCCTGGCGGGATGGGAAGGCGACTACTCCGCGCCTCCGGGCGTCGTGGACGCCGATCCCGGTTACGAGGGGTTGAGTGGGACCTCCCACTACGACAGCATGAAGCGCTCGATGCTGACCAAGTGCACCCAGTGCCATGCGTCAGTCCACGGCACCGACCTGCCCTCCCAGACCATCACCGGTCAGGGCCGGGCCCTGAACCGCTAACGGCCATGAAAGACGAGGTGACAATGCACAAGCGAATCCTGCTCATGACCATCGCGGCCCTGCTGGTTTGCTGGGCGCCCGTCGGCATGGCCGACGACGGCGGTGGTTTCGTGACGGGCACCGCGACCGCGGGAGCCCACATCAGCGACTCCACGGACAATCCCGTGCGGGTCGGCGAATACGTCAACCTGGAAGATTTCGAGGACGTCATGGCGGACATGGTCCTGGACCTGTTCGGCGGCACGCCCAACACGCTCTACACGGTGGGCCTGACCTATCGGGACAACTCCACCAAGAGCATCGACTTCAACCTGTGGACCAAGAACTACATCTCGGCCGACTTCGGCTACGATTCGTTCATCCACAACATGGACCACGACTATCTGCAGAACATGCAGGCCAAGGAAGCCAGCGTGGATGCCGACGGGAACTTCGTTCCCGGGGGCAAGCAGATCTACCACACCGACAACGATCCCATGGGCCGGTACTTCATCCAGTACGAGAAGTTCCACGGGAACGTGAAGGTGGATCTGCCCTTCATGGAAGGCGGCCAGGTGTACGGCGGTTACGGCGAGCAGACCCGCAGCGGGTTCAAGCAGACCATGACCATCGACCATTGCGCCTTCTGCCACGTGGAGAGCAACGCCCAGCGCATCGACCAGCGGACCGAGACCTGGACCGCCGGCATCAAGGGCACCGTGGGCAAGGCCTCGGTCCAGTACGAGTACACGAGCCGGGACTACTACGACCACACGGGCGCTCCCGAGCGCCGGTGGTTGAACGCCAGCCACCCGGTCAACGGCGGTTCGGAGGAAGAGTTCGCTTCCCGGGATATCTTCGAGGATGTGACCCTGCCCTACGGACAGAGCGCGGATTCGGAGAAGGATGTCCACAACGTGGCCATGAAGGTCGATCTGGACCGGGCCGGGACCCTCAAGGGTTCCTACACCCACACCAAGTCGACCAACGACTTCACCAACATCGAGGGGAAGGTGGACGCCTTCTCCGCCGGTTACGCGGTGAAGTTGAACCCGAACTGGCGCCTGACGGCCCGATTCCTGACCTACGAGGACAAGGTGGACGACTACTTCGTCGACCTGCCGAACTTCAGGGCCTACGACACCACGTACGGCAACCTGGACTTCGACTGGAACCGCATCTCCGCGGCCAACCGCACGGTCACCCAGGGCGATGTGAACCTGAACTGGAAGCTGGCCAAGCGGAAGCATCTGAACTTCAGCTGGCGCCTGCAGGTCATCGACCGGGACGCCATGGCCCAGAACCAGACGAATTATATTTTCGACGGCATAAACCCCGGCAACGACGGCGCCACTCTGGTGCCCTCGGAGCCCTATGCCGACAAGACCACCATCAACCGGTTGAAGCTGCGCTACAACGCCCGCCTGGGAATGAAGGGCAACTACAACTTCACCTACACCTACACCAACGTGGACAAGCCGTACATGAACCCCTGGGCCGGCTGCGAGCACAGCCTGCAGGGCACCGGCAGCGCCCACACCGGCGGCGCCGCCGAGGGCCGGGTTTATTACTACCAGCGGCAGCGCTACGGCAACGGCACCAACATGCCCAGCCAGGCGCACCAGTTCGCTCTGCGCGGGTCGTACCAGCTTTCGCCGAGGACATCGATCTCCGCGTTCGCCAACTACGCCCACGACAAGAACGACGACCTGAACGTGTACGAGTACACGCGGGACATGTTCACCCCCGGCATCAACCTGTGGACCGCGCCCAGCGACCGGCTGCTGTTCACATTGGGTTGGGACAACATGTGGGTGCAGTCCAACGCGAACATGTGCCCACCGTTCTTCGACGGCTGAGGCGGTCACATCGAAGGCTCCGGTGCGGGGCTTGAATCGTATGAATCGACCAGCGCTCAGTCCGACTACACGACCACGACCAACGTGTTCTTCGTGAACGCCAACCTGACGGCATCGCCCAAGGTCAGCTTCTTCATGGAGGGCGTGTACACCACCGCCAAGGGCAGCTTCGACCCCTTCGACCTGCCTCTGCCCGATGATATCCCGGCCGATGTCGCCATCAGCCCGGACCATGTGGGCGACTCCAAGGGCGCGTACGATTTCACTGGGATCGGCGATTACAGTGATCTGGATTACACGACCCTCGAAGGAACCTTCGGCGTGAACTACAAGCTGGACCAGAGGGCCACCCTGTACGGCTCGGTCAACGTGGTCGACCTGCAGGACGACCAGACCTACGTATACGGCGATCTGACCGGCAACATCGTGACCTACGCGACCGGGATGACGGTGGGCTTCTAGCTCCGGCATCATTCCCGCGCAGCTTTGCTGCCACAAGGAGGGGCCCCTGGGGCCCCTCCTGCGTTTGGACTGCGTCCTGCTTTGCCGGGGTTACCCGAACCTGCCGGTGATGTAGTCCTCGGTCTCCTTGAGGTGGGGGTTGGTGAACAGCTGCGCGGTCGGCCCGTACTCGACGATCTGACCCAGGTACATGAATGCGGTGTAGTCGCTCACCCGGGAGGCCTGCTGCATGTTATGGGTGACGATCAGCACCGTGTAGTCGCCGCGCAGCCGCAGGATCAGTTCTTCCACGCGGGTGGTGGCGATGGGGTCCAGGGCGCTGCAGGGCTCGTCCATGAGCAGCACCTCCGGCTCGGCGGCTATGGCCCGGGCGATGCACAGGCGCTGCTGCTGGCCACCGGACATGCCCAGGGCGCTCTCGTCCAGCCGGTCCTTCACCTCGTCCCACAGGGCCGCCCCGCGCAGGGCCTTTTCGCACACCCGATCCAGCACCGCCCGGTTGCGCTCGCCGTTGATGCGCAGGGCATACACGACGTTCTCCCGGATGCTCATGGGGAACGGGTTCGACTTCTGGAACACCATGCCCATGCGCCGGCGCAGCTCGATCACGTCCACGCCCGGACCGTAAACGTCGTCCCCGGAAAGGGTGATGCGGCCGGAGACCGACACCGTATCGATGAGATCGTTCATGCGGTTGACCGAGCGCAAAAGCGTGCTCTTGCCGCAGCCCGAAGGGCCGATCAAGGCGGTCACCTTGCCGCGGGGAATGGGCAGGTGGTTGTCGAAGAGCACCTGCTTGGGGCCGTAGCTGAGGTTGAAATCCTTCACCGTGATCAATGGCTCTTCGGCCAGGACCTCGTCGTGGATCTCGGTCGGGACGACCTTGCCGGCGGCGATGGCGGTCAGGCGATCGAACTCCGCTGTATCGGCGGTTCGCGGGCCGTGCTGGAATTCAGGTGCGTTCATCAGAATTTCGACCCCGTGTACTTGCGCGCCAGGCGGCTGCGCAGCAGGATGGCCGCGGCGTTGAGGAACAGGACGATCCCCATGAGCAGCAGCGTGGTGGTGAAAACCATGGGCTTGGCGGCCTCGGAGTTCTGGCTCTGGAAACCCAGGTCGTAGATGTGGAAGCCCAGGTGCATGAAGCTCCGTTCCGGATGCAGGAACGGGAAGTGCAGATCCAGGGGCAGATCCGGCGCCAGCTTCACCGCCCCCACGAGCATCAGCGGCGCCACCTCCCCCGCGCCGCGGGCCATGGCCAGGATGGCGCCGGTCATGATCCCCGGCAACGACCGCGGCAGGACCACCCTTCTGATGGTCTGCCACCGCGTGGCCCCGCAGGCGAAGGAGCCCTCGCGCATGGAATCGGGCACCGCGGCCAGGGCCTCCTCCGTGGCAACGATGACCACCGGCAGGGTCAACAGGGCCAGGGTCAGCGAGGCCCACATGATGCCGCCGGTGCCGAAGGTGGGGTTGGGCAGCCGGTCGGCGAAGAACAGGGCGTCGATACGGCCCCCCACGAAATAGCTGAAGAACCCCATGCCGAACACCCCGAAGACGATGCTCGGCACCCCCGCGAGGTTGTTGATGGAGATGCGCACGGCGCTGGTCAACCAGCCCTGTTTGGCATACTCCCTCAGGTACAGGGCGGACATCACGCCGAAGGGCACCACCAGGATCGTCATGCCCAGGGTCATCAGGACCGTCCCGAAGATGGCGGGGAACACGCCACCCTCGCTGTTGGCCTCGCGGGGCTCGGCCGTCAGGAATTCTCCCCAGCGGGCCAGATACAGCCCCACCTTGCCCGCAAAGGACAAGCGATTGGCGGGGTAGGCGCGCACGATGTCCGCCAGGGCGATGTCCTCGGTCCCGCCGTCGGCCGTCAGGGTGCGCATGGCATAAGCTGCTCCGTCCAGGTCCACGCGGTGGTCATGATGGTGCTTCCGATACAGTTCCCACACCTTTTCCGGAGCCGTGGCCAGCACGGAATCCCCGGCCACGAAGGCGATGGGGGTGCCGTAGAAGCGCCCCCACGCCATGCGCTCGAAGACCAGGGCCCATCCGGGCCGGGTAGCAGCGGCAACATCGTAGTCAGCCACCCACCGGAAATGCTCCCCGGTCAGTTCGAAGTTGCCGGTCCGCACCAGGCGGCGGTGCAGGCGGCCGCCCTGGCGGTCCAGTTCGTCCAGAACGGCCCGGGCCGCATCCCCCTCCAGCCCCCCCGCCAGACCGGGCTCAGGCTGATAGTCCTCCTGCCTGGTAACCTCCCCCATGAGCACACGGCCGCCGCGGGTGGTGATCTCCTCCACCGGCCGGGGCCAGAAGGTCGTCAGGCCCTGCCAGAAGACCAGCACCACCAGGACCGTGACCATGACCAGGCCGGTCACCAGGCCGAACCCCGCCAGCCACACCATGGGCTCGCCCCGGGCCAGCAGGGAAGTCGCGCGAGGCGATGTGCGTCCGTTGCCCATCATCACAACCTCTTGGTCTTGCCGCGGAAATGCAGCCGCACGCCCTCGGCCACGGTGTTGAGCACGAAGGTCATGGCGAACAGGACCAGCGCGGCCAGGAACAGCACGCGGTAGTGGGTGCTGTCCTTCACCGCCTCGGGCAGTTCTACCGCGAGGTTGGCCGACAGGGTGCGGAAACCGTTGAAGATGTTCATGTCCATGATGGGCGTATTGCCCGCGGCCATCAGCACGATCATGGTCTCCCCCACCGCCCGGCCCAGGCCGATCATGGCAGCCGAGAACAGCCCGCTCATGGCCGGGGGCACCACCACGCGCACGGCCGTCTGCCAGGGGGTGGCGCCGGCGCCGAGGCTCGCGGCCCGCAGATGGTCGGGCACCGAGACCAGCGCGTCCTCGCTGATGGAATAGATGATGGGGATGATGGCGAATCCCATGGCGATGCCCACGATCAGGGCGTTGCGCTGCACATAGGTGCCCAGGAAGGACCCCCGTGGATCCCAACCCGCCGCATCCAGCAACCAGCCGACGAAGCAGGCCAGCGCCACCGTGAACAGGGCCGACACCACGAACCGCAACAGGTCGGCCAGGGCCACCTGCCGATGGGACCAGCCTGCATCCAGGCTGCGGATCACATCCTCGCCGTACATGACGTTCAGCCACCCCACCGTCATGCCGGCCAGCGGCAGAAAAAGGACCGCCCAGCCCGGAGCGCCGTTTCCGGTCTGCCCGTCCAGCCACAACTTGATGTCACCACCGAAAAACGCGCCTTCCAACACGGGGCCCAGGCGCCAGGACACCATCAGGCCCAGGGCCATGGCCAGCAGGATGGCCACCGGGCGCAGGGAGTCCAGGCGGGCGGCCGCATCCCGGGGCAGCAGTTGCCACAGGTGGGCCCCCAGCAGCACGAAGCCGGGGGTCAACACCAGCACGGCCAGAGTCTGGGGGACCACGTTCTCGACCAGCGGAGCAACGACCAGCGCGGCCAGGAAACCGAGCACGACGCTGGGCAAGCTGGCCATGATCTCGATGACGGGCTTGATGCGGGAGCGCTGCCGGCGCGGCAGGAACTCACTGGTGTACAGGGCCGCCAGAAGGGCCAGGGGCAGGCCGAACAGGAGGGAATAGAAGGTGGCCTTGAGGGTGCCGAAGATCAGGGGCACCAGGCTCATCTTGGGTTCGAAGCTGTCGGAGGCTGAACTGGATTGCCACACGTACACCGGCCGGTCATACCCCTCGTACCACACCCGGCCCAGCAGGGTGTGCAGGCTCACCTCGCCGTAGGGAGCTTCGACCGCCAGCAGGGACAGGCCCTTGTCGCCACCGGCCAGCAGGAGATCCTCCCGCGGTGCCAGGGTAACCTCGCGCACGGCACCATCTGTCGCCGCGGCCTCGCCCAGGATGCGTTCGGCTGTCACGTTGACGACCCGCACCGTCCCATCGGCGAAACCCGCGGCCAGCATCCGTGAGCGCCGGGAACCGGCCAGGGCGGTCACCGCATCCGGTCCCGGCGCGAGCACATGCGCCCGCGCCAGACCGGCGGGCCGGCCGTCCTTGCCTTCCAGGGGAAACCAGACCGATATGCCACCCTCGCTGTCCCCGACGGCCAGAGAGACATGCCCCGCCAGGAACCCCAGGGCCGTGACCCTGGCGCCGGGCCGGTCCTCCAGCAGGTCCGTCGTCTGCTGGGGTACGAGTTCGCCATTATGCTCTTCCAGCAAGGAGGCACGGCCCGCTGCCGTCACCAGGATGATCTCACGGCCCGTGTCGTTGATCTTCAATCCTGCCAGATGGCGAGGGTCGGTGATGCCGCAGTCGGCCAGGGGCAGGTCGGTGCCGCGACTGCGCAGGGTCTTGCCGCCGGTCAGCATGTTGGTCCGCACGGTGAGCTTGCGGTAGTGCAGGATGCCGGAGGCGTCGACCGCGGCCAGGACATACCCCGCGCCGGAACCGACCAGATCGATGGCCACCAGGGCCGTGTCGCTGACCGCCAGAGGGGATTGGGCGTCCAGGTCGAATTTCAACGTGCGCAGCTGACCCTCGGGCGTCCGGGTCACGACGCCGCCGCGCCAGGGCCTGGTTTCGCCTGCGGCGAGGCTGTCGAGTTGCGCCGGTTCCTCGTTGCCGGACAAAAATTCCGTGCTGAAGCCGAAACCGCCGATGACGACCGTGCCGTCGGCGAACCCCATGGCCACCCCGGTTTCACCGGCGCCGGAGCTGCAGGTCAGGGGCGCATCACCGGCGACCTGGATCCGGTCCAGCACACCCCCGGAGCCCAGTTCCCTGACCACGACGACTCCGTCGGCGTGCAGACTCCAGACCATCAGTCCGTAGCGGTCCACCTCGCGGGCCAGAACCTGCGCCGAGTCATCGACGACCGGCAGCTTCCTGTCTGCCTCGACATGGGCGGGCAAAAGCAGAGGCAGGGCGACATACAGGAGGAAAAGGCCGACCAGCGACACGGCGACGATCCCGCCGATGCCGCTGGCCGTGATGATGCGACCGGCATACCGATCGGCCAGCAGGACCCGCGTGGCGGGTTTCCTTCTGAACGTCAGACCGGTGAAGCTGCTCCGCTGCTCCTCTTTCCGCTCCTGATCCATGTCCTGCTTTCTAGAAACCGGGATCGACGCCCACGACCTTCAATTCGCTGGCAGCCACCGCCGCCGGCACCGGCAAGTAACCGTCCTTGATGACGACTTCCTGGCCCTGCTTGCTGAACACGAAGCGCAGGAACTCGGCGCGCAGGTTGTCCAGCTCGCTGCCGGGCTTGTAGTTCACCGTCAGGTACAGGAAACGCGCCAGGGGGTACTCGCCGGAGTAGGCGTGCTCGGGCGCGGCGGTAACGTATGCGACGTCCGCACCAGCCTCGGCCGCCAGGGGCACGACCTTCACGTCGGAGGTCTTGTACCCGATGCCGCTGTAACCGATGCCGTACCTGTCCGAGGCGACGCCCTGGACCACCGAGCTGCTGCCGGGCTGCTCCTTGACCTCGTCCTTGTAATCACCCTTGAACAGGGCGTGCTTCTTGAAGTAGCCGTAGGTTCCCGACGCGCTGTTGCGGCCGTAGATGGCGATGGGCTTGTCCTTCCACTCGCCGGTCAGGCCCAGGTCGCCCCAGGTGCGGATATCGGACGGGTAGCCGCCCTTGCGGGTCTTGCTGAAGATGGCGTCGACCTGCTGCAGGGTCAGACCGGCGATGGGGTTGTCCTTGTTCACGTAGACCGCAAGCATGTCGATGCTGGTCCGCAGCTGGACCGGTTTGTACCCGAACTTCTTCTCGAATGCGTCCACTTCCTTGCTCTTCATCTTGCGGCTCATGGGCCCGAAGGTGCTGGTGCCGGCGATCAGGGCCGGAGGAGCGGTGGAAGAACCCTTGCCCTCGACCTCGACCTTCACCTGCGGGTGGTAACCGCGGAAACCCTCGGCCCACAGGGCCATTTCGTTGTTCATCGTATCGGAGCCGATGCTCTTGATCTTGCCGGTCACCTTGGCGCGGGGCTGATAATCCGGGAGGGCCGGATCCACGACCACGCCCGCCAGAGCCACCGTGGACAGGTACAGCGTGCAGGTCAGGGTGAAAACCCACTTCAATGCCGTGCGGTTCATCGTATCCTTCCTTTGCTGGAGACAGGGCCGACACCAGTGGTCGGCCGGATCGTATGGCCACACGGTAGGTCGCGTTTGTAAATAACCTACAACCCTATTGTAAAAAACTTGTAAACAAACAGATCACCATCCGGGGCATCTCCCCTGCACAAAGGGCATTTACAAAGTCCTAACTTGCGCTCTTGAAGGTTTGCCCACACCCTCTAGCCTGATGGTAGCAAGCAGTCATCCTGCTCGATTGTTTGGAAAGAGGGTGCCGCCATGGCCAAGCAGACCATCCTGGTCGTCGAGGACGAGCAGGATATCGCCGAACTGCTGCAATACAACCTGCAACGCGGCGGGTACAAGGTCGTCTGCGCCTACACCGGAGAGGACGGGCTCGATCACGCCCTGGACGAGGGTTGCGACCTGATCCTGCTGGATTTGATGCTGCCTGGGATCGACGGGCTGGAGGTATGCCGCCAGCTCAAGGACGACGAGCGGGCCGCTGCCATCCCGGTGATGATGCTGACGGCCAAGGGCGAGGAAGAGGACATCATCGCGGGTTTCGAGGCCGGAGCCGACGACTACATCACCAAGCCCTTCCGGCCCAAGGTCCTGCTGGCCAGGGTCAAGGCCGTGCTGAGGCGCGGCCCCGCCCGCAAGGTGACCGAGGACGACGTCCTGGAACTGGGCCCCTTGAGCATCCACCCGGGCCGCCACGAGGTGGATGCCGGAGGGCAGAAGCTGGATTTGACCCGGACCGAGTTCCAGATCCTGCATTTCCTGGCCCTGCGCCCGGGCTGGGTATTCACGCGCCGGCAGATCGTCCGGGCGGTGCACGGGGACGACTACCCGGTGACCGGGCGTTCGGTGGACGTCCAGATCGCCGCCCTGCGCCGCAAGCTCGGGGACTGCGGTGACATGATCCAGACCGTCCGGGGGGTCGGCTACAAGATGGGTGATTGACGCCATGAACCGTCGTAACCTGTTGTGGACCATGGCCCCACCGGTATTCGCCCTCCTGGTGGTCGCCATGGCGCTGGTGACGGGCTTCACCGGCCGGTCCGTCCGCACCTTCTTCATGGCCCGCATGAACACCGATCTCGATCACCAGGCCCGCCTGACCATCCGTGAATTCAGCCCCCTGGTCCTGGCCGGCGACTTCGCCGCCGTCAATGACCTTTGCCGCAGCTACGGCGCCGTCGCCGGAGTCCGCTACACCGTGATCGCCGCCGACGGCACCGTGCTGGGCGATTCCCAGGGTGACCCCCGCGCCATGGAGAACCATGCCGGCAGGCCGGAAGTGGCCGCCGCCCTGTCGGGGGCAACCGGACGGTCCGTCCGCTACAGCCACACCGTCGGCAACCGCCGCCTCTACGTGGCCGTGCCCGCCCTCGACGAGCCCTCCCCCTTCGTGGTCAGGACCTCCATGACCCTGGCCGACATCAACGGGCTCGTCGGGGGCATCAACCGCAGGATCGTCGTTGCGGGCCTGGTCCTGCTGCTGCTGACGGGCTTGGTCGTGGCTGCCTTTTCGCGGCATCTGGGCAAGGTCCTCGAACGCCTGCGCTTGGCCGCCCAGCAACTGGCCGAGGGGGATTTCACTGCCGACCTGGTCGTCGGCGGCACGAGCGAGACCGTGGCCCTGGGCGAGGCCCTGCAACACATGGCGCAACGCCTCGGGGACCAGATGGCCACCATCGTCGCCGAGCGCAACGAGCTGAAAGCCGTCATGGGCAGCATGATCGAGGGCGTCCTGGCCATCGACCGCGATGAGATCGTCTTCGGTTTGAACCCTTCCGGGGCACAGATGCTGGGCATCCCGCTGGAATCGGCCATGGGCCGGACGATCCAGGAGGTTGGCCACAACCGCCACCTGACCACCCTGGTCCAGGAGGTGCTGGCCGAGTCGACGACTCGGGAACGCGACATCCACCTGACCATGCCCGAGGAGCGATGGGTCCAGGCCCACGGCACCCCCCTGCTGGATGCCGACGGCGCATTGCTGGGCGCCCTGGTGGTGCTCAACGACATCACCCGCCTGCGCCGGCTGGAGGCCATGCGCCGGGACTTCGTCGCCAACGTTTCCCACGAGTTGAAGACACCCATCACGGCCATCAAGGGCTTCACCGAGACCCTGCGCGAAGACCCTCCCCAGGATGAGCAGGAGCGCCAGCGCTTCCTGGGCATCATCAGCGCCCAGGCCGACCGGCTGGAGGCCATCATCTCGGACCTGCTGAACCTCTCGAAGCTGGAGCAGGACACGGACGCGGGCACCCTGGAGCGAACCCCCACCCGGTTAAGGCCGTTGCTGAAGCGGGTCATCCAGGAAGCCGAGACCAATCGCCGTGACGCCGCGGGGCGCCTCAAACTTGACTGCGCTCTCGATATCGAGATCCCGGTCAACACGCCCCTGCTGATCCAGGCTCTGGACAACCTCCTGGCCAACGCCCTGAAGTACAGTCCCGAGGGCTCACCCGTGACCCTGGGGTGCGACCGCAAGGACGGGGAAATCCGGATCTCCGTCACCGACCTGGGCCCCGGCATTCCTGCCGAGCATTTGCCCCGTCTGTGCGAACGGTTCTATCGTGTGGACAAGGCCCGCAGCCGGCAGCTCGGCGGCACCGGCCTCGGGCTGGCCATCGTCAAGCACATCGCCCAGGCCCACGGCGGCCGCCTGGATATCCAGAGCCGGCTCGGGGCCGGCAGCACCTTCACCCTCATCATCCCCGAAGGGATCCCGGCATGAAGATCCATCTGCAGAAGGAACTCGACCAGCTCAAGAAACGACTCTTCCACCTCGCGTCCCTGGTGGAGGAAAACCTGGAGAAGGCCATCCGGGCGGCGACCCAGGGAGAATACGAGCTGGCCCGGGAAGTGAGGGCCGCGGACGAGGAAATCGACCTGCTGGAGGTGGAAGTCGAGGAGGAATGCCTGAAGATCCTCGCCCTTCACCAGCCCGTGGCCGTGGACCTGCGCTACCTCATAGCCGTCCTGAAGATGAACAACGATCTGGAGCGTATCGGGGATCTGGCCGTGAACATAGCCGGAGGCAAGGGGTGCCAGCGGGGGCCGAGCCTGCCGCCGGTCCTGGCCCAGTCCTTCCGTGAGCTGGGGATGATGTCCCGGACCATGCTGCGCGACAGCCTGGACGCGCTGATGAACCTCGATGCGGCCAAGGCCCACGCGGTGCTGGCGGCCGACGACGAGGTCGATGCCCGTTACCATGAACTTTCCCGCCGGCTGGCCGCCGGCATGTGCGACGACGCCCGCCAGTCCGAAGCCATGATCTGCTGGCTGCTGGCCGCCAAGAGCGTGGAAAGGGTGGCCGACCTGGCCACCAACATCGCCGAGGACACCATCTACACCATCGAGGGAGTCATCATCCGCCACGGCAGTCCCGAGGACCTGGAAGACTGATACCGCTCAGTCCGTGCCCAGCAGGTCGCGCAAACGGATGCGCACCTGGGTGAACTCCCCCGAGGCCTCGGCTTGCAATGACGCCAGCCGGCCCTCGACCTCCCCCAGGGTCCACAGATCGCCCGGCGGCAGCCCGGCCAGCGCCAGCCCCGCCCGGGTGAGCTCATCCTCGTTCAAGGGGCAGATGCTGCGGCCGGCTTCCTGCCGCCCCGACTCGTCCAGCCAGCGCAATGGCAACCCCTGGGTGCGGCACACGTAGGGCCGCCAAGGATATATGCGGCAGGCCCCCTCGGGAGTCAGGAAGGCGCACCTTCCCGCCGCATGGGCGGGGGCGTCCGGTTCATCCCACCGACCGCGATGGGCCAGGATCCAGGCCGCCTCGATCTCCAGCACCGTCAGGCCATCCTGGCAACAATCGCTGCAACCGCGGCGGCAGATCAAAAAATCCGCGTGCTTGTCCGCCAGCGCGCCGGCGCGCAGGTCGGTCTCGGCATGGAGAGCCGCCAGGGCCTCCAGGTAGCGTGGGGCGAAACGGCGGGGCGGGTTCATGGGCTTCTCCAGGGACCAGGCATGGCCTCAGTCCAATTCCAGGGTGATGGGGCAGTGGTCCGAGCCCATGACGTCGGACAGGATGCCCGCGCCGCGCAGCCGGGGCCGCAAAACACCCGAGACCAGGAAATAGTCGATGCGCCAACCAATGTTCCGCGCACGCACCCCCTTGCGGTTGCTCCACCAGGTGTAGTGCCCGCCACCGGGCTCGAACTCCCTGAAGGTGTCGATGAAACCGGCCTTGAGCAGCCGGTCGAACCCCGCGCGCTCCTCGTCCGTGAACCCGGCGTTGCCCTGGTTGGGTTTCGGATTCGCCAGGTCGATCTCCCGGTGCGAGACGTTCAGATCACCGCAGAACACCACCGGCTTGGTCTTTTCCAGCTTGCGGAGGAACTTCAGGAAATCGGGATCCCACTGCTCGGCGCGGTACGGCAGGCGCGTCAGCTCGCGTTTGACGTTGGGCGTGTAGACTGTGACCACGAAGTAGTCGTCGAACTCCGCGGTCAGCACGCGCCCCTCGGTGTCGTGCTCGGGTATGCCCATGCCGGGAAAAACGTTCACGGGCTGGATGCGGGTCAGGATGGCCGTGCCGCTGTAGCCGCGCTTGAGGGCGGGGTTCCAGCACATGGTGTAGCCGGGGATTTCCACGTGGAGTTGCTCGGGCACCGCACGCACCTCCTGCAGACAGATCACATCGGCGTCGCTGGCCAGGGCGAATTCGGTAAAACCCTTGGCCACGCAGGAGCGCAGGCCGTTGACGTTCCAGGAGACGAGCTTCACGTGAGGATCCTTTCCACGGGGGTCATTTCATCACCAACAGGATGCAGGCAAGTTAATACGGACCGCCGGCGGATCAACCTTGCCGCATGAAGAATACTCTTCAACGCTGGTGGAGAATATTCTCCAAATTCGGGGGCGGGCCGGCCCTCATGTTTTCTTAACCTTTTGTCAATATTCTCTTTAGCTTGATGGCCCCATTCCTGCCTTCCCTTCTGCATGGAAATCCACCGCCTGGACTCGAAGCCCCGGGAAGGCCTCATGAAAATCCACCTGCTGTTCATCCTGCCCCTGCTGGCTGTGATGCCGCTCCTGAATCCAAGCCCCGCAACGGCGGCATCCTCCGACCCGGTGCTGGATCTCATCCTCCAGTCCCCCATCCTGGAACGCTTCGGGTTGGACCTGACGACACAGGGGGGCAACACAAGAACCATCGATGAACTGGTGGTCGTGGGGATACGCCGCAACCGCGCCCTGCGCGCGGCGGCCGCCCGGGTGCTGGCCGCCCGGGAACGCGTGCCCCAGGCCCAGGCCCTGCCCGATCCCCGCCTGGCGGTCGTGGAATATCTCCAGCCGGTCGAGACCAGGGTCGGCCCCCAGGACCGCGCCTACCAGCTCTCCCAGTCGTTCCCCTGGTTCGGAACCCTGGGCGCCAAGGGCGATATCCAGCGCGAAAAGGCCGCCGCGGCCCAATCCCGCCTGGACCAGCGGATCCTCGAGCTGATCACCCGCATCCGCACCAACGGTTTCGAGCTGGCGTATCTGGACAGCAGCATCGCCGTCACCGGCAGCCATCTGGTCCTGCTCACCCAGTGGGAACAAACCGCCCAGAGCAGATACGCCTCCGGCAGCGGCGACTATGCCGCCCTGATCAAGACCCAGGTGGAACTCGGCAAGCTTTCCAACCGTCTGGCCGAGCTCGAGGACCGGCGCGCGCCGTTGCTCGCGGTGTTGAACGCCGACCTGGACCGCAGCCCCGACACCCCGGTCCAGCTGGCCGCCCTGCCTGTGGCCGTGGCCGCCGACGCCGTCCCGGGGGAAGCCGAACTAGGGGCCGTCATGGCGGCCAACAACCCCGTGTTGTCCGCCTGGCGCCATGAAGCCGCCGCCGCGGTTCACAGCGAGGATCTGGCGGGCAAACAGGGCCTGCCCTCGTTCACTCTGGGCGTCAACCTCATCCAGACCGGTGCGGCCCGCATGCCCGGCATCGCCGACAGCGGCAAGAACGCCCTGATGGCCACCGTGGGGGTCCAGGTGCCGCTGTGGCGGGGCAAGTACCGCGCCGCCTCCCGGGAGGCGGCCAGCCGGCTGTCTGCCGCCGACGACTCGCGACGCCAGGAGGGCAACGCCCTCGGCGCCCGCCTGAGCAAGGCCCTGTTCGGTTACCGTGACGCCCGCCGCCAGCTGGAGCTCTACGATACCGCCCTGATCCCCAAGGCCCGCCAGTCCATGGCGGCCGCCCGGGCCGCATTCGAAACCGGGCAGGGCGCTTTCCTGGACCTGATCGACGCCCAGCGCCTGCTGCTGGAATTCCAGCTCGCTGTGGTCCGGGCCCGCACCGACCTGCTGATCCGGCAAAGCGACATCGAAGGGCTCATCGCCTCACCCCTGAAGATCCAATCATGAATACGAAAACCGCCGGCAAGGAGATCCCCATGCGACGTGTCATCATCATCATCGGCGTCATCGCCGCCTTCGGCCTCGGCTTCCTGCTGCGCGGCGGAGGCGGTTCCGCCACCCCCGACCTGGAACCGGGCCGGCACGCCACGGCCGAGCCCACCATCTGGACCTGCTCCATGCACCCGCAGATCAAGCTGCCCAAGCCCGGCAAGTGCCCCATCTGCTTCATGGACCTGATCCCCTTGGCAAGCAGCCAGGACGAGGAGCTCGGCCCACGCACCCTGAAGCTGTCGAAGTCGGCCGCCGCCCTGGCCGATATCCGCACCACCGAGGTGGTGCGCGGTTCCGCACGGACCGACCTGGCCCTGATCGGCCGGATCGGCTACGACGAGACCCTGCAGCGGACCATCTCCTCCTGGATCGCCGGCCGCATCGACACCCTGTTCGTCGACTTCACCGGCGACGTCGTCAAGCGGGGCGAGCCCCTGGTTTCGGTTTACAGTCCCGCGCTGTACTCGGCCCAAACCGAGTTGCTGAGCAGCCTGGAGGCCGCGCAACAGCTGGCCGCGAGCTCGGACCCCCTGCTCCGCCGTTCGGCCACGGCCACCGTCGCCTCGGCCCGGCAACGGCTGAAGCTGTGGGGACTCGAGGACCGGCAGATCGCGGCCATAGAGCAGCGCGGCACACCCGCCGACCACATCCGCATCCCCTCGCCGGTGGCCGGTGTCGTGGTCCACAAGCAGGCCATCGAAGGCAAGTACGTGCAGACCGGCGCGCCCCTGTACACGGTCGCGGACCTGTCGCGTGTCTGGCTCATCATCGATGCCTACGAGTCGGACCTGCCCTGGTTGAGGCTGGGCCAGGACGTCGACTTCACCGTCTCGTCCCTGCCCGGCCGCACCTTCAACGGCAAGATCGTCTTCATCGACCCGGTCCTGGACTCCCGCACCCGGACCGCCGAGGTCCGCGTCGAGGTGCCCAACCCCGACGGCGGGCTCAAACCCGGGTTGTTCGCCGATGCCACCGTCTCGGCCCGTCTGGACGCCATGGGCAAGCCCACCGGCACCCTTGACACCGAGCCCCTGGTCATCCCCGCCAGCGCCCCGCTGATCACCGGCAAGCGGGCGGTGGTCTACGTCAAGGAGCCCGATACCGAGAAACCGACCTTCAGCGGCCGGGAAGTGGTCCTGGGCCCCCGCGCAGACGACAAGTACATCGTGCTGTCGGGGTTGCGTGAAGGCGAGATGGTGGTGACCCACGGCGCCTTCAAGCTCGACAGCGCCCTGCAGATCCAGGCCAAGCCCAGCATGATGAGTCCTGGCGGCGGGCCGCCTCCGGCCCACAACCACGGAGCCATGTCGTCCATGGACGATAAACAGGCGGCGAAGACACCCACGGCACCCGAGTCCGCAGACGAATCATTCACCGCTCCCCAGGCCTTCCTCGGACAGCTGGGCGGGGTCCTGGATGCCTACCTGGACGTCCAGAAGGCCCTGGCAAACGACGACGACGGCGCCGCGCGAGCCGCGGGTCACACCCTCAATACAGCTTTGGAAGCGGTGGATATGTCCCTGCTCACAGGCCAGGCCCACCTGGCCTGGATGCGGGACCTGAAGATCCTGAACAAGGGGGCCGCCGGCCTGTCGGCTGCAACCGACATCGAAGGCCGCCGCCGGGCATTGCTCGAGCTCGGCCCGCCGCTGTGGGAAGCCCTGGAGCGCTTCGGATACCGGAGTGACCACACCGTGCGCAAGTTCCACTGCCCCATGGCCGACGACAACCGTGGCGGGGACTGGCTGCAACTCGAATCCGTCACGGCCAACCCCTTCTTCGGTGCGGCCATGCCCCGCTGCGGCAGCCAGACCGACTCCTTGACCACGACGGCCTCGGCCGCAGCACAGAGGTAAACACCGTGAACAAGCCGACAGAAAACCGTTCCTGGCTGGATGGCCTGCTGCGCTTTTGCCTGGAAAACAAGCTGATCGTGGCCATCGGCGTGCTGATCGTGGTCGCAGCCGGTGTCATGGTCGCCCCCTTCGACTGGGATCTGCGCGGCCTGCCGCGCGATCCGGTACCCGTGGACGCCATCCCCGACCTGGGCGAGAACCAGCAGATCGTCTTCACCAAGTGGATGGGCCGCTCGCCCCAGGACGTCGAGGACCAGATCACCTACCCCTTGACGGTGGCCCTGCTGGGTCTGCCGGACATCAAGACGGTGCGCAGCTACTCCATGTTCGGGTTCTCCACCATCTACGTGATCTTCGGTGAGAAGGCCGACTTCTACGATTCGCGCTCGCGCATCCTCGAGAAATTGAACAGCCTGCCGCCGGGTACCCTGCCCCAGGGCGTGCAACCGGGCCTGGGCCCGGACGCCACCGCCCTGGGCCAGGTCTTCTGGTACACCCTCGAGGGCCGCGACGAGGACGGCAACCCCGCCGGCGGCTGGGACCTGGACGAGCTGCGCAGCATCCAGGACTGGTACGTCCGCTACGGCCTGATGTCGGCCCAGGGGGTGTCGGAGGTCGCCTCGGTGGGCGGCTTCGTGCGCGAGTACCAGATCGACGTGGACCCCGACGCCATGACCGCCTACGGGGTGACCCTGGAGCAGGTCTACACGGCGGTGCGGCAGTCCAACCTCGACGTGAGCGCCCGGACCATCGAGATCAACCGCGCCGAGTACATGATCCGCGGCCTGGGCTTCCTCAGGAACACCGGCGACATCGCCAAGAGCGTGATCACCGCCCGCGACGGGGTGCCTGTGACCATCAGCGACGTCGCCACGGTCAGCACGGGGCCGGCGCTGCGTCGCGGCGTGCTGGACAAGGAGGGCTCCGAGGCCGTGGGCGGCGTGGTGGTCGCCCGCTACGGCGAGAACCCCCTGGCGGCCATCAAGAACGTCAAGGCCAAGATCGAGGAGATCTCCCCGGGCCTGCCCAGCAAGACCCTGCCCGACGGACGGACCAGCAAGGTCACCATCGTGCCCTTCTACGACCGCAGCGGCCTGATCTACGAGACCCTGGGCACCCTCAACAACGCCCTTACCGACGAGATCCTGATCACCATCATCGTGGTGATCGTCATGATCATGCACCTGCGCAGCAGCATCCTCATCGCGGGCCTGCTGCCGCTGGCGGTGCTGATGGCCTTCATCGGCATGAAGCTCTTCGGGGTGGACGCCAACATCGTGGCCCTGTCGGGGATCGCCATAGCCATCGGGACGATCGTGGATATGGGGGTGATCCTGTGCGAGAACATCCTGCGCAACCTGGATGAGGCCGGCCCCGACGCCGACCGCAAGGAGGTCATCTTCCGGGCCTCGTCCGAGGTGGGCAGCGCCGTGGTGACGGCCGTATCGACCACCATCATCAGCTTCCTGCCCGTGTTCACCATGCAGGACGCCGAGGGCAAGCTGTTCAAGCCGCTGGCCTACACCAAGACCTTCGCCCTGATCGCCTCGGTCATCGTCGCCCTGACGGTCATCCCCCCGTTCGCCCATCTGCTGTTCACGCGCAAGGTGGCGCCGGTGCGCGCCAAAAGGATTTCGGGATTGCTGCTGGTCCTGGCCGGCATCCTGGCCGCCGGCGGCCTGTCGCTGGTGGTGGGCCTGGGCCTGGTGCTGTGGGGGTTGTACAGCCTGCTGGAGGAGGTCATGCCGCCGCGCATCCGCAGGTACGGGCCCCTGCTGGCCAACTACCTCGCGGTCTTCATCGTGGCCGTGTTCCTGTCCGAGCACTGGCTGCCCCTGGGGCCGGGCAAGGGCCTGGTGCTGAACTTCCTGTTCGTGGCCCTGCTGCTGGGCGGCCTGCTGCTGGCCTTCTACCTGCTGGGCCGCTTCTACACGCGCATGCTCGCCTGGTGCCTCGCCCACAAGCTCCTGTTCCTGAGCCTGCCGGTGGCGCTGATCATCATGGGGATGACCATCTGGCGCGGCCTGGGCAAGGAGTTCATGCCGCCGCTGGACGAGGGCTCGTTCCTGTACATGCCGACGACCATGCCCCACGCCTCCATCGGCGAGGCCGCCGACGTGCTGGCCAAGCTGGATACGGCCATCTCCTCCATTCCCGAGGTCGCCCAGGTGGTGGGCAAGCTGGGCCGCGCCGATTCGCCCCTGGACCCGGCGCCCATCTCCATGGTCGAGACCATCATCAACTACCTGCCCGAATACAGGACCGACAAGGCCGGCCACCGTCTGCGTTTCCAGTACGACAAGCAGGCGGGCGAGTTCACACGCGACGAGGCCGGCGAGCTCATACCGGACGAGCACGGCCGGCCGTTTCGGCAGTGGCGGCCCGAGATCCGCACCCCGGACGATATCTGGCAGGAGATCGTCAGGGCCACCCGCCTGCCCGGCACCACCTCGGCGCCCAAGCTGCAGCCCATCGCCGCGCGCCTGGTCATGCTCCAGAGCGGCATGCGCGCCCCCATGGGCGTGAAGATCAAGGGCCCGGACCTCGAGACCCTCGAGAAGGTAGGCCTGGAGATCGAACGTTTCCTGAAGGAGGTGCCGTCCATCGAGGCGTCGGCGGTCATCGCCGACCGCATCGTGGGCAAGCCCTACCTGGAGATCGCCATCGACCGCGACGCCATCGCGCGCTACGGCCTGACCATCGGCAAGGTCCAGAACGTCATCGAGGTGGCCCTGGGCGGCAAGACCGTCACCACCACCGTGGAGGGCCGGGAGCGCTACGGGGTGCGCGTGCGCTACGCCCGCGAGCTGCGCGACTCCATCGAGGGGATCGAGAACGTGCTGGTGCCCGCGCCGGGCGGGATCCAGATCCCGCTGACCCAGCTGGCGACCATCAGCTACGTGCGCGGCCCCCAGGTCATAAAAAGCGAGGACACCTTCCTGGTGGGCTACGTGCTGTTCGACAAGAAGCCCGGCCAGGCCGAGGTGGACGTGGTCGAGGACGCGGACCGCCATCTCAAGCAGAAGATCGCCGACGGCGAGTTCGACCTGCCGGCGGGCGTCAGCTACACGTTTGCCGGCAGCTACGAGAACCAGGTTCGCTCCGAGAAACGGCTGATGATCGTGCTGCCGGCGGCCCTGTTCGTCATCTTCCTGATCCTGTACTTCCAGTTCCGCTCGGCTCTGACCACCGCCATGGTCTTCTCGGGGATCTTCGTGGCCTGGTCCGGCGGCTTCCTGCTGATCTGGCTGTACGGGCAGCCCTGGTTCCTGGACTTCTCGATCTTCGGAACCTCCATGCGGACCCTGTTCCAGATCCATCCGATCAACCTGAGCGTGGCGGTCTGGGTCGGCTTCATCGCCCTGTTCGGCATCGCCTCGGACGATGGCGTGATCATGGCCACCTACCTGGACCAGACCTTCGCGAAGCGCAAGCTCACCGACCCGGAAGCCATCCGCGCGGCCACCCTGGAAGCGGCCGGCCGCCGCATCCGGCCCGCGCTGATGACCGTGGCCACCACCATCCTGGCCCTGGTCTCGGTGCTGACCAGCACCGGACGCGGCGCCGACATCATGGTGCCCATGGCCATCCCCTCGTTCGGCGGCATGATGGTGGTCCTGCTGACGGTGTTCACCGTGCCGACCCTCTACTGCGGCGCGCGGGAACTGGAGCTGAAGTGGCGGCGTTGAAGCACCGGATAAATAACGGCTTCCCCGCGCGGGGAAATTCCCTACAATAGGCCCGGAGGCCGGAGCGCCCCGCACCCCCCTGCAGGTGTTCCGGTGCTCCGGGCCGTTGCCCATCGCCTCTGCCCAGGAGCCGCCGTGACCCCCGACCGCGACATCAGATCACAAACCGGGATGTTCTGGGCGCGCTACCGCCTGGTGATCATGTTGGTGCTGCTGGTCTCCTTCCTGCACTACAACACGGCCATCCACATCCACGCCCTGCACGGCATCTACCGGCGGTTGTACTACTTCCCCATCATCCTGGCGGCGTTTCGCGGCGGTTATCGCGGGGGCCTTTTAAGCTCGTTGTTCGTGGCCGCCCTCTACATCCCCCACGCCCTGGGCTGGATCGGGTTCGACCCGGCGCCCGGCATCGAGAAATTCCTCGAGATGGCGCTGTACCTGGCGGTCGGCGTGCTGACCGGCACCCTGGTCGACCGCATCAACGCCTCGCGGGCGCAACTGGCCCGCACCGCCGAGGCCTTGCAGGATACCCTGGACGAGAAGGAGCGCATGGAGGCCGAGCTGGTGCGTTCGGCCCGGCTGGCCGCCGTGGGACGCCTCTCGGCGGGTCTGGCCCACGAGATCCGCAACCCCTTGGCCAGCATCCAGGGCGCGGCCGAGGTGCTGGGCGACGACTTCCCTCCCGCGCACCCCAAGGCCGGCCTGCTCCAGATCCTGTTGCAGGAAACCCGCCGCCTCAACGAGGTCCTGACCCGCTTTCTGGCCTTCGCCCGCAGCGAGCCGGGCGAGGCCGTGGCCTTCGACCTGGCGGTCGAGGTGCGCGCCGTGGGCGACCTGCTGGAGCACAGCCCGGAGCCACCGCGCATCGTCCTGGAAGTGCCTTCGGGCGAGATCCGCGTCATCGGCAATCGTGAGCAGGCCCGGCAGGTGATCCTGAACCTGGGCCTGAACGCCGCCCAGGCCGCGGGCGCGGGCGGGACCGTGACCTTCGTCATCGAGGAGGATGCCGGGCAGGCCCGGTGCATCGTCGCCGACACCGGCCCCGGTTTCAGCCCCGAAGCCCTCGCCAATTTCGGTACCCCCTTCTATTCCACCCGCAACGGCGGCACGGGCCTGGGCCTGGCCACGAGTCTGCGCCTGGCCGAGGACATGGGCGGCAGCCTGGATGCCGCACCCGGTCCCGGCGGTCGTGTGGTCTTCACCCTGCCCCGGCCCTAGGAGGCATCATGTCCCGGATCCTGGTCATCGACGACGACGACAGCCTGCGCGAGGTCGTGCGCTTCATCCTGACCGAAGCCGGTCACGACGTGACCCCGGCGGCCAGCGGGGAAGAAGGCCTGGCCGTCCTGGACGAGGGCTTCGACCTGGTGCTCACCGATATCCGCATGCCCGGCATCGACGGCATGGAGGTGCTGGCCGGCATCCGGGAAAATCCCGCTCCCGACGCCCCGCCGGTCATCGTCCTGACCGCCCACGGCACCGTCGAGCAGGCGGTCGAGGCCATGCGCCTGGGCGCCTACACCTACCTGCTCAAGCCTTTCCAGCGTGATGAATTGAAGGCGGTGGTGGCGCAGGCCCTGCACACCCGCAGCCTGGAGCTGGAGAATCTGCATTTGCGCAAGCTGCTGGGGCGTCGCGGTCCGGTGCCGGGCCTGATCTACAAGTCCCCGGTCATGAAGCAGATGATCAAGGACCTGCAGCGGGTGGCCCCCAGCGAAGCCACGGTGCTGCTGAGCGGCGAGAGCGGCACGGGCAAGGAGCTGGCCGCCCGGGCCCTGCACGACCTGTCCGACCGCTGGCAGAAACCCTTCGTGGCGGTGAACTGCGGGGCCATCCCCGCCGAGTTGATGGAGGCGGAACTGTTCGGCCACGCCCGCGGGGCTTTCACAGGCGCCGTGTCGGCCTCGGTCGGCCGCATCCGGGCCGCCGCCGGCGGCACCCTGTTCCTGGACGAGATCGCCGAACTGCCCCTGGCCCTGCAACCCAAGCTGCTGCGCGTGCTGGAGACCAGGCAGGTCGATCCGGTGGGCGGCAGCAGCCCCGTGCAGGCGGACTTCCGGCTCGTTTGCGCCACCAACCGCGATCTGACAGCCGAGGTCGCCGCCGGACGCTTCCGCGAAGACCTGCTGTACCGCATCCAGGTCGTCGAATTCAACCTGCCGCCGCTGCGCCAGCGGCCCGGCGATATCGGCCTGCTCTGGGAGCATTTCACGTTGCTGCACGGCGGCGAGGGCGTGGTTTCGGAGCCCGAGCTGCTGGCCGAACTGGAAACCCTGCCCTGGCGGGGCAACGTGCGCGAACTGCGCAACCTGAACCAACGGCTGGTGCTCATGCGATCGGATGACAGGCTGACCCTGAAGGACCTGAGGCGGCTCGCGCCGGGGGCCGGCCAGGCCGCGCCGGCGACCCTGGGCGAAAGCACCGCCGCAGCCCGGGCCGCTGCCGGAGATTTGCCCCTGGGCCCCTTGCCCCCCGGTGGGTTCTCCCTCATCGAGCTGGAAAAGGAGATCATCCGCCAGGCGCTGGACAACTGCGGCGGCAACCGCACCAAGACCGCTGAATACCTGGGCATCCCGCGGCACATACTGATCTATCGGTTGGGGAAGTATGAGTTGGGGTGATGTGAGATTTCTTGACTGAGACGCAGAAAACTGCGTCACGTGAGAAAGTACGGCCCTACGGGTACAGGAAGTGAACCTCGGGGTACGTTCCCACCCCCATTTTTTGGGGGGGGACGAGACAGTCTGGTCCGCCAACCAGTTACGACCACGCACTCGCGGTGCGAAAATTGCTTAGCCTCAGAGTCGATTCCGTCTCAACCGTGAGGTCATGCCATGTTCCGTTACGCCAGAATGGCCGGTCCTCTGCTACTTTTTCTCTTGATCGCCGGGACTCTTCGAGCGCAGGCCGTCACCAAGCCATTTGGAGTATTTGCGGCAAGTGGTGCGACCAATCCGGCCGTCCAGACTCATCCCGAGGTGCGGGGTGTCCTGGTGCGGGCAGGATGGCAGGAGCTGGAACCCCAACCCGGAGTCTTCGACTTCAACCGCATCGAGAACCAAGTGGAATCCCTGCGCCAGGCGGGCCTGCACTGGTCCCTGGCAGTTTCGGGTTCGGACCATCCGGATTGGCTGCGGACACAGTTCGGTGCCGACAGCTTCACCATCCTTTTCCGGGGCGAGCCGAAAATCATTCCCAAGGCATGGGATCCCGTTGTACGCCAGCGGCTGGCGATCCTGGCAGAGGCCTTGGGCGACACCTATGCGAACGACCCTTTGCTGTCACTGGTCTATGTCCCCCAGATGAGCGCCAACGGTATCGAAGGCCATTTCAACGGGGTGACTGCCGAGGAGCTGGCTGCCGCCGGATACACGGAGGACAACTGGGTGGAGTCCGTGAAGATCGCCGCCCGGGATTTCGCCCTGGCCTTCCCTTCCCATGCTGTTGCCGTCGAAGTCCACGAGATAGTCGGCAGCGCCACTCCCGCCCAACGGATCTTGGACGATCTGTGGCACGATGCCTCCCTCGGGCACAGGGTCGGGGGAGCGATGTGGTGGCTATCGGGCAAGACGGATTACCAACCCACGCTGCTCCAGTTTCTCGATGACTTTGAAGGAGATCTCTACTGCCAGGTCATCGCCTCATCCGATCAGCCCGGGCGCCTTCTGAACGACGATCTCGGCACGGCTTTCGACCAGGCAGTGACCCTTGGCGCCCGCTACGTCGAAGCCTGGGAGTACGAGTTCGAGTCAGGAACCCATGATGATGTCCTGGCCGGCTTCAATCAGTACGCCTTGGTATTCGCGGGCACGACGGACCTGCCTCCTGTCGATACCCTGGTAGATATCCATCTGGCATGTTACCCCAACCCCTTCAACCCCCGCCTGAAAATCGTTGTCACACTGCCTGGTGCCCATGAATCGACTATCGACATCTACGACATGACCGGCCGGCATGTGGCCCGGGTATTCAAGGGATTTCTGGAATCCGGGGAGCATATATTCCAGTGGGACGGCAGGGACTTTCAAGGACGCCCCCTGGCCAGTGGCGTCTACCGGATCGCAGCCCGTGGACCGAGATCGGCCGGCAATACCAGGGCCGTTCTTGTGCGATAGGACGGCTCGCAATCCACCAGCCAAACTCCTTGGCCTAATCAAACGAAATATCCCCTGCCCCGAGAATACCGAGATTTGGGGCTTCCTTACCGGCCCACCGGGCCTTCATTTCCTGGATCATCTGGTAAATCCAAAACCCACGAGGGTTTTCAAGCCCTGTGCGCTTTCTGTAGTTTGCCACCCTCCTTTCGAAAATATTATCTGCCGATTTGCTCTTATTAATAAGGGGTGCCCGGGGACTGAAATGCCATCCCTGGTACATCATGAAAGCACCGAGAGATACAATATATGGGCCTATAAACGCAATCCCCGGGGCTCAACACCATCTCCCGATAGCGTAGCCGTAAAGCGCGGGGATCCTCTTCATCAAATGCAACCTTCTGACCATCGGGACCTGATATCGTGTACTTGATCCTGATCAAACTGAACCTCGTCGAGGCCGAATTACCGGAATTGCAGATAACCATCTTCCCTGTAATGATGTCGTCAATAAGGAATTCGCTTTTCTCCAACTGGATTTCGGCGGAAAAGCCACCAGGATCCGCCAATGCGATGACCCCCTGCGCAGCGATTGCCAAGACAACTGCGGCAATAACCACCCTGATATTTATTTTCACTTATAACCTCCATCCGCTCCGCAGAATAACATTAACCAATAATACCGAGCCCCGGCAACACCGGGGCTCGGTCAATCATCCACACCTCAAAATACAGGCAGTTACTTCAACATCACCAT
>JANTFX010000025.1 GCA_024763215.1 Candidatus Krumholzibacteriia bacterium | reverse complement strand
CCCCGCCGCAAGAAATCCAGCAGCGCCCCCGCATGAGCCTCGAACCTGTCCACCGAGGTGTGGCCCGCACCGGGGATGACCAGGAACCGCGGCCCCTTTTCCCCGCACTTCGCCCGCATCCTCTCGAAGTCCTGCAGGGGCACCGTCCGGTCCCGGTCCCCGTGCACCATCAGCACCGGGCAATCCAGCCGGCACAGGGTGTTGAGCGGGGCGATATCCTCGTACCGGCGGCCGATGATCCATTCCACGTAACGCAGCACCAGGGGGGCGGCCCAGCCCGGGATCCGGGCCTGCTTCATGAAGCGCCGCATCATATCCGCGGGATGGGCGAAGGTGGCCAGGCTGATCACCGCGGCGATATCACCCCGGTCCGCCGCGGTCAGCAGGGCCGCCGCCCCGCCCAGGGAATGGCCGCACAGGGCCACCGGCCCGTCGTGCTCGGGCTGCTCCCTGACCCAGGTGACGGCGCTGCCCAGGTCCGCGGCGAACTTGACCAGCGAGGAGTGGCCGTCGCCGTCGCTCAGGCCGTGGTTGCGGGCGTCGACCAGCAGGATGTTCATCCCCGCGGCCTGTAGCAGTTTGGCCAGCGGCAGCAGGAACAGGGCGTTGCCGCCCCAGCCGTGCATCATCACCAGGGAGCCGGCGGGCTTGTCGGCAGGCAACAGCCACGCGCAAAGGTGCTTGTGGTTTCGGGTGGGGATCCGGACCTTACGGAACGCCAGGCCCAGGCGCCCCGGATCACCGTCTTCGGGCACCCGGGGCGCGCCGAAGCTGCGGTGGAGCATCACCAGCAGACCGGCCAGGCCGGCGGTCAGAACCGCCAGGATGATGATGACCGCGATCATGGCGCGGGGATCTCCTTCGGTGCCATTCCCGGGTATTCTTCCTCAAGAAAAAGCTATTGCGGGCGATAACCGGGAAAACTGGCGGGGCTCACCTTGCCGCCGCCATACCGGTTCCGATTCCGAAAGGCCAGGCCAACCATGGTCAACCGCCGCGCAGAAGCAAGGATGCAGACCCTGTACCACGCCCGTGTGTACGACGTCCAGACGGATGAACTGGTGGGCTACCTGGTGGAAGTTTCCCGCCACGGGGTCCGCCTCATGGCGCCGCGGCCGCTCGATCCGCGGGCCAACCTGGTCCTGCAGTTCCACTGCCCGGAAGCCGGCGACGGCCCCCGGACCACGACCTTCAAGGCCCAGGTCCAGTGGTGCCGGCGCGACCCCAACCTGGATTTCTGGGCGGCCGGCCTGTACGTCATGGAAAACGCCGAGGAGCTGTTCACCCTGTTCCTTGCCCTCGAAGAACATCTGTGCACCAAGAGCTGATCCGCACTACCGCGCCAGATCCGCGAACCGCGTGAACTCCTTGTGGAAATGCAGGTCGAACTGGCCGATGGGCCCGTTGCGCTGCTTGCCGATGATGATCGAGGCCATGTTCTTGACGGTCTCATCGTCGGGCTTGTAGACCTCTTCCCGGAAGATGAACAGCACCAGGTCGGCATCCTGCTCGATGGCGCCGGACTCGCGCAGATCGCTCAGCATCGGCCGGTGGTCGGTGCGAGCCTCGACCCCGCGCGACAGCTGGCTCAAGGCGAGCACGGGCACGTCCAGATCCTTGGCCATGCCCTTGAGGTTCCGGCTGATGGCCGAGATCTCCTGCTGGCGGTTCTCGACCCGGCCCGGCGAGCTCATCAGCTGCAGGTAGTCGATGATGACCAGGCCCAGGCCGTGCTGCTGCTTGAGGCGCCGTGCCTTGGCCTTCATCTCCAGCACCGAGATGCCGCTGTTGTCGTCGATGAAGATCGGCGCCCTGGAGAGCTGCTCGCAGGCGGCGGTCAGCCGCGGCCAGTCCTCGGCGCGCAGCTTGCCGCGCCTGAGGTTGTGCAGGTTGAAGCCGGCGCTGCTGCCGAGCATGCGCATGACCAGCTGCTCGCGGCTCATCTCCAGGCTGAAGATCCCCACCGGAGTTTCCTCGTTCACCGCCACGTGGTAGGCGAGGTTCAGCGCCAGCGAGGTCTTGCCCATGGACGGCCTGGCGGCCAGGATGATCAGGTCGGACTTCTGCAGCCCGCCGGTCTTGCGATCCATCTCGGAAAATCCCGTGCGCAGACCCGTCACGTCGGAATTGCTCTGGAAAGCCTCCTCGATCGACTTGAAGGTCACCGGTACGATGCTCTCGACCCCGGAAAAGCCCTCGGTGTCGGACTGCTCGCTGATCTCGTAGATGCGGCCCTGGGCGCGGTCCAGGATGGCGGCGGCCTCGTCCTGGCCCTCGTAGGCCTCGCCCGCGATGGAGGTCGAAACCGAGATCAGATGCCTGAGCACGGCCTTCTCTCGCACGATGCCCGCGTGGAAGACCACGTTGGCGGCCGTCCCCATCATGCCGGCCAGGTCGATCAGGAAATCCATCCCCCCCACGACATCCAGCAGGTCGCGCCCGCGCAGGGCCTTGAGCTGCCGCTTGTCCAGGAACTCCTCGGCGGATTTCTGCAGCATGTCCCCCACGGTGATGGGATCGATGGCCTGGTCGTTCTCGTACAGGCGGCACATGGCCCGGAAGATGATCTGGTGTTCGAGGCGGTAGAAATCCGTGTGGGTGATCTTCTCGCGCGCCAGGCCGACGGCCTCGCGGTCGACCATGACCGCCCCGAGCACGGCCTGTTCGGCCTCCTCGCTGAAGGGCGGACGCCGGTCCTTGGGCAACTGGTCGTAGCCGAAGGCCGAGTGCAGGGAGCGGCGTTCGGCGGCCGCAGCTTCGGCCGAGGGCATGTGATCCTGCCGGGGTTTCATTTCCATGTGATCATCCTTTTTCGTCCTGCAACCGGTTGTGCTGTTCGGCATTTGCTCATGCTTCGCCTTCGTCACTCGTAGTCAGCCCTCCAGCCTGTTTCCTCGCTTCAATCTGTTTGATCGTTCGGTCGAAGTCGGAAAGGGCGGCATCGTTTTGAGCAATAAGGCGAGCATTGAATTTCTCGTATTCCTGCTCCGCCAGTTCTTTGGCCATCGCGTGGGAAATCTTCCCGGCATGGGTAAGGATATGCCGTTCGTTGAGATCCAGAAAGGCATCGAGCTTCTTGATCCAGTCAGCCATGTGCATGGGGATGCGGCGCATGGCCTGTCCTTCGGCGAAGATCAGGTACTGTTCCACGAGGTTGTTCAAGGCGCGCAGTTCTTCTTCGCCCAGATAGTTCTTTGCGATCGCCACATCCTGTTTACGGACCCTGGCTCCCCGCCAGGTTGTCAGCCCCATGTTGGGCTTGTCGCCATCGGCACGTTCGTGAATGATTTCCGCTGCAGTCTTACCGGTGATGGCCCAATGCATCTTGTTCTGCACGGTTTTGAAAAAGTCGATGCTGATCTGCTGTGTCGGATCGTAATCGATGCTGGTGGCGTAGATATCGGTGATCTTCTGGTAGAACCGCCGTTCCGAGGTCCGGATATCCTGGATGCGGCGTAGCAGTTCTTCGAAGTAGTCGAAGGGCTGGTCCGGGTTTTTCAACCGCTCGTCATCCAGCACAAAACCTTTGACGATGTATTCACGCAACCGTTGCGTGGCCCAGATACGGAACCGGGTGGCCACACGGCTTTTTACCCGGTAACCCACCGAGATGATCATGTCCAGGTTGTAGAAGTCCAAGTTACGCCGAACCTGTCGGGTCCCCTCCAGACGAACCGACAAGAATTTCTTGTGAGTTGTCTCCGGCGGCAACTCGCTTTCTTCGTATATATTCTGAATATGCTGACTGATATTCTGTTGGGTCGTTTGAAACAGTTCCGCCATCAAGGGTTGCGTCAGCCAGACGGTCTCATCCTCAAGCCGGACATCGATCTTGATCCGACCATCTTCCGCCTCGTAAACCAGAAACTGCCCTTTTTGCGGCAGGTTTTCACTCATGCGGTTACATCCTTCAGCAAAACCACCATCTCCTCAGCCTAGCATGCCTTACCAGCCTTCCCAGCAATGTACCACACCCCCCGCACCGCCCCAAACTTCACGCCCGGCATGCCCCCACAATCCTGTGGACAACATGGGGACAAACCTCCGGGCAACCTGACGCCGGGCGTGGAAAACCTGGGGACAATCCGCTTTCACGGTGGAAAACTTTCCGTGGGCTCCCGATAATGCAGGCGAAAGGGGCCCGTGCCACAGTCGACAAGCCTGCTGGCCGTCCCTGCGGCCGGGGGATTACTTGCCCGGACCTGCCTCCCGTCCGACCGTCAACTTGCGGAGTCGAAAGTCATGCGCCTGCCGCCCTTCGCCAACAAGCACACCCGCGCCCTCAGGCGCATGGACAAGGCCCGCCGGCACATGAAGCCCTGGGGCGGGCTCGAGAGCTTCCCCTGGGCCGACCGGGCCTTCAGCGAGCGGGCCCTTGCCGTGCAGCTCGACCCCGCAACCAACCAGGGCACCCGCCGCCCCGAGGTGATTTCCGCCCACATCGACTGGCTGCTGCAGACTGCGTCCACCATGCTCCCGGACCAGGCAGGCCCCTGCCATGTCCTGGATATCGGCTGCGGCCCGGGCCTTTACGGCCACGAGCTGGCCCGCCGCGGCCACCGCTGCACGGGCCTGGACATCTCCCCCGCCGCCCTGGACCACGCGCGCAGGCAGGCGGTGGCCCAGGGCCTGGACTGCCGCTTCCTGCACGCCGACCTGGAACATCTGCAGGATGACCTGCCCGCCAGGGTCGGCGCCACCTTCGGACCGGTCGATGTGATGACCTGGTGGTTCGGGGATTTCCACGGCTTTTCCGCCGCCCGCGCCCCGCTTATCCTGGCCCGGCTGGCGGCCTGCCTGCGCCCGGGCGGCCTGTTCATCCTGGAATACGTGCCCGAGGGCATGTTCACCCGGGACAGCGGCACGACCTGGGACCTGGTCCCTCGCTCCCCCTTCAGCGACCAGCCCCATCTGTGGCTTCAGGAGTACACCTGGTTTGCCGATGTGATGACCGAAGCCCACGCCCACTGGATCCTGGAGATCGAATCGGGTAACCTGCAGGAATACTGCCAGTGCCACCAGTGCTGGACGGAACCGGACCTGGATGCCATGCTGTCGCGGTGCGGGCTCACCGACCCGGTCCGCCGGCCTCCCGTCACCGGGGTGGATCCCGAGCTCGAGTTCCCCCTGGTGATCACCCGTCGCCGATCCGCCGAAAGGGACGACAAGACCACATGATCTTCCGCTCCCGCAAACGGCTGATCCCCTTCCTGTTCGGTCTGGTGGTGTTCATCGGCATCCTGACCGCGCCGAACTTTCCGGCCGTCACCGACCCCCACGGCAGCCCCGTCTTTTTGAGCCACGAAGGCAAGGCCGCCCTGGGGCTGTTCCTGCTGGCGGGCATCTGGTGGGTGTTCGAGGTGATCCCCGTCGGCATCACCGCCATCGGTATCGGTGTGATCCAGTCCCTGTGGCTGATCCGCGACACCCGCACGGCCCTGACCGACTACATGGACCCGTCGGTGTGGTTCATCTTCGGCTCCCTGCTCATCGGCGCCGCCTTCGTCAAGACCGGGCTGACTCGCCGCCTCGCCTTCCAGGTGCTGTCTCGGGTCTCCGAGGACACGCGCATCATCTATCTGGGCGCCTTCGGCCTGACGGCGTTCCTGACGCTGTTCATGGCCCACACCGCGGTCGCTGCGGCCTTGTTCCCCCTGTTGTTGATCGTGCACAACCTCTACGAGCCGAAGGGCCACCCCACGGTCTTCGGCAAGGGCCTGTTCATCGGCATGGCCTGGACCGCTGGCGCCGGCAGCATCATCACCCTGCTGGGAGCCGCCCGCGGGGCCGTGGCCATCGGGTTCTTCAAGCAGCTGACCGGGCAGGAGATCTCCTTCTTCGAGCTGACCAAGTTCATGCTGCCTCTGGGCGTGATCATGGTCCTGTTGCTGTGGGCCTACGTGTGCGTGGTCTTCCCCCCCGAGCGGCCCCGTCTGCCCGGTTTGCACGCCAAGGCCGAAGACCTGGCCGCGGGGCTCGGCGGCATGTCCCGCAAGGAGGCCGCCACCCTGGTGATCGCCTTCACCATGGTCCTGGCCCTGATGCTGCGCGCCTTCGTGCCGGCTTTGGGCCACATCAACAAGAGCGCCATCATCCTCTCGGCGGTCATGCTCTTCTTCCTGCTGGACATCCTCAGCCTCAAGGACCTCGAGGCCGTGCCCTGGAACATCGTCCTGCTGTTCGGGGGGGCCATGAGCATCGGATTCTGCCTGTGGCAGACCGGCGCGGCCGAGTGGCTGGCCATCGGCTGGCTGTCCTGGTTCAGCCAGGCGCCCTGGTTGGTGTTCATCATGGGGATCGCGTTCTTCGTGTTGATGATGACCAACTTCATCATGAACGTGGCCGCCATCGCCATCACCTTGCCGGTGGCCCTGGTCATGGCGCCGTTCATCGGCGTGGAACCCGAGATCGTGATGTTCGCCTCCCTGGCCGCGGCCGGCATGCCCTTCATGCTGCTGGTCGGAGCCGCGCCCAACGCCATCGCCTTTGAAAGCCACCAGTTCCGCGCCAGGGAGTTCTTCCTGTACGGGATCCCGCCCAGCATCATGCTGCTGGCGGTGCTGGCGGTGTTCGTCTGGAAGATCTGGCCGTGGATGGGGATGCCGATCCTGATCGGGTCCTAGCTGCAGGAAGCCCGCCTATCCCCCGGCCCGTTTGCGGTGCAACCCCTTGATGGCCGCCAGCAGGACCTTGGGCCTGACACCCAGGGGCAGATGGATCACCCCGCGGTCCCAGCGGGAATCGTAGTGGCCCGTATCCGCGGCCAACCGGATCACACGCCAGCCTTTGCCCAGGGCGGCCGCGGCCAGTTCCGGCAGCTGGATCTCCAGGGGAGTAGCGGGGGAATCAACCATCAAGACCGTGCCCGGCCCGGTGGCCAAAGCCGCGTGTAGATCCCGGGCCGAGTCAACGGTTGCCACGGAATAACCGGCATCCAGCCAGGTGTGGAGATCGCTATCCAGTTCCCGGCTTCCGGTCATGATCAGCAGGCGGGGCTTGGGGGCACCAGGATCCGGCATGGTATCTTCCCCGGTTGAAAAAAGTGGGGACCGGAAATCCACGAAAGAACCTCGCCCTGATTCCTCCGGCTTTCACGATCCCCACATTGATCAAGGCAGCGCCCCATCCAAATCATGATGATGTTTGATTCGATAAGCGCACCAGTATGCCAAACAGGCGCTGCCCATCCCCACCAGCCTCAATGAATTCCCATCCCTATAGATTCCCGGCAGAGAGGATACGAATATATAGCAAGGGCCATGCCTTGATAAGAAATTTTCCTGGATTTTGCAACTTACTGAAAAAATATCAGTTACGAGACATAAAAAGATTACAAAACCTGTCATCTATACCATGTGGTGCCACAAAAAAGAGGCGGCCACCCCCCCCTTTTTGCTTTGTTTCCTTTTCTGACATAGGGTTACGTGGTGACACAAAAAAGAGGCACCCCCAAGCAAAAGGCAGGCACCATTTCCAGGGCAGGAGAGAGGGCTATGGCGCCTTGAACTCCTGCGATGAGATCCCCAGCTTGCTCAGCTTCTTCTGGAACTGTTGCCGGGCCATGCCGCAGTTGGCCGCGGCCCGGGTCACGTTGCCGCCGGTTTCGGTCAGCCGGACGCGGAAGAATTCCCGCTGGAAATCCTCCATGGCCTCCTTGTAATTCAAGGTGCCGCCGCCGGCCGCGCGCCGGGGCCGCCCCCTGGTCCTGATATCGCCCAGGCTGATGACGCTGCCCTCGCAGTCGATCACCGCCGCCTCGATCAGGTTGCGCAGCTGGCGCACGTTGCCGGGCCAGGGATCGGACATGAAGCGGGCCAGGACCGCGGGGGAGAAGCGGTCGATCTGCTTGTGGAATTCCTTGCAGTAGGTGCCCAGAAAATGCAGGGCCAGGGGTTCGATATCACCCCGGCGCTCACGTAGTGGGGGCACCTGGATACGGTACCTGTCCAGCCTGTAGTACAGGGCCTCCCGAAAGCGCCCCTCGCTGACCGCCTCTTCCAGATCCTCGCTGGTGGCCGCCAGCACGCGGGCGGTGACCGGCACCTCGCGATGCTCCCCCAGGCGCACCAGTACGTTCTCCCCGATGGCGCGCAGCAGCTTGACCTGGAAAGGGATGGGGCTCTCCCCGATCTCATCCAGAAAAAGATCGCCCTCGCCGGCCAGCTCCATCTTGCCCACCCGCATGGCGACCGCGCCGGTGAAGGCGCCCTTGGCATGGCCGAAGATCTCCGACTCGATGAGCTCCGGCGGCACGGCCCCGCAGTTGAGGCAGATCATGGGTTTGGCCCGGCGCGCGCTGACGTCGTGGATCCGCCTGGCGATCATCTCCTTGCCCGTGCCCGACTCGCCGGTGATCAGCACCGTCGTGTCGGTGGGAGCGACCTTCTCGATCCTTTCCAGCAGGGCGAAGGTCTTGTCGTCGCCGGCGATGAAGTTCCCCGTCAGGCGCCCCACTTCCTCCTGGAACGCCTTGACCTCGTAGCGACCGAACCTGATTTTCAGGGCCTGCCGGATCAGGTTGTCCAGCTGCGAGACATCCGCGGGTTTGACCACGTAGTGGAACGCGCCCAGCTTGATCGCCTCCACCACCATCTGCATCTCACGGGAACCGGACAGGATGATCACCGCGGGCGGGTCCTCATGCTCCAGGATCCGCTCCAGGATCTCCAGGCCGTGGGCCCGGCCCGGGCCGAAATCCAGGTCCAGCAGGACCACATCGGCCCCCTTGCGGCCGAGCTCAGCCAGACCCGAAGGGCCGTCGAACGCCACGCCGGTATCCATGCGGGCCGAGAACACCGCGGCGAGGTCCGCGCAGAAATCCTGATCATCGTCGATGATCAGCAGTCGGCCGCTCTCAGGCATGGTCGGGGGCTCCTCCGGTCGGGGCGGCGGCTAGGGCGTCCAGCAAGGCCTTCAGCTTGCGCACATCGTTCCAGGTGTCCCGCTTGGCCGCGGGGTTCCGCAACAGGTAGGCCGGATGATAGGTCACCACCACGGGAATATCCCGGTAGAAGTTCACCCCTCCGCGCAGGCGCCCCAGGGAAACGGAAGTGCCCAGCAGGGTCTGGGCCGCCACACGGCCCAGGCAACAGATCACCCGCGGCCGGATGATGGACAACTGCCGCGTCAGGTGGGGCTCGCAGGCCAGCACCTCCGGCGGCAAGGGGTCGCGGTTCCGGGGGGGACGGCACTTGAGGATGTTGCAGATGAATACATCCTCGCGGGCCAGGCCGATGGCGGCCAGGATCTTCGTCAACAGCTGGCCGCTGCGGCCCACGAAGGGCTCGCCCTGCAGGTCCTCGTCCCGGCCGGGAGCTTCACCCACGATGACCAGGTCGGCCCGCGGGCTACCGGCTCCGAAAACGACGTTGTGGCGGCCGTCATGCAGACCGCAGGCGGTGCAGGACAGGACTTCGGTCCGCAATGACGCCAGGGCCTCGGCGGGATCGGGAGCCGGCTCGGCTGCCGGCAACCCGGCCAGCAGCCCGTCGTCGGCGGCATGAGCGGCGATGCTGTCCATGGCCCGGGCCACGAAATCCCGCAGCTCGGCGGCGAAGGGATCCTCTTTTTCCGGCGGCGTCTCGGCCGCAGGAGCCACCGCAGGCGCTGATGAGGGGGCGACAGGGGCCGACGCCGCAGGCCCGGGGCCGGCCGGGGTCGCAGGTGCACCTTCATCCCAGTACCAGCGGCCGGCCGGCGTGTCGTTCTGACGCAGCCATTTCAGCAGGTCGGCGACCAGCCCGGCGTATGCCTCGGGCCGGCTCATGAAACCTCCGCCGCCGCCAGCTTCTGCAGCAGCAGCGCGGCCAGTTCGGGCTTGGGCAGGGAGGCGCTCCGCCAGATCACGCCGGTGCCGTCGAGCAGCAGGACCTCGTGGTCCACGGCGCCGAAACCGGAACCTTCCGCGGTGGGATTGTTGGCCACGATGAAATCCATGTTCTTGGCCTGCAACTTGGCCAGCGCCCGCTCCTGCACCTCGGACGTTTCCAGGGCGAAGCCCACGACCTTCAGGCCGGCCGGGGCGTGGGCGGGCACGATCTCCCCCAGGATGTCCGGGTTGCGCCGCATCTGCAGGGACCACCCCGTACCCAGCTCTTCCTTCTTGATCTTGCCGGCCGCCGGGGTTTCGGGGGCGAAATCGGCCACCGCGGCGGCCATGACCAGCCACTGGGGATCCGCGGACAGGGCCTCGGTCACCGCCGCGGCCATTTCCCGGGCCGTGGTGACCCGCTGCACCTTCGCCAGGCCGCGGGGAACCGGCAGCTCCACAGGGCCGCAGATCAGCGTCACCACCGCCCCCCTGCGCGCAGCCTCTCCGGCCAGGGCGAAGCCCATGTGCCCGGTGCTGTGGTTGGCGATGTAGCGCACCGGATCGATGGGCTCATGGGTGGGCCCGGCGGTGATGACCACGCGACGCCCCCGCCAGTAGTCCTGCGCGGCTGCGGCCTCCGTTCCCACAGCCCGGGCCTCGGACGGCAAATCCGCGACGATCCTGCGGACAGCCGCGAGGATCTCCTCGGGTTCGCTCATGCGTCCGGGGGCGGTGGTGCCGCAGGCCAGATGGCCGCTGCCGGGCCCTACCATCTCCACGCCCCGCCCGGCAAGGGTCGCGACGTTGGCCTGGACGGCGGGATGGGCCCACATGGCGTCGTTCATGGCCGGGGCCATGAGCAGCGGGCCATCGCAGGCCAGCAGCAGGGTCGAGACCATGTCGTCGGCGATACCGCAGGCGGCCTTGGCCAGGATGTCGGCGGTGGCCGGGGCCACCACGACCACATCGGCCCAGCGGGCGTATTCGATATGGTCCAGCGGTTCGCTCTGCCCCTCGCCCCACAGGTCAGTGGCCACAGGATGGCCGGTCAGGGCCTGCAGCGTCACCGGCCCCACGAAACGCGTGGCCGCGGGGGTCATGGCCGCCTTGACGGCAAAGCCCGCCTGCTGCAGCAGGCGGGCCAGAAAACAGCTCTTGTATGCGGCGATGCCGCCGGTGACCATCAACAACACCCGAAAAGAGGCCGGAGAGTCGGTGGCCATGGGCTACTCCTGTTCCTGCTCCCTTTCCAGGCGCATCAGGCGGGCACGTTCCTTGGCGTCGTAATACTCGACCTTGCCTTCCATCAACCGCTTGACGGCCAGGGTGGTGATTTTGCCCGGCACCGACACGTTGAAGGTCAGGGCCCGTTCGTTCAGACGGCGGGCCTCCAGGGCCGCGATCTTGATGGCCTGGAACTTGTTCGGGATCAGGTCGGTCACCTTGTTGCGCGGAATATAGGTCATACGGCTTGCCTCGCGATCAGGGGAAAACGATGCACGGCGGGAACTACCCGGTCCCCGGCCACGCCTTTTGCAACCGCTAAACTATAGCGGATCGAGGGAAAAATGCAAGGCCGAGGCCTTGATCCGCGCCCTGGGCGGTCGGGTTCAGGGAAGGGGTGCGGAAACGAAAACCCCCACCGCCTCTTCCGAGACGGCGGGGGTCCGATCAACCCGTGGGCTGAAAGACAAACCTACCAGCGATCGCCGCCGCCGTAGCCGCCACCACCACCGCCGGTGCGGCGGGGACGGTCCTGGGCCTCGTTGACGCGCAGCGCGCGGCCGCCCATCTCCTTGCCGTCCAGGGCGGAAATCATGCCCTGCATGGCATCGTCGTCCACCTCGATGAAGCCGAAGCCTCGGGGACGACCGGTCTCGCGGTCGTTGATCAGCGCAACGGAGTGCACGGTTCCGTGCTCACCGAACATCTGGGTCACTTCGTCCTCGGTCGCGCTGAAGGGCAGGTTGCCCACGTACAGTTTCTTCAAAATCTTGTCTCCTGTTGCCGGCATTCCGGCTTGGTCAGAGCACATCGGACCGCCGGCTTGTTCCAGCGCCATCCCCTGTGCTCCAAGGGGCCCTATTTGTTTTGTCCACGGGAATCAGAATCGAAACGTAGACAGAGGGCAGGTACTCCGGTTTTCACCGGATGTGGGAGCAATATAGTTGCAATGATTCCTGTTGTCAAGAAAACAATATCAGGACCATCGGCGCGGGGCCGGTCAGGGCAGGGGCGGCAGCCCCATGTTTTCGGCCCGGCATTCCTCGGCCGTGATGACCGCGCGCATCTTCCCCACGGCCTCCTGCAGGTCATCGTTGACGATCCAGTAGCGGTAGCGCGGTGCGAAGGTCACCTCGTGGCGGGCCGTCTGCAGACGCCTGGCTATGGCCTCGTCGGCATCGGTGCCGCGGGAGCGCAGGCGCCGCTCCAGCTCCTCCCACGAGGGGGGGAAAAGGAATACCGACACCATCTCCTGCCCGAACCGCTCCAGCACCTGGACCCCGCCCTGCACGTCGATGTCCAGCACGGGGATGCGGCCGGCCCCGGTCAGTTCGTCCAGCCGCCGCCGGGTGGTGCCGTAGCGGCGCCCGTGGACCGGGGCCCACTCGACGAAGGCGTCCTCGGCCAACAGGCGGTCGAACTCGTCGTCGTCCACGAAATCGTAGTCGCGGCCGTCGGCCTCGCCCGGACGCATGGGCCTGGTGGTGGTGGAAACGGAAAACCCCAGGCGCGGCTCCTGCGCCATCAGCTCGTGGATGAAGCTGCTCTTGCCCGCGCCCGACGGGCCGGTGATCAGGATGATCACTCCAATCTCCTATTCCAGGTTCTGGATCTGCTCGCGCAGGGACTCGACCTCGTCCTTCATGGCGATCACCGCCTGGGTGATTTCCATCAGGTTGGTCTTGCTGCCCATGGTGTTGACCTCGCGGTGCATCTCCTGCAGCAGGAAGTTCAAGCGCTTGGCCACCTGGCCGCCTTCCTGCAGGGTCTTGCGGTAGGCCTCGATGTGGATGCCCAGCCGCTCGCATTCCTCGTTGATGTTGGCCTTGTCCGCCAGCAGGGCCACTTCCTGGGCCAGGCGCTGGGGTTCGAGCTGGGCGTCCAGGATCTCGGCCAGCCGCTGCTCCAGGCGGGCCTTGATCTCCACCGCCGCCCCGGGCGCCAGCTGCTCGACCTGGGCCAGTTGCCCCTGCAGGGTGTCCAGCCGCTGGTTCATCTCGGCCACCAGGGCATCGCCCTCGGCCTGCTTCATCTGCTGCAGGGCGGTGTGCGCGGCTTCCAGGGCCTCCATCAGGGCCGCCTTGAGGTCCTCCGGCTGCAGGCCCGAATCGTCGGGCCGGAAGAGATCCGGCACCGCCACCAACTCGTGCAGGGTCAGGGGGTGGGGCTGGCCGGTCTCCTGCTCCAGACGGGCCGCGGCGGCCTTGAGCATGTTGACGGCCTGCTCCAGCCGCACCGCATCCAGGGACGAGGCGGCCCCAGCATTATCCACCGCCAGCTGGACCGCCACGGTCACCCTCCCGCGGGACACATGGTCCTTCAGGAACTTGCGGATATCGATCTCGAAGGCCGCCAAAGGGCCGGGCAGGCGCAGGCTGACGTCCAGGAAGCGGTGATTCACCGCGCGCAATTCAACCGTCACGGTGATGGCGCCGCGGCGCCCCTCGCCGCTACCGAAACCCGTCATGCTGAGCATGGTCATCCTCCCGTTGGCCGGAAATTGCCGCCCCGATGGCGGAGTGCGGCTAGTTTAGGGGTTGCAGGCGGCCACGGCAAGGACGGCCTCGGGCGGCCGGATGCCGCCCTGCTGGTGCCAGGCCCCGCCGGAACCGTTGCTCCTGCGCGGCGTATGGGTTACGTTGCCCCCGTTTCCATGGATCCGCAGCAAGGAGGACCGATGCCATGACAAGGAAAATCGCCTGCGCCCTGGTGGTGCTGGCCGTGGCCCTGGCCGGCCGACCGACCGGCGCCCGGGCGCTGGACCACCCCCTGGGGGTCAGGGCCGGATACACTTCCTGGGGATCGATCAACCAGTTCCACTTCGGGATCCACTCGGACTGGGGGGAGCTGGCCCCCGATATCGCTCTGGTGCCGGGTGTGGAGGTGGGCCTGGGCGACGATTTCACCGTCGTGACCTTCAACGGGGATCTGATCTACCGCTCCGCCGAGCTGGTCAGCCGCCCCTGGGAGATGTACGGCGGCGGCAGCCTTTCCTTCAACGTGGTCGACGGCCCCGTTGGGGGCACCGGCACCGACCTGGGTCTCAGCGGTCTGCTGGGCCTGTCCAGGCAGCTGGACAACGGCCACACCGCTCTGGGGGAGATCCGCCTGGGCCTCGTCGACAGCCCGGATTTCAAGCTCACCTTGGGCTACTCCCTGTTTTGAGCATGGACACCTCCGACCAGAACCGCAGCCACGACCAACTTCGGGCCTGTTGCACCGCCTGGACGGAGGCCGCAGGCGGTCGCGCTCTGCACGGGGTCCTGGCCGGACCGGGCTGGGTGCGCCTGTTGCTGGCCGGGCAGGACCGCCTTTCGCTGTTGCTGGTCTGCCGACCCGGCTGCCGACTGGGCGTGCTGTGGTCCGGCAAGCTGCCCGGGCCCGTGCACGCCATGATGAAGCCGCGCCGGGACCATCCCCTGGTTTCCCTCCTCGCCGGCCACACCCTGGCGACCTGCCGGGCCATGCGGGACGACCGGGTCGCCGTTTTGCACCTGAGTTCCCCCGACGGCCGCCGGCGGACCCTGCTGCACCAGGTCTTCGGCGCCAGGGGCAACCTCGTCCTGCTCGATGACCAGGATGTCCTTATGTGGGCCGACCACCGCCCCCCCCATGCGGTCCTGACGCGGACGCCCGGTCCTCGGGACCTGGCGCCGGAGTCGGTGGCGGCGCCCGGTGCAACGGCCCCCCACCAGGCCATGGGACGGCTGGCCCGATACCTCGCCGATGATCTGGCCCGGACGCTGTCCGCGAGCCTGCGCCGCAGAAGGCAATCCGCGGCCCGGCTGGTGGAGAATCTGGCCCGGGACCTGGCCGAGGCGGACCGCGGCCGGGAGTTCCGGCGCAAAGCCGAGACCCTGGCGGCCCGGCTGCACCTCATCCGCCCCGGCCAGGACCGTCTGGAAACCCCCGACGTGCTCGACGGCACCCCCCTGGACATCCCCCTGGATCCGGCCCTGAGCCCGGCGGCGAACCTGGCGGCCTGGTTCAAGCGTGCCGCCAAGGCAGACAAGGGCCGGCAGATCATCCGGGACCGGCTGGACCAGGCCCGGCTGCAGATGGCCCGGGCGGACGAGATGACCGCCCGGCTGGAAGAGCTGCAGGCCGGGGAACGGGAGCCGCTGGCCATCCTCGCCGATCTCATCGCGTGGAGCCGTGAACATCCCGATCTGATGCCGGCACCGGCCGGCCGGCGCCCCGGGCGCTCCCCCTACGGTCCGGAACAGCCAGCCCGGCCCTTCCGGCGCTATCTGGTGGAAAACCGCTGGGAGGTGTGGGTCGGGCGCAACAACCATGAGAACGACGAGCTGACCCACCGGGCCAGCCATCTCAAGGACATCTGGCTGCACGCCCAGGGTGTCGCCGGCAGCCACGTGATCCTGCGCACCGACCGCCGGCCGGACCAGGTGCCGCGCCGGATCATCGCCAAGGCCGCCGCCCTGGCCGCCCTGCACAGCAAGGCCAGGCACGCAGGCCTGGTGCCGGTGGTCTGGACCGAGCGGCGCTACGTGCGCAAACCCCGCAAGGGCGCACCGGGCCTGGCGGTCTGCCTGCGTGAAAAAACCATCATGGTGGCGCCGGGAATCGGGGCGGATGTCGAGGCTTGCTAGTCGGGGTAGGTGCGGCGGATCTTCTCCAGGTTGCGCGGCCATTGCAGGAAGATCTCCAGCAGCTCGGGGTCGAACTGGCTTCCGGATTTGGCGCGCATCTCGGACGCCGTCTCCTCGAAGTTCCAGGCCTCCTTGTACACCCGCTTGCTGGTCAGGGCGTCGTACACGTCGGCGATGGCCACGATGCGCGCCGCCAGGGGGATTTCCGTCCCGGAAATGCCGTCGGGATAGCCGTTGCCGTCCCACCATTCGTGGTGGTGGCGGGCCACTTCCTTCCCCATGAGGATCATGCCGTAATGCCCGTAGTCATGCATCAGGCCCTCGAGCAGATCCGACCCCACGGTCGCGTGGGAGCGCATGACCTCGAATTCCTCCGCCGTCAGTTTTCCGGGTTTGAGCAGGATGGCGTCGGGGATGCCCACCTTGCCCACGTCGTGCAGCGCCGCCGCACGCGTGATCATCTCGATGAAAGCAGGTGATACTTCCCTGTATCCCGGCCGGTCCTGGATGCTTTCGGCCAGATAACGGGAATAGGCGCAGATCCGGTCGAGGTGGCCCTTGATGTGGCTGTCCCGGATCTCGGCCAGCAACGCCATCCCGCGGATCACGGCGTCCCGGCTGCTGCTCAGCTCGCCCACCAGGCGCAGGTTTTCCAGGGAGAAAGCCATCTGGTCCACCAGCATGCTGCACATGCTGATCTCGCGCTGATCGAAAGTTCCGGGCTGCCGGCTGCCGAAATCGAACACGCCCACCGGACCGTGGTTGCCGCTGATGGGCATGATCAGGTTGCTGCCGAACTCACCGTCCAGGGTCTTGCAGCCGCCGGCGGTGAACAGGTCGTCGATGTTGACCAGGTATTCCTCGCTGAAGGCCTGGGCGTGGGCGCTGGTCGGATCATCGCATGCGATACGCAGCCCCGGCTCGATCCCCGGGTAGCCCACGGCCGCCTTGAGCACCAGATGGTCACCCTGCCGGTCCTGCAGGAACAGGGCGCAGGCATCGTACCCCAGAACCCGGTGGACACCCCGGACGACCTCCTCGTAAGAGGATTCGTCCACCGTCATGCACACCAGCTTGGCGTTGAACGCCTGCAAGGCCTGCAGACGCCGCACCTCGCCGTCGGTCAGCACTTCCGCTCCGGGGTGCACCACGATGTCCTGTCCAGGTGAGTACGCCATGACCCTTTCCTGAGGCGAGCGGGCAAACCGAAGGCATGCCCTTCGGCTCCATGCAAATTCCGGGAAAAGGATCGGCGAAAACGGCAGGAACTAAAGAAAATTCGTACTCCCCAAAAAGTTTCTACTTGAGCCGCTCGATCTCTTCGACCAGCACGGCTTCCAGATCTTCCTTGGGGATGTTGCGGTGCAGGACGCCCTTACGGTAGATGGCCACCTTGGTCTTCCCTGCGGCGATCCCCAGGTCGGCGGCCTTGGCTTCCCCCGGCCCGTTGACGATGCAGCCCATGACCGAGACCACCCGGTCAGACGGCAGATCCTTCGCCAGTTCCTCCACCCGCGTGGCCAGGGCCACCACGTCCACTTCCACGCGTCCGCAGGTGGGGCAGGCCACCACCCGGGCGAAACCATCACGCAGGCCCAGGGCCTGCAGCATGTGGAAGGCCGCGGTCACCTCGTGCACCGGATCGTCGGCCAGGCTGATGCGCACGGTGTCGCCGATGCCCTCGGCCAGCAGCACCGACATGGCCGCCACCGAGCGGGAAGTGCCGGCCAGCAGGGTGCCCGCCTCGGTCACGCCGAGGTGCTGAGGCACATCCGACTGCGCGGCGAAGCGCCGGCAGGCGGCCACCACCTCGCCCGGATCGCTGCTCTTGAGGCTGACGGCCACCTGGTCGAAGCCCACCGCGGCCAGGGCCTCGATCTCGTCCAGGCCGCTTTGCACCAGGGCGCCGGCCGGATCCAGCTCCGCCAATCCGGCGTACCTGCGGTGCAGGCTGCCTTTGTTCACCCCGATGCGGATGGGGATACCGTGATCCGCGGCGGCCGCGGCCACCTCCTGGACGTGATCCTTGCTGCCGATATTGCCGGGGTTGATGCGCAACTTGGCGATGCCGGCGTTCACCGCGGCCAGGGCCAGCTTGTGGTCGTAATGGATATCGGCCACCAGGGGCACGCCCGACTCGGCGATCAACCGCGGCAGGGCGTCGGCGGCCGCCTGGTCGTTCACCGTCACTCGCACCAGCTCGGCCCCGGCGGTGGCCAGCTCGCGGATCTGGGCCAGGGTGGCCTCCGCATCGCCGGTGATGGTGGTGGTCATGCTCTGCACCCGTACCGGAGCGTCGCCGCCGATGGTGACCGGTCCGGCCTTGATCTGCCGGGTATTCCGGCGCGGGGCGCAAACAGCCGCGCGCGGAGCGGGATCCTGCTTGGTCATGAATCCTCCAGCGCCGGGCCGGCGATGCGCACATCCTGGCGGCGCAGGGTTACCCCCACCTGGTCGAGATGCTCGAGCAGGGGGATGCCGAGTTTGCGGGACAGTCCGCTGAGCTCACGAAAAGCGCTGAAGGAAAGCTCGTTTTCCCGCGCGAAGTACCCGCGCAGATCTTCCAGCAGTTTTGCGCGGGCGGTGACCGGGACAATATAGTCGTTGCTGACGGCCACGGCCCGACCGTGATCGACCAGCCAGCGGACCACCTCGGCCGGCAGGAAATCCTTCAGGGCCGGATCCCTGGCCGCGTCCCTGAATACGGGCGACTGTTCGGCCCAGTTCTCCAGCCCCGGCCAGTCGAGACCGAAGGCCTCCAGCTCGGCCGCGGCCCCGTCCAGGGCTGCGCGCAGGGCAGCCGGAAGCGCGGGGCCCTCGGCGGAGATCCCGATGCGGTCGCCGGCCACCACCCAGGACGCGGTCGAGGCCAGGGCCGCGCACACCGCGTTCCACTCGGCGGGCCCGCCCTTGAACTTGCACTTGCGGCGGGCCTCCTCCTTGGGGATGCCTACCCGCAGGGGGAAGCGCGTCGCGTACCGCCGCACCAGATCCTCGATCTTTTCCGCCAGATCCTCCACCAGTTCCCGGTGGTACACGCGTTTGCCCACGCGCAGGCAGACCGGGTCGTCTTCCATCCCCAGGGCTTCGGTCACCGGCAACCCCGCGTGACCGGCCTCCTGCAGGCGCTGGCGGAAAAGCTCGGCCGGGTCACCGCTTTCCAGGACGGCCAGGGTCTCGGCGACCTTGGGGTCGAAGCGCTTGTGGGGCCGGGGCCCGGGATCCAGCACCACGCCGCCGGCGATGCTGGTCACCGGGGAGTAGAACCGCAGCACCAGACGGTCGCCGCGGGCGGCAACCAGCTCCTTCTCCAGGTGCAGCTGGCCCAGGCCCGTGCGCGGCCCCGCGTCCCCTCCCAGCTCCTGCGCATCCAGCAGGACGATGCGGCCCAGGACCTCGCGCCCCGCGTGATGGATATGCAGGCGCTGCCGGTTCTTGACCACGCCCTTGTAATGGGGCATGAGGTTGACCCGCACGTCGATGCGGCGGGTCACGACCGCTCCACCGGGACCGATGATCTGGTCCCCCCGCTCCAGATCCTCCTTCTTGACCCCGTGCAGGGCCAGGGCCAGCCTCTGGCCCGAGGCGCCCCGCTCGGCGCGCTTGCCGTGCACCTGGACCTCCCGCACCCGGACGGCCATGCCGCCCGGCTGGGCGGCCAGCTTGTCGCCTACTTCCACCGCCCCGCTCCAGCAGGTTCCGGTGACGATGACCCCGGCCCCGGGCAGGGTGAAGACCCTGTCCACCGGCAGCCGGAACGCACCCTGTTCTGCCCGCACGGGCAGGGCCTCGGCCTCGGCGCGCAGGGCCTTTTTCAGATCTTCCAGACCGGTTCCGGCCACGGCGCTGACCGGCACGATGGGCCGGCCCTCCAGGAAGGTGCCGGCCACCAGCTCCCGGGCCTCTTCGGTGACGATGGCGGTGAATTCCTCGTCCACCATGTCGGTCTTGGTCACCACCACCACACCGCTGGACACCCCCAGGCTGTCGAGGATCTCCAGGTGCTCGATGGTCTGGGGCATGACACTCTCGTCGGCGGCGATGACCAGGAAGGCCAGATCCACCCCGCCCGCCCCGCTGACCATCTGCTTGACGAATTTCTCATGGCCGGGCATGTCCACCACACCGAGCTGGATCCCGCCGCCCAGGTCGAGCTCGGCGAATCCCAGCTCGATGCTGATGCCCCGGTCCCGTTCTTCCTTGAGGCGGTCGGTGTTGGTGCCGGTCAGCGCGGTGATCAGGGCGGTCTTGCCGTGGTCGACGTGCCCGGCGGCTCCGAGGATGAAGTGGCGGATGGGAGTGGTCATGCGATCATGCGGTCCTGTGGTTCCTGCTCTGGTTCCCGGTGGTGGCGGATCTGCAAGATATCACAGGTCGGCCCGGGCCGAAAGCGGCGGCGGCATTTGTTCAACGGCGATGGGGTTTCACCTGCCACCTGGCTGTTCAGCGGGGATCCACGGCTGTCTCATCGAAATCCATGATGACCAGGTGGCGGTGGAGATGGTCGATATCCTCGTCCGGAGCCAGGATCATGATCAAATCGCCGGCCTGCAGGGTCTCGGTGGGGTAGGGCCTCAAGCCCTTACCGTCACGCACCAGATAGATGATATCTCCGCCCGAACGGCCCGTGAACAGGCAGCCGCGCTTGACCATGGTCCCGGCGCACGGGCTGTCGGGCCGCAATTTCCCCGACAGCAGGACGTAGCCGTCGGGCAGGGACAGGGTCCGGCGTCGGATCAGGCGCTCGAACATGCTCACCGCGCTCCCACGGCCTCCCTCACGCCCGCCGCTGCCGGCCAGGTACTGTAGGCTGTGGCGCAGGGTATCCGCGTGGTGGGCCGGCGAATGGTAGCGGTTGGCCACCTGGGCCTCGTACAGGCTGGCATAGGGCAGGCGCGGCAACAGGTGGATCAGCCGTGCCTGGACCAGGTAGGCGAACGATACCCCCAGGGCCGCGGGGGCCAGCAGGTGGTAGCCGCCGGTCATCTCGGTCACCATCAGCAGGGTGGCGATGGGCACCCGGCCCGCGCTGCCGAACACCGCGGCCATGCCCACGATGACGAACGGCGCCGGCGGCTGGTGGAACAGATGGGCCAGCGCGCCGCCGGTCATGGCCCCGATGAACAGGCTCGGGGCGAACACGCCGCCCGAACCACCCGAACCCACCGTCAGGGTGAAGGCCACCATCTTGCCCACCACCAGCAGCACCAGCAGGGACAGGGCCAGCCGGCCGTCCATGGCCTCCTGGATCCAGCCGTAACCGCCGCCGAGAATCTCCGGCAGACCCAGGGCCATGATCCCCACCCCCAGGGCGCCCAGGGCGGGCTTGAAATGGGGCAAGATCGGCAGGCGGTGGAACAGGTCCCGACCGCCGTAGAAGATGTTGGGCAGGGCCGCCCCCACGACTCCCGACAGGACCCCCAGCCCGACATAGGACGCGAAGGCCCCCATGGTGGTGACCCGGATCCCCGCGGGCACCTGGAACAGCGGCTGCCAGTCCACGAAAAAGCCCGTGATGGTGTAGGCGACGATGGAACTGATCAGGGTGTACAGCAGGGCGTCCGCCTCGTACTCCATATCCTCGTAGAGAACCTCGATGGCGAACAGGGCGGTGCCGATGGGAGAACGGAAAATGGCCGACAGACCGGCTGCGCAACCGATGAGCACCAGCAGGCGGCGCTCGCGGGGCGTCCTGTGCGTCAGCCCGGCGTACATCGAGCCGATGCCGGCGCTGAACAGGGCGGTCGGACCTTCGCGGCCGGCGGCGCCGCCGGTGCCGATGGTCAGGGCCGAGGTCACGATCTTCAGCGGGGTGACCCGCGCGCGGATCCGGCCCCCCAGGCGGTGGAAGGCCTTGACGACGGTGTCGGTGCCGTGCCCCTCGGCCTCCGGGGCGATCCAGTAGACCAGGGCCCCGGAAATCAGGCCGCCTGCCGTGATGATCACCGGAATGAGCCACAGGCCCTGGCTCCCGATGGTCTGGTGCAGGCTGCCGCCCTCGTTGGGCAACCCCGGCGCCACGTAGCCCGCGAAATCATGCAGGCTGAAGCGCGTGATCAGATCCAGCAGCCAGCTGAAAATCCTCGCCGCGGCTGCCCCCACCACGCCCATGACGAGGGCGTCGATGACCAGCGAGCGCTGCCATCTACGCATGGCGAAGCTCCATCCTACCCCGGATCCCCGAAGCCTGGATTCCGGAGACGTATACGAGATGCCGGCTGCAACGATCAATGTTCATGGGCCTGTTCCTGGATGGGAGTCGGGATGCGAATGCTTGAACAGTAACACACGGGCCCGGAGGCGCAAAATCGCGCCCACCCGTCAGATCCTCAGGCAACTGCGGGACCAGGGGGTCATGATGGGGGGACCGGCGCCGTTCGCGGCCAAGGACCGCTCGCTGTTCCTGCAGCAGCTCGATCAGATGATCCGGGCCATCAAGCGCGGCGCCTGAACGGGGTCATTCCCGCACCCGTTCGATGCGCGCCCCCAGGGTGCGCAGCCGCTCCTCGATGCGCTCGTAGCCGCGGTCGATGTGGTAGACACGGTTGACGGTGGTCGTGCCCTCGGCCGCCACCCCGGCCAGCACCAGGGCGGCCGAAGCGCGCAGGTCGGTGGCCATGACCGGTGCACCCGTCAGGCTGGGCACGCCGAAGACCGTGGCGCGCGGCCCGTCCACCCGGATGTCCGCCCCCAGCCGCACCAGTTCGGCCACGTGGGTGAAGCGGTCGGGGTAGATGGTCTCGGTGATGAAGCTGGTCCCGTCGGCCACCGCGCAGACGGCCATGAGCTGGGCCTGCATATCGGTGGGAAAACCCGGGTAGGGCCTGGTGATGATCTCCACCGGCCGTGGACGCTCCGCGCGGGTGATCACGAGCGAGTCCTCGTTTTCGTAGATGGTGCAGCCCATCTCCCGCAGCACGGCCGACACCGGATTCAGGTGCCCGCAGCGGATACCCTGCAACTCGACCCGGCCGCCGGCCACGGCGACCGCGGCCATGACGGTGCCCGCCTCGATGCGGTCGGCGATCACGGTGTGCCGCAGGGGTGCGATCTCGGGCACGCCCTGGATGCGCAAGGTGGTGGTGCCCACCCCCTCGATCTCGGCTCCGGCCCCCACCAGGGCTTCGGCCAGGCAGGTCACCTCGGGTTCGATGGCGCAGTTCTCCAGCCGGGTCTCCCCCTCGGCCAGCACCGCGGCCATCAGGACGTTGGCCGTCCCCCCCACCGAGGTGGGTTCGAAGCGGAAATGCCCGCCCGGCAGACGGCCGTCCACCGAGGCCTGGATATAGCCCTCGTCCAGCTCGATGTCCGCCCCCAGGGCAGTCATGCCCTCCAGGTGCAGGTTCACCGGACGCGGCCCCCAGGCGCACCCCCCCGGCAACGAGACCCGGGCCTCACCGCGCGAGGCCAGCAGGGGGCCCAGCACGTAGATGCTCGCGCGCATCTTGCGCACCAGGTCGTAGGGCGCCGAGCAACCGGTGACCCCCGAGGTATCGATACGCAGCTCGTGGTCCGCGAACGCGCACACCGCCCCCAGGCCCTCCAGGATGGTCATGAAGAACCGGACATCCTGCAGGTCGGGCACGTTGTCGATGACCGTCTCGCCCCTGGCCAGCAGCGAGGCGGCCATCAACGGCAGCACGGCGTTCTTGGCTCCGCTGACCTTCAATTCCCCCCGGAGCGGGGTCGGTCCCTGGATCACGAATTTATCCATCGTCGTCCTTCCTGTCCGGCATCCTGGCCGTGACGACCCGGTCCCGTCCGGCGTAATCCCGATGAACCTCCACCGCGACCGCGCCCGAAGCGGCCAGGATCTCCGTGACCGCCTCGCCCTGGTCCGCCCCGATCTCCAGAACGATCCAGCCGCCGGACCGCACCCACGGCCCCATGCCGTGAGCCAGGGCGCGATAGAAATCGAGGCCGTCCCGCCCCCCGTCCAGGGCGGCGCGGGGGTCGTGGTCCCGGACCTCGGTCTGCAACCCTTCGATGTCCCCGCTGGGGATGTAGGGCGGGTTGCTCACCAGCAGATCCACCTCGCCGCGCAGGTGCCCGGGCAACGGGTCGAAACGGCTGCCCTGGTGGGTGTGGACCCGCGCCTCGACCCCCAGCTTGTGGGCGTTGTGGCGCGTCAGCTCCACCGCGGCCGGATCTATATCCACGGCCTCGACCACCAGCCGGGGCACCTCCAGGGCCAGGCAGATCCCGATGATCCCGGTGCCGCAGCCGATCTCCACGGCCACCGGGGCCAGCAGCCGCACCTCCGGAGGCGCGATGAGCCCGGCCGCGATCTCCACCAAACGCTCGGTCTCCGGCCGCGGGATGAACACCCCTTGCCGGACCTTGAACACGCGGGAATAGAACTCGGTCTCGCCCAGGATGGTCTGCAGGGGCTCTCCGCCGGCCCGCCGCCGCACCAGCTCGCGGTACCTGTCCAGCTCCCGGCCCAGCACGGGGCGGTCGAACTGGAAGTAAAGCTCCATGCGGGCGACGCCCAGCACATCGGCCAGCAACCGTTCGGCCTCCATGCGCGCCGCGGGCAGACCCTTGCCCTCGAGGTACCCGGCGGTGGCCAGGATCAGGTCGCGGACGGTCTTCTGGGGTTTGGCGCTGTTCATGTCGGCATGGAGCCCCGGGTGGTCGCGCGTGCGGAGCGGGTGCGGCTCACCCCTGGGAACCGCGCGTGGTCCTGAGGGCTTCTTCCCTGCGGTAGGCCAGGATGGCCTCCACCACCGCATCCAGATCTCCGGCCATGATGGCATCCAGGTTGTGGACGGTCAACCCGATGCGATGGTCCGTGACCCGGCTCTGCGGGTAGTTGTAGGTGCGGATCTTGGCGCTGCGGTCGCCGGTCCCGACCTGGCTCTTGCGTTCGGCGGCGATGGCCGCCTCCTGCTCGGCGATGGCCGCCTCCAGGATCCGCGAACGCAGCACGCTCAGGGCCTTGGCCTTGTTCTTGTGCTGGGATTTCTCGTCCTGGCACTGCGCCACGATGCCCGTGGGCAGGTGGGTGATGCGCACGGCGCTGTCGGTGGTGTTCACGGACTGGCCGCCCGGCCCCTGGGCCCGGTAGACGTCGATCTTCAGGTCCGCGTCCTTGATCTCCACGTCCACCTCCTCGGCCTCCGGCAGGACCGCCACGGTCACGGCCGAGGTGTGGATCCGGCCCTGGCTCTCGGTGGCCGGCACGCGCTGAACGCGGTGCACGCCGCTTTCCCAGCGCAGGATCCCGAAGGCCCCCTCGCCCCGCACGGCGTAGATCACTTCCTTGAAGCCGCCGGCGGTGCCCTCGGTCACGTCGATCAATTCGGTCTTCCAGCCCTTGCGCTCGGCGAAGCGCAGGTACATGCGGGCGATGTCCTCGGCGAACAGGGCCGCCTCATCGCCGCCGGTGCCGGCGCGGATCTCCAGGATGGCATCGCGGTCGTCGTTGGGATCATGGGGCAGCAGGGCCTCCTCCAGGGCCGCCGTGGCCGGCTCCAGCTCGGCCTCCAGGGCCGCCAGATCCTCCTTGATCATGGCCTGCATCTCGGGATCCTTCTCCGCCTTGAGCAGCTCCCTGTTCTCCGCGATCCGTGTCGTCACCTCCAGCCAGCGCTCCCCGATGCGCAGCTGGTCGCTCACCCGCTTGTGCTCGGTGGTCAGCTTGCGGTACCGGCTCTGGTCCTTCAGGACTTCCGGATCCGAGAGCAGGCGGCCCAGCTCCTCGTAGCGGTTCCGCAGGGTCAGGACGTTATCCTTCACGCGGAATCCTCCACCGGATCGGTCTGGGCGGCCGCATCAGCCCCGGCAGAACCCTCGGGAGGAAGTTCATAGTAGATCCGCTCCTCGAAATCGTCCGCCTCGGGAGTCAGCACGGCCTTCAGCGAGGCCATGGAAACCTCGAGCTGGCTGTCGTCCGGCCGCTTGGTGGTGATCTTCTGCAGCATCAGGCCGGGGAAGATCACCGGCTGCAGGAACCACGCCTTGCCGTACTTGCCCGAGAGCTTGATGGCCTCGTAGGCCAGCCCGCCGATCACGGGTACGAAGGCCAGCCGTTGCAGGCGGTCGCCGATGTCCTCGGGCCGGCCCAGCAGGGCGAAGACGAAGATGGAGATCAGCATCACGAAGAACAGGAAGCTGGTCCCGCAGCGCGGGTGCAGGGTCGTGAAACCGCGCGTCCCCTCGGGCGTCAGGGGCCGTCCGTGCTCGAAGGCGTGGATGCCCAGGTGCTCGGACCCGTGATACTCGAACACCCGCCTCATATCCGGCATCAGGCTGATGCCCCACAGGTAGAGCACGAAGAAGACCACCCGGATCACCCCGTCGGTGATGTTCCAGGTCAGGCTGCCCGCGTCCGCCGGCACGATCAGGTCGGTCAGCAGGATGGGCAGGTAGAAGAAGACCACCATGGACAGGGCGAAGGAGAAGACGATCGTGCCCCACATCATCAGCCGGTCTTTCCAGGATTTCCCTTCCTTGTGTTCCACGCGGTCGTCGCTCATGGCCTGGTCGGCCGAGAACATCAGGGCGTCGATGCCCAGCCTCATGGCCTCGATGAGGAAGATCCCCCCGCGCAGCACCGGGATGTTCAGGAAGGGCAGCTTGCGGATGATGCTCTTGAAGATCTTCTTGCGCACCACGATGCGGCCCTCGGGCGTACGCACGGCCATGGCCAGGTACTGCGGGCTACGCATCATCACCCCCTCGATCAGCGCCTGCCCGCCCACCGCCAGATCCATCTGCCTGGCCGTATCGGCGGCGATGTCCGGGGCCGAGGTGGTGACGGCCTCCGGCCCGGTACCCTCGTGTTCCCTGCTGTCCATGGCCTACTCCGGGGGTCATGCCCCATGCTTGTTCAATGCGAAGAGGGTGCCTGGGGTTCGACCCGGCACCCTCTTGGTGTGCTTGCTCCGTTGCCGCCGGGCCCGCGCCCCGCGGCAGGGATCACTTCTTGCCGTAGTTGACGTTCTCGTACCGCTTGCGGAACCGCTCCACGCGGCCGGCGGTATCGACGATCTTCTGCTGCCCGGTGAAGAAGGGGTGGCAGGCCGAACAGATCTCGACGTTCAACTTGGGCTTGGTCGAGCGCGTGTGGATCACATTGCCGCACAGGCAGGTGATCTCGCAGTCGACATATTTGGGATGAATCTTGTCTTTCATTTCCTCACGCCTTTTCGCAGCTTTTCCAGTGTCCGGGTCGAGGGGCAAAAGGAAATAGCCGGAACGGCCCCTGGCAAGGATAATTTTACATCAATCACGTATTCATCGCACCCAGGAACTGCTGGTTGTCCTTGGTCTTGCCCAGCTTGTCGATGAGGAACTCCATGGCCTCGATGGGGCTGTAGTCGCTCAGGTACTTGCGCAGCACCCAGATCTTGGCCAGATCCTTGGCCTCGATGAGCAGGTCCTCCTTGCGCGTGCCGGACTTGAAGATGTCCATGGCGGGATAGATCCTGCGCTCGGCGATCTTCCGGTCCAGCACCATCTCCATGTTGCCGGTGCCCTTGAACTCCTCGAAGATGACCTCGTCCATGCGGCTGCCGGTCTCGATCAGGGCCGTGGCGATGATCGTCAGCGAACCGCCGTCCTCGATGTTGCGCGCGGCGCCGAAGAAGCGCTTGGGCTTCTGCAGGGCGTTGCTGTCCACGCCGCCCGAGAGGATCTTGCCCGAGTGGGGCACCACGGTGTTGTGGGCCCGCGCCAGGCGGGTGATGGAATCCAGCAGGATCACCACGTCCTTGTTGTTCTCGACCAGGCGCCGGGACTTGGCCAGCACCATGTTGGCCACCTGCACGTGGCGCTCGGCGGGCTCATCGAAAGTCGAGCTGACGACCTCGCCCTTGACCGAGCGGGCCATGTCCGTGACCTCCTCGGGGCGCTCGTCGATCAGCAGCACGATCAGGTGCACCTCGGGGTGATTCGCGGTAATGGCATTGGCTATCTTCTGCAGGATCACCGTCTTGCCGGCCCGTGGCGGCGACACGATCAGACCGCGCTGCCCCTTGCCGATGGGGCACATGAGGTTGATCAGGCGGGTGGTCATGTCCTTGGGGTTGAATTCGAGGTTGAGCAGCTCTTCGGGGTACAGAGGCGTCAGGTTGTCGAACAGGGTGACCTTCTTGGCCTTGTCCGGATCCTGGTAGTTGACCGATTCCACCTTCAGCAGGGCGAAGTACCGCTCGTTGTCCTTGGGCGGGCGCACCTGGCCGCTGATGGTGTCGCCGGTCTTCAGATCGAACTTCTTGATCTGGGACGGGGAGAGGTAGATATCATCCGGGCCCGGCAGATAATTGTACTTGGCCGAACGCAGGAAACCGTACCCCTCGGCCAGGACCTGCAATACCCCCTCGGCGTAGATCAGGCCGTTCTTCTCGGTCTGCCCCTCGAGGATCTTGAAGATGAGCTCCGATTTGCGCAGGGTGCTCAGAGCCTCGATGTTCATGCCGCGGGCGACCTCCACGAGCTCGTGGATGTCCATTTCCTGCAATTCCTTGATGTCCATGACTCTCCTCGAACCGACGATGATCAGGGGATGGCTGAAGGTGGCCTTCGGTATGGCATGCGCCGGGTACGGGCCCCGGGCAGTTGGAATGGTGATTCCCCTGGGTTAATCGGATAGGGGCCCACAGCCCCGGCTGGATGAAACCATTCTAGCACGAAGCGCGCCAGAATTCGAACTTATTATGCGTTTCCGCTCCGAATCTACCTTTTCCGGCGGGGGGCGGCCCGCCGGAAAAAAACCGGCCGGCAGCCGCTACTGGCTGCCGGTGCCGGAAAGTTCTTCGTACGTCTTGTTGCTCGCCGTGGCGGCGTCGTAGTCCCCGAGCTGGAACTGGGCGGCGCTCAGGTAGAAGAAGCCGTCGGCGTTGGCCGGGAAGTTGTTGGTCATGGCCACGCCGATCTCCACCGCGCGCTTGAACAGGCCCGTCGCCTTGTCCTTGAGTTCCTGCTGCTTTGCCGGGTCGGTCTCGTTCTGGGCCGTGTTCACGACATCCATGCCGTAGTTGTAATAGGTCTGCAACCGCAGCAGCATGGTGTTCTCGGTGGGCACCATTTCCATGTTGGCGGCGCGGTCGAGCACCTTCAGCGCATCATCGAACCGCTTCACGTTGGGAGAGGCGTACATGATCCCCGCCTGCACCAGCATGGTCTTGTTGTCGCCGTCGTTGCTCGCATCAGTGTCGGCCTCGTTCAGATCCACGACCTTGACATAGAAATCCGCGGCCTGATCGTAGCTGCCCTGCTCACGCGCCAGCTCGGCCATCTTCAGCAGCAGCTCGGTGTCGTCGCCGTGCTCGGCCAGCAACTCCCGGTAAAGCTTGCCCGCCTCGTCGTTGCGACCCAGGGCGTCCAGAACGCTGGCCTTGTCCAGGCGCAGCTCGTAGGCGTCGGGCTTGGCGACCAGCACCTGGTCGAGCAGGTCCAGCGCCTCGGTCAGCAAGGTGTCGCGCTTGCTCTGGAAGGTGTCCTGCTGGGCCATCTGCATCTTCATGCGGGCGATGCTCTTGATGGGAGTCAGGGAATCGGGCAGGGCGGCGTAGGCCAGGCGCAACTGCCCCTCGGCCTGTTCGTAGTAGCCGTCGCTCCAGTCCAGCTTGGCCTGCCGCAGACGGGTGCCGTAGTTGTATTTCAGGGACTCGCCGACCTTTTCCTGCCAGTCCTTGGCGTCCAGAGCGAGGGCCTTCTCGTAGGCGTCGTAGGCCAGCTCGTAGTTCTTCTTGGCCTCCTGGTAATTGTCCTCGTCCACCGCTTCCTCGGCCTTGTGGCTGTATGCTTCACCCAGATAGAAGTAGGCGTCCGGTTCGTTGTCCCGGTACTGGAAACCCTCGTGGATGGCGTTGATGGCCTTGTCGTACTTCTGCTCATCGATGTAGAGGATGGCGGCCGTGGTATGGGCGGACCGGCAACCGGCAACCGCCGCGGCGGCCAGCAAGCCGGCAAACAGGAAGAAACGCGTTTTCGTCATGCAGAATCCCCCTCGGGACAAGGCGGCATCAGTCGCTCCGGCGCAATGATACCTGATCGGGGTGGGGAACGGTGATGCGGGCGACGGGCCACGGCCCCGCCCACCGGGTCGATGAAGAGGATGAACCCGCTTCTTCGCTTAATAGATAAGAAACCCCGGCCGGGCCTGTCAACCAGGATTATTGGCCGGGACCCGGGCCGGGCCCCCGGCCCGGCCCGCCGAACCTGCCGCGCCCCAGGGGCAGCATGCGCAGATAGGCCTCGCGCTGGGCGGGGTCCAGGATCTCCATCTCGCGCATGATGGTCTCGGTGACCAGGGAATCGAGCCCGGCCTGACGACGCCCCATCTCGTGCATCAGGTTGCGCACCTGCTGCGAGTCCGCCCCCGGATGGGCCAGCAGGCTGCTCAACTGCCTGCGCATTTCGCCCACCGCCCAGCCTTGCCGGCGGATGGCTTCCCCGTTGCCGCGCTGCACCCGGCGCATGGCGGCGATCTGGTCCGGGCGCAGGTCCAGGGCACGGATCATGTGCCGCAGCCTGCCTTCCATGCGGTCGCGCTGCCACAGGGAGTCCCGGCGGCCGTGGGCGAATCGCGGATGGGCCTCGTCGGCAGGGGTAGCCGAAACGCTCGGGGCCGCCTGGCGGGCGCCGCGCCACAGCCTGTAGCCCAGCCCCAGGTTCAGGCCCACCGAGAGCAACAAAACGATCAGCCAGCCCTTCTTCATGATCCGCCCCCATCATCGGTCCGGCCAGCCAGCAACCAGCCGGAGGCCAGGTCGTCACCTGTATCACGCTCCAGCCAGCTGGACTGCAGCCAGGAATCCTCGCCCGCTGCCTGGTCCACCGTGGTGGTTTCCGCTGGTCCGGGCCCCGCGCCCGGCCACGACACGCCCAGGATCATCCCCGCGACCAGGGCCGCCGCCGCCCAGCCCAGGGCGGGTCTGCCCCGCGCTCCGGACGCGCCGATGGTCCGCGCCCTGACCGCGGGCCACACGCTCCGACCCGGCTGCCCGGGCTCGGCCACGGCCTCCAGCAAGGCCCAGGTTTCGGACTGGGCCGCGAATTCGCGGCGGCAGGCAGCGCACGCCCGCAAGTGCCGGTCGATGCTGTCCCGCTCCTGCGCCGACAGTTCCCCGGCCAGGTAGGCAGCCAGCTTTGAGGTCACATGGTTCATCGTTCCACTCCCTGGGACTTCAGTTCAGCGCGCAGGATGGCCAGCGCCCGCTGGATCAGAGATTCGACCGCGGGCAGGCTCGTATCCATGGCCACCGCGACCTCCTTGTAGCTCAGCCCCTGGAACCGGTGCAGGACCAGGGCCTGCCGCTGGCGCGGCGCCAGATGGGCCAGGGCCCGGTTGACCGCGGCGCGGGTCTGGTCCGCCTCCAGCTCCTGATGCGGGTCCGGTCCCGCGCCGGGCCGGTCGTGGCGGCCGATGTCGAAAGGCAGCCAGCGGACGACCTTGCGCCGCCGCAGGCGGCTGCGCGCCAGGTTGCCCGCGATGCGCAGCAACCAGCTCTGGAACATCCCCTCGGGCCGGTAGGTCCGGGCCTGGGCGAAGACCTTGACGAAGGTGTCCTGGGTCAGGTCCTCCGCCTCTTCCACCGAGCCGAGCATATGGATCAGAAAGGCCCGCACCTGATGTTCCCAGCGCCGGACGAGGAGGCCGAAGGCGGCCTCCTCTCCCCTGGCCACGGAGGCCATCAGGCTGTCGTCGCTGATTGGTCCGGCCACTGCGGGCATCCTCGCTCGGCTTCAGGGTCCAGGGTTGGTCAGCCATCGTCCCGGTCGCCGAAAGCGCGGCCCGGGCCGGAACCGTCACAGCCGGGACGCCGGCCCTGGTCACCGAAACCGCGGGCGCCGCACCGGCCACGGGCTCCACCCCGCCGGCCGGGCCCTTTGTCCATGCCGTGGGCCGGGCCCATCATCAGCATCATGTCCCGCTGCTCGGGCGTCAACTGCTTGCGGACCGCCAGCCGGGTCTTGATGCGGTTGGTCTGCATCTCGGTGCGCAGCTTGCCGATCTGTTCGGTGAGGCTCACCACCTTGCCCTGATCGGGGTCGTCCTGGAGCAACTCGCCCTGCAACTCGTTGCGCAGGCGCAGCAGCTGCTTGCGCAGTTCCAGGTTGTCCTGCCGCATCTGGTCGTGGATCTTCGCGATGGCGGTCTGCTGATCCTCGCTCAGGCCCAGCCTGTCGGCCATCATCGGCGGCATCCCGCCCTCGTCCCGATCCATCATCCACCCCTGGCCGTGGCCGTGGCCAGGACCAAAACCGGGCCCTTCTCCGCGGCCGGCGCCGGGCCCCTGGGCCAAGGCCGCGGCCGACACCAGGGCCAGCGCCGCCACCAACACCGTCAAGCGCAGCAGGTTCATGTTTCCCGTTTTCATCATCTGTCCTCCCTGTCATCCGGTTCGTCTTTTTCGTCCCGGCAACGGCCGGGATCATCGCTTGCAGTGACCAAACGCACACGGGCGGGTTTTCCAGCGGAAAAAAATCCGGCCAGGTTCATGGGCCGGATTCCAGGATCCGCAGATTCCTTTGCAGCTCCGGGTTGTCCGGATGCAGGGCCAGCCCCCGCGCGAACGTGGCGCGGGCCGCTTCCCTGCGCCCGGACCGGGCCTGGATGACGCCCAGGTCCACGAAGCCGCGGGGATCCTCGGGGTGGTAGGCCACCAGCCGACCGGCCAGGCGCTCCGCCTCGGCCCTGTCCGCGGACCCGCCGCGCCCGGCCAGCAGCACGGCCAGATTGTGCAGGGAATCGGCGTCGCGGGGATGATCCGCCAGGATCCGGCGCAGCAAGGGCAGGGCCTGATCCTCATGGTGGGACGCCAGCAGATCCGCGGCCCGCTGCTTGAGCAGCTCCCGGTCGCGGGGACGGGACTCCAGGGCCAGTCGCAGATCCCGGTCCCGGGCAGGGCCGTCCCCCAGGGCGCCATCGACGGCGACCAGGCCGCGCCACGGCGCCCCGCCCGGAGCGCCGGATGCCAGGGCCTTCAGGTAGAGCTCGCGGGCGTGTTGAAGGTCCTGACGGGATCCGGTGGCCTGGCCCAACAGGGCAAACCTGCGGGCCTCGTTGGCCCGGGCCTGGGCCGCGAACATCTTCTGCACCCCGCCCAACCCCCAGGGCAAGGCGACCAGCAGGCCGGCCAGGAACAGGGCGCCGCGCGTCCGCCACCTGAGTTTCCGTTCCACCAGGAAGGCCGCCGCCAGCAAGGCCCACAGCGGTGCCAGCACCAGACGGTAGCGACTGACCACGAAGAACACGCTCTGCAGGGAGATGATCAGCAACAACCCCAGCATCCAGCGGGCGGCCGGGTGGTGCGGCCGCCGCACCAGCACCCACAGGCCGAAGCCCAGGCCCAGGGCCACCAGCAGGCCATAGGGGACCACCAGCAGCCGCGCCGGGCCCACGTCCCGGGCCCAGGCCCCCAGGGGCAACAGCTGGTCGATCTCCCAGCCCTGCAAATGAAGCCGGAATTTCCTGGCCCACAGCCCCGCGGCCCTGACCGGATCATGGCGGATGCTCGCCCAGGCCCGCCGGGACCAGACGCTGTCGGCCTGGGCCAGGGACAAGGCCGGACGGTCGAGCTGTTCGGCCAGGAAACCGCGTCCAGCCGGATCGGTACGCCAATCACCAGGGATCGCCGCCACGTAGAACCCGTTGGCATCGGGCCCGTTGCCGATGTAGAGATTCACCCCGCCGTTGAGGGTGGGCGGGCTGATGCGGCCGGCCAGGCGGCTGTTGTGGACCACCGGGACCAGCAGGACCAGGGCCGTGGCGGCCACCAGGGTCAGGGCCCTCCTCAGCGGGCGGCCGCCGGTTCTGCGGGCGTGCCGCACCACCAGCCCCACCGCCACCGGCAACAGGGCCAGAGCCGTCCCGCGCAACAACCCGGCCAGCCCCAGCACCAGGCCCAGCCCCACCCCGCGCAGCATACCCGCCCGGCTCCCGGTTGATCGCCCGGGCAGCAG
>JANTFX010000024.1 GCA_024763215.1 Candidatus Krumholzibacteriia bacterium | reverse complement strand
GCTCCCACTCCATGATCTGCCGCAGCCACTTGACCATGTCGACCAGGTCGGCCTTGTCGGCGCCGCCGCCCTCCTTGTAGCGCCAGTGCGCGGCGATGCCCAGCTCGCTGCGCTCGTGCATCTCCTCGGTACGGATCTGCACCTCGATGTACTTGCCGCCGGGGATGCGCACGGTCGAGTGCAGGGACTGGTAGCCGTTGGGCTTGGGCGTGGCGATGTAGTCCTTGATCCGGTCGGACAGGGGCGGGTAGTGGCTGTGCAGCACGCCCAGGGCGTGGTAGCAGTCGGCCTTGGTGCGCGTGACCACCCGCAGGGCCAGCAGGTCGTAGACCCGGTCCAGCCCGATTTCCTGGGCCTTCATCTTGCGGAAGATGGAGTAGAAATGCTTGGGCCGCCCCGAGATCCGGCACTCGATCCCCGCCTCTTCCAGGGCCTTCAACAGGGGGTCCACCAGGCGCTGGATCAGGCGCTCCCGCTCGGCGCGCGTCTGGTTGATGCCCGACTCGATCTCGAAGTAGCGCTCCGGCTGCAGCACCTTGAAGGCCAGGTCCTCCAGCTCCCACTTGATGCGCGCCATGCCGAAGCGGTGGGCCAGGGGCGCGTATACGTCCATGGTCTCCTGGGCGATATCCTGTTGCCGGTCCTCGCGCAGGAAACTGATCGTCCGCATGTTGTGGAGCCGGTCCGCCAGCTTGATCAGGACGGTGCGCGGATCCTGGGCGATGGCCAGCACGAGCTTGCGGTAGGTCTCGGCCTTGCGGGCCTCGATGTTGGCCATCCGGATCGAGCTGATCTTGGTCACCCCGTCGACCATGTGGGCGACGTCCGGTCCGAACCGCTGGCGGATATCCTCCAGCTCGTACGGCGTGTCCTCCACCACGTCGTGCACCATGGCGGCGATCAGGGTGTCCACGTCCAGGCGCAGGTCCGCCAGGATGTCCGTGACCGTCAGCGCGTGGGTGAAGAAGGGTTCGCCGCTCTTGCGCAGCTGGCCCTCGTGCGCGGCCGAGGCGAAGCGGAAGCCGAACCAGAGCTTGTCCTCGTCGGCCTGGTGGTTGTAGGTGCGGACCTTGGCCAGGATCTGCTCCATCAGACCGGTCAGGTCGACCTCCGGGTCAGAGACCTTGCGTTTCATCGCGGCGCCACCGGACGGATATCCACGAGCAGCTGCTGCACCGGATCATAATTGCCGGAGCGAGGCCGGAAGGTGCTGCGGCCGATCTGGAACAGGATATCCCATTCCATATCCATCAGATGGGCCGTATCAAACTTGCCGGCGGAAATCATGCGCCGCCAGGCCTCGCCGGTGCCGAAGGAGATGAATTCCCGGCTGAGGGCGGGAGTGTCCCCGCCCCCCTGTTGCGACGGGCCCCGGAAGGCGAACCGCAGGTGCAGGCCGCCGCTGAGGCTCGTCGGCGGCCGCTGCAGACGCAGGCCGCGGCAACGGAACACGGGCTTGCGGTTGCCCGCCCCGAAGGGCTCGAGGTTCTCCAACTCGCGCACCAGGCGCGCCACGTCCTGGGCGCTCAGGTTCTCCAGGCACAGGTCCATGTCGTAGTGCTCGGGCACCGGACCGGTATCGGGCTGGGAGCGGAGGGTTTCCAGGAATGCCTCCCGGAAGGCCGGGATGTCCCGCGTGCGCAGGCTCATGCCCGCGGCCTGGGCATGCCCGCCGTGGCGGATCAGGAATCGCGCGCACTGGTCCAGGATGGCCTTCACGTCAATATGGGGCACGCTGCGCACCGAGCCGCGCGCCTCGTCGCCCTCGATGGCCACCAGGACCACAGGCAGCTGGTACTGCTCCACCAGGCGTGCCGCCCCGATGCCGATGATGCCCTTGTGCCACTCCGCAGAGGCCAGCACCAGACCCGGATCGCCGCGCTTGACGAACGGCAAGGCCATGTCGATGGCCTCGTCCTTGAGGATCAGGTCCTGCTCCTTGCGGCGGGTGTTGGTGCGGTCGGCCTCCTGGGCCAGCTTGAGAGCCTTGTCCGCATCGTGGGTGATCAGCAGCTCGAGGGCGGACATCACCCGGCCGATGCGGCCGCAGGCGTTCAACCGCGGGGCGAGCTGGTAGGCGAACTCTCCGGTGGTGACAGGGAAGCCGCGGTCCAGGCCGCTGACGCGCAGCAGGGCGGCGAACCCGGGCCGGATACGCTTGCGGTCATTGAACAGCTCCAGCCCCTTCTTGACCAGGATCCGGTTCTCGCCCACCAGGGACATCTGGTCCGCCACCAGCCCCAGGGCCACCAGGTCCAGGACCGAGGAGAGGAAGCCTTCGGGCAGGCAACCGGGCCGGGCAAGCTCCAGGGCCTGGGCGAACTTGAAGGCCACCGCCACCCCGCAGAGCTCCGGGTTGGGGTAGGTGGATCCTTCCCGGCGGGGGTTGACCAGGGCCGTGGCCTCGGGCCTCTCTTCGAAGATGTGATGGTCCAGGACCACCACTTCCATGCCCAGTTCACGCGCCAGGGCGATCTCCTTGACCGCTGCCGCCCCGGTGTCGACCGTCAGCAGCAACGTCACCCCGCGGCCCGCCCATTCCCTGACCATTCGTTCGGCCAGGCCGTAGCCGTCGATCAGGCGATCAGGGATGAAGGGAGGCTCGGGCAGAACCCGTGAGCCATCGATGCTCAAGGCGGTGATGGTCTCGTAGAGCAGGGCGCTGCCGGTCAGCCCGTCCACGTCGAAGTCGCCGTGGACGGCCACGCGCTCACCGTTCCTGGCGGCCTCGAACAGGCGGTCCACCGCCGCATCCATCTCCTGCAGCAGGAAGGGGTCGTGGAGGTTGTCGAGAGAAGGGTAGAAGAACCGCTCGAGGTCCTTGCCCGAGGTCACCCCGCGGGCCGCGAGCACCTGCAGCAACCAGTCGGAGACCTGAAAATCCAGGGGGATCTGGCGATGCATGGAAGCGATCACATCCGCGTCCGCGGCTTCGCCGCGCGACCAGGGACGCCCCGAGAATACACCCACCGCCGGTAGTTCCGCGTATGCCGGATCGGTCTTCAACACGCCTCCAACCGGGCCCCCTGCAGGCACGACGGTGCCCCGCGGGAACCTTTTCCCGTCACCAGGCGGCTGCAAGCAACCGCCATCAGCATGGATAGCGTGAGAAGCCGGTCGTAAGCCGAGTTCTGTTACTCCGGCGCCGGGGCGCTGGAGCGGCAATCATGTATCTGGGACCGACGTTGCCGCCGGCCTCAAGCGACCTACCCGGGAGTCCGAACGAGGCGGGCCGCCTCATCCTCCCCTATTTGGTCTTGCTCCAGGTGGGGTTTACCCTGCCACCGCCGTCACCGGCGGCGCGGTGAGCTCTTACCTCGCCTTTTCACCCTTACTGCGACCGGGGCCGCAGCGGTATGTTTTCTGTGGCACTTTCCGTGGGATCACTCCCCCTGGCCGTTAGCCAGCACCCTGCCCTGCGGAGCTCGGACTTTCCTCGAACCTCCCTAACCAAAGGTTGGAAGAGACGCGACTGCCTCCCCGACTTCTCACACAGGCATGATAAACCCAACGGGGGATCTTGTCCCGGAAAAACTGCAGCGGAGGGCGAGAGCCCTCGTCGAATCCGGCTCAGCCTCGCGGCGAGGTCACTTGCGGGCGTCCAGGGCCTTGTTGGCCAGGGCATCGGCTTCCTGGTTCAGGGCCCGCTTGACGTGGGTGACCTTGAACTCTTCCAGCTTGCGGGTCAGAAAGACCGCCTGCTGGTACAGGGGCCTCAGATCCTGGCTCTTGACCCGATAGATCCCCTTCAGCTGGCGCACGATCAACTCGCTGTCCATGAACAGGTGGACCTTGCCCACCTGCCAGCGCACGCAGTGCTCCAGAGCGGTGACCACGGCCCTGTACTCGGCCATGTTGTTGGTGGCCCTGCCGATGCACTCGCTGTGCACGGCCAGGGTCGGTCCGCCCTTCTGGCGAAAGACGATGCCGATGGACGCTGGGCCGGGGTTTCCCCTGCTGGCTCCGTCGGTGAACACCTCCAGTATCCGGGATCCTTTGGCGGGCAGCGGGTTGCTGTCGATCAAGGACGCGTCCGTCAGGTCCCCGGTTCCCGGATCGTCCTTCTTGGGGCTCGCCTTGGGGCTCGCCTTGGGGCTCGCCTTGCGGCCGGCCTTGGACCCCGCCGAAGGCCCATCCGGCCTGGAACGGTCCGCCTCGGGCACTGAGCCGGGTTCGGCCGCGACGACGGCACGCCTCCAGATGGCCAGGCGCCGCCGCAGTTCCCGGACCGAAAGCCCGCAATCCCGAGCCAGGCTGCGCAGATCCGTGCTCCGCTCGAGGGTCTTCAGAAGATCGGTGAGGGTCTCGGGTTGTTTCTTCGTCGCCATATCAACCTTTCCAGGACTTCGGGGGATCAGTGCCAGGGTTTATGCACCACGAAGCGGGCGCAGGCGGGGCACTTGACCAGCTCGCGCCCATGCTGGACCGACAGCGCCTTTTGGGGAGTCAGCCTGGAACCGCAGGCCGAACAGGAACCATCGTTCTCGTACACCGACGCCAACATCTGGCGGTCCCACAGACGCTGCAGATGCCGCCCCACCGCCGGCGGCACCATGGCCTTCAGGCGCAGGATCTCGGCCTCTATTTCCGGCAGGGCGGAGGCCAGCCGGGCATGCTCCTCTGCGATTTCCGCCTGCCGGGCGACGGCGCGCCGCTCCTGTTCCAGGGCTTCCGCATCCACATCCCGGGCCGCCCTATCCTGTTCCTCGACCTGCTCGAGCAGCCGGCAGGCCTCGGCCAGAAGGGTGTCCTGCCGCGTTTCCAGCCCGGCGATCTCCCGCTGCAGGGCGCTGGTTTCCCGGGGGTCACGGGAGCGGGCCAGCAGGCCGCGCTTGCGTTCCAGGACCCTTTCCAGCTCCGCCAGGTCCTTGTCCACGCGGCGTTGTTCCAGGCGCGCAGCCTGCAAGCGACCGGCCGCCGTGTCGGCATCGGAGGCGTATTCGGCCTGCAGGCCTTCCAGCAGGTCCGCAGCCCTGGCGTCGCGGTCCATGGCGGCCAGGCAGCGATGGCGTTCGGCCTCCAGGCCGGCCAGCTGCACCATCAGATCGATCAGGATTTCGTTTTCCACCACCACCTCCCCGGCAGGAACCGGGTCAGCATATCACGCCGGGCCAGGTCGCACCAAGCCCCCTACCGCCTGGCCGGACCGCGTCGCTGCCGCCCCATGTGACAAAAGAAAAAAGGACGCCGCAGCGCCCCTTCCCTCCTGCTTTTCCGGCCCGCCGGCAAGGATCCAAACCGTCATCCGCATACCGGGAACAGACCGCCTGTGCGAAACCGAACGGAAAGACGATGGTGGGCGATACTGGACTCGAACCAGTGACCTCTCGCGTGTGAGGCGAGCGCTCTAGCCAGCTGAGCTAATCGCCCCCGTCATCATCTTTCCGTTCGGCTCAGGCCCCCATCGTCGACCGGTCCGGTCCGGAAACTGGTGGGCCCACCTGGACTCGAACCAGGGACCGGCCGGTTATGAGCCGGCTGCTCTGACCAACTGAGCTATAGGCCCCCGAACCAGGACGCGGAAGATAACCAATGTCCCCGGCCCGGTCAATCCCAATCACACCATTTCCCCGTAGCCTTTGAGCTTGCGGCTTCGGCTGGGGTGGCGCAGCTTGCGCAGGGCCTTGGCCTCGATCTGCCGCACCCGCTCGCGGGTGACCTTGAAGATCGTGCCCACTTCCTCCAGGGTGCGGGGCGTGCCGTCGCCCAATCCGAAGCGCAGGCGGATGACCTTCTCCTCGCGCCGCGTCAGGGTGCTCAGCACCAGTTGCATCTGGTCCTTGAGCATGCTGTGGGCAGCCTGCCTTGCCGGCGAGGGGGCGCTGTCGTCCTCGATGAAGTCCCCCAGGTTGCTGTCCTCCTCCTCGCCGATGGGCTGGTCGAAGCTGACCGGTTCCATGCTGGCCTGCAGCACCCCCTGGACCTTTTCCAGGGGCATCTCCAGGAAGACGGCCACCTCCTCGGCCTTGGGGTCGCGGCCCAGTTCCTGCAGCAGCTGCCGCTGGGCCCGCTTGACCTTGTTAATGGCCTCTATCATGTGGACCGGCACGCGGATGGTCCGGGCCTGGTCGGCGATGGCGCGGGTGATGGCCTGGCGGATCCACCAGGTGGCGTAGGTGGAGAACTTGTAGCCCTTGCGGTAATCGAACTTCTCCACCGCCCGCATCAACCCGCTGTTGCCCTCCTGGATCAGGTCCAGGAACTCGAGACCCCGGTTGGTGTAGCGCTTGGCGATGGAGATCACCAGCCGCACGTTGGCCTCGATCATCTCCCGCTGGGCGGTTTCGACCATCTGCTTGCCCATGGCGATTTCGTTGCCCAGGCGTCGCAGCTCTTCGCTGGACAGGCCGATCTCGCGTTCGACCTCGGCCACCCGTTTGCGCAGGTTCTTGACCACCCTGTGCGCCTCGTGGAGGGTTTCGGCCTGCTCCGGACTATCGGCTGCCTCCTTGATGGCGGCTGCCATCTGGGAAAAGGGGACCCCCACCGCCTCCTCGGCCTTGGCCATGCGCGCCTGCAGATCCGCGACCTTGCTGTGGACCAGCAGCAGCTTGTTGGCCAGCTGTTCGACCTGATGCGGGGCCAGGTTCAAGGCCATGAAGCTCTCGAGGATCTTCTTTTCCCGGGTCTCGATCATCTTCTTGAGCACGGCCGCACGGGCGGGCTTGCGGCAGGAGACCAGGTCCTTGCGCGCAGCCTCCAGTTCGCTCTGCCACTTCTGGATCTTGTCCAGGCAACGCAGGATCCGCTGGGCCTCCTTCTTGGCCGAAAGATGGACGTTCCAGGTGCTGGTGTCGTGCTGGATGACCTCGTCCACATGAATCGCTTCGTTCTGCAGCTTGGCCGCGGTCTGGCGCAGCTCGTTCAGGGCGTGCCGGGAGCGCAAGGTGGCATGGATGATGGCGATGCGGCCGTCCTCCATCCGCTTGGCCAGGGTCACCTCCCCCTGGCGGGTCAGCAGGGGCACCCGCCCCATCTCCCGCAGATACATGCGCACCGGGTCATCGTACTTGACATTGGTCCGGACGACCTTGCGCGCGGCTGCGGCCTTCTTCCTCTCCTTGTTCTTGCGGCGGGACAGCTTCTGCCGGGCCTCTTCCTCGCTGTCGTAGTAGTCGATCTGGAGCTCGCCCAGTTTCTCGTAGATCCGATCCATGGCCGTCACATCCACGCCGTCGGCCAGCAGATCGTTGATCTCGCCGTAAAGGATGTAGCCACCCTTGGCCGTGGCCAGCTTGCGGATCTTCTCGATGACGGCTTCGAACTGTTCTTTATCCATGTTCTGATCCGACCCCCGGATGGTTCAGTCCAAGTGTGTTCTGCGATTCTGTTGCAGGCGCGCGAGGCAATCGGTGGCGATCCGGGCGAAATCGGTGCCGGCCGGCCGGGCGGGTTCATCCAGCAGGCGGCTGATGAACGCTCGGTAGGCGTCGTCCCCGACCAGGTTCCAGCGCCCGAGGACGAAATCGCGCAGGGATTCGCCCCCCCCCGCGGACCGTTCCGCGAGCCAGGCTTCGATTTCCGCGGACAGGGTGCGGGCCGCGGGCGAGGCCAGGTCGATCTCCTGCCGCCGGGCGGCGAACACCTCGGCGGCGCGCCCGCTGGGATCCATGAGCACGTGGGCGAACAGATCCGTCTCGATGGCCGCGGTGTTGATCCTGGCCAGGGGCTTGACCCTGGTGGCCCTCGGAGGCGCCTCCGTGGAGGGGCCGGGAGAACCGGATTCGCTTCCGGCGGCAGAGGCTGCCGGGGCGTCGGAGCCCGCACGCCCGGCGGCCACCGCGGCCCGGGCCTTGCCGGACGTTTCCCCGCCCACCATCGCACGCAGCAGGTCGATCCCCAGCCCGAACACCTCCGCCGTTTCCTGCAGCACGTACTCCCGGCGCAGGGCATCGGGAATCCCCGCCACGGTGGCCAGGATCTGCTTGACGGCCCGTTCCTTGACCGTCCGGTCGTCCCACTGGGGTGCGGCCAGTTGTTGCAGGTAACCCACGTATCCCGAAGCGCCGGACAGGACCTCCTCGATGCCGGCCCGCCCCCGGTCCATCACCACGTCCGCCGGATCCAGCCGGGCAGGAAGGGTGGCGATCTTGGGCTCGAGCCCCTCGCGCAGGGCGATGTCGGCCGAACGTACCGCGGCCTTTCTGCCGGCCTTGTCCCCGTCGAACAGGAGGTAGACCACCGGCGCGCCGCGGCGGACAAGCCGCGCCTGCTGGGCCGTGAAGGCCGTGCCGCAGGTGGCCACCACGTTGTTGAATCCCGCCTGGACCAAGGCGATCAGATCCAGGTACCCCTCGACCAGGATGGCCGCCTTCTCCCGGGCGATGGCCATCCGGGAGTAGTCCAAACCATACAGAAGATTGCCTTTGCTGAAGTATGGGCTGTCGGCCGAGTTCAGGTACTTCGGCTCACCCTGGCCGAGGACGCGGCCGCCGAATCCCGTCACCTGCCTGGAAATGGTCTTGATGGGGAATATAATCCGGCTGCGGAAATAGGCAAACCCCTCGCCCTGATTCCCGTTGCGCACCAGGTCGGCCCGCAGCGCCAGTTCCCTGTCCACCCCCGCGCCCGCGAGTTGCCGCATCAGCCACGTGGAACTGGCCGGGGCCCAGCCCACGTCCAGATCCCGCAGGACTTTCTCGCCGAATCCCCGGCCGGTCAGATAGGCGCGGGCCTGCCCGCCGGCCGCATCATCCCACAGCGCCTGCTTCCAGATCTCGGCCGCGGCCGCGTTGGCCCGGTAGAACGCGCGCCGCTCACCTTCGGATTCGTCCTCCCGGAGCCAGTCCGACAGATCGATGTCCAGGGGGCGGGCCAGGATCTCCACCGCCTCGGGGAACGTGACGCCCTCGACCGCCATCACGAACGAGATGACATCGCCTCCGGCTCCACAGCCGAAGCAGTGATAGCGCCCCCGGGCGGGGGTGACGATGAAGCTGGGAGTTTTTTCCTTGTGGAAGGGGCACAGCCCTTTGTACACTGACCCGGCAGCCTTGAGGTCCACATGCTGGCGCACGACCTCGACGATGTCGGTCTCATCCTTGACGCGGGCGATGATGTCCGGCGAAAAAACAGGTGCCATGTTCGATTGACCCGGGCCTTCTGTTTTTTTCCGTTAAGGGCGAACTATACGGATTTTATATGATAGGATCATGAACATGACCCCCGCAAGGTCGGCAGGGGAATTTTTCCAGATATATTTCAATGTAATGATATTGATTTCCAACATTTTAACTATTTTTTCCAGCATGGAACCCTGCCGAGAGGCTGAAGGGGGGCCTGCCCGGGGTGGCCATGTTATTTTTTCCCATCTCTAAATGGTTGGAAATTGCAGATCAGGGCCTGAAAACCGTGATCCGATAACTGGGCTGAATCCCCCCAACCCAAAACAGGACTTGTGGGTCTCTTTATCCCTTAACCCTAGTCGGGACATGGGTGTTATCAGCCCCATACCCGAGGTCCGTTCTGCCCGCTCCCAAGGGCCTGCGTCCGAATTCGGCCCCGCGCCACCGGTGGAACTTTCCCGGGGCTGCTGCCGGTGCGGATGGCCCCCGGCCTCCGCATGGAAATTTTTTGTTTGTTTGCCCCAGGACACAACCCGACAATCCAGCCAGTGTTTCGCCTGTCCCACGAGTCCAAGCAAGGAGACCGATGATGAAACGATCCCTGATCACCGCTTGCATCCTGATGTGCCTGCTGGCGGGCGCGGCCACCGCCGCCCAGGAAAGCGTGGCCGGCAAGTGCATGACCTGCCACAAGGAGAAATCACACGGACTGTACAACCAGTGGTACAAGAGTGAACACGCCAAGCACAACGTGACCTGCCTGGACTGCCACCACGCAGCCAAGGGCGAGCCCGACGCCTTCATGCACGAGGGGGCCCTGATCGCCACCCTGGTCACCCCCAAGGACTGCGGCGTCTGCCACCAGAAACAGACCATGGAAGTGATGGCGTCATACCACGCCACCGCCGGGGAAATCCTGGAATCCAAGGACGCCTACCTGGCCCATGCGGCCGGCGGGGCGCCGGTGGCCGTTGCCGGCTGCGAGAACTGCCACGGGTGCAAGGTGGAGATCGATCCCGACAGCCCCAACAAGCTGTCCCGCCTCAGCTGGCCCAACAGCGGCATCGGACGCATCAATCCCGACGGCAGCAAGGGTTCCTGCACCGCCTGCCACACCCGGCACGCCTTCAGCGTCAAGCAGGCCCGGCAGCCCGAATCCTGCGGCAAGTGCCACCTCGGGCCGGATCATCCGCAGGAAGAGATCTACAAGGAATCCAAGCACGGCAACGCCTACTACACCCACAAGGACGAGATGAACCTGGACTCCGAACCGTGGATCGTGGGCCAGGACTACGACGAGGCCCCCACCTGCGCCACCTGCCACATGTCGGCCACACCCAACCAGCAGGTCACCCACGATGTCGGGCAGCGCATCAGCTGGACCCTGCGGCCGCCCGTATCGAAGACCAAGCCCGACTGGCAGTCCAGGCGCAAGAACATGCAGGACGTCTGCACCAACTGCCACGGCCAGGGCTTCGTGGACGGCCACTACGCCCAGTTCGACGGCATCGTCAACCTGTACAACGAGAAGTTCGCCAAGCCGGGCCTGCAGCTCTACAAGAAGGCCAAGGAGCTGAAGCTCGGCGAGGGCAAGGCCGCCTTCTCCAACGACTACGACTGGACCTGGTGGGAGATCTGGCACCATGAGGGCCGGCGCGCGCGCATGGGCGCCTCGATGATGGGGCCGGACTACACCTGGTGGCACGGCATCTACGACGTGGCCCAGCATTTCTACTTCAAGTACATCCCCGAGCTGCGGGCCTACGACAACCCCGAGATGAACAAGCTGATCGACGAGGTCCTGGCCGATCCGTATCACCAGTGGCTGAACCGCCCCACCGCGGACATCAAGGCGGACATCAAGTCGGGCAAGATGGCCGAGATGTTCGATGACTTCTACCAGGTCCAGTCCAAGTAAGGGGATAAGCGATGAAGCGATTCCAGCTCTTCATCCGCGGGCTTGCGACCAACTGGACGGGAACGGTGGGGGTCGTGCTGACGACCTCCGCCTTCCTGCTCTTTGTGTTCTTCGAGCTGCTGCGGATCGCGGGGATCCTGACGAATTCCTACGTCGGGCTCATCAGCTACATGGCCCTGCCCGCCCTGTTCATCCTCGGCCTGATCTTGGTTCCTCTGGGGTGGTGGCAGTACCGCCGCGCCACGGGCCGCTCGACCTCCGAGCTGCTCACCCAGCGATTCCCCGACGACATGACCAGGGCCAAACGCATCGGTTCGTCCCTGATGGCGACCTTCGCCTTGCTGACGGTGATCAATATCCTGTTTCTGGGCGTGGGCGGCGCGCGCATGCTGCACTTCATGGATTCGCCGAAGTTCTGCGGCACGGCCTGCCATCAGGTCATGGAGCCCGAATGGGTGGCCTACCAGAACTCCCCCCATGCCCGCGTCAAGTGCGTGGAATGCCATGTCGGCGAAGGCACGGAGGCCTTGATCAACGCCAAGCTCAACGGTCTGTGGCAGGTGGTCTCGGCCACCTTCGATCTGTACGACAGGCCCATCCCCACGCCGGTGCACCAGTTGCGGCCGGCCCGGGAGACCTGCGAGAAATGCCACTGGCCCGACAAGTTCTACGGCAACCGCATCAAGACCTACACCAGTTTCGCCTCCGACGAGCATTCGACGCCCTCGCACACCACGCTGTCGCTGAAGATAGGCTCCGGCAGCGGCGAGGAATCCGGGACCATCCACTGGCACATCGCCGCCAGCAACGAGGTCCGGTATCAGGCGCGGGATGAGCGTCGCATGGAGATGGACTGGGTCGAGGTGCGCAAGGGAGACGATTTTCATCGTTACCACAACCGCAAGGACGCCGTCACGGCACCGGAGAAGGAGATCGAGGTCCGCACCATGGACTGCGTGGACTGCCATAACCGGGCGACCCACATCTACGAGGATCCGGGCGAGGCCGTGAACCGGGCCCTCGCATCCGGGGCCATCGACACCACCTTGCCCTTCGCGCGCAAGGTGGCCCTGAAGGCCCTGCTCGGCGACTACGGTTCGTCCAAGCGGGACGGCCTGCAGGGGATCGCCGACGGGGTGCAGGGGTACTACCTGCGCCGAGGCGGCGCGGCCGCGGGCATGACGCGCCGGGTGGACGCCATGGTGGCCGCTCTCCAGGACATCTACTCCCGGAACATCTTCCCCTTCATGAACGTGACGTGGAACAGCTACCCCTCCCACCTGGGCCATCAGGGCGAGGCGGGCTGCTTCCGCTGCCACAACCGGGACATGGTGGACGACCAGGGGCAAGCGATCCCCTACGACTGCACCCTGTGCCATTCCATCCTGGCCCTGGACAGCCCCCAGGAATTCCAGTTCCTGTTGCCCATCGCCAAGCACGACCCCGACCGGAAGATGCACCAGTATCTGCGGCGGGAATACCTGGGCGCCAGGGCCGACGAGTTCGCCGACGCCGTCGATACGGTCCAGGCAGCGCTTTCACCCTGAGCCCCTCTGCTCCTCGAGACAAAAGAACCCCCGGCGCCGGGCGCCGGGGGTTCTCTGTCTTCCCGAGGCGAGGAATGCTAGAAGTTGACCATGCTCTGCAGGTAACCCCAGGAACCGGTGTCGCCACCATCGATCCAGTCGTCGCTGGGCGAGAAGATCCCCAGGCCGCCCTCGATGGAGAAGGGGCCGTCGGTCTTCTTGACCGCGAAGTCGAATTCCGTACCCAGGCTGCTCTTGCCGTTGGCCATGTCCTCGGCGGTGGAGAAGCTGTGCACGTCGCCCTTGAGGGTCCAGCCGTTCTCCAGGGGGTACTTCACCCGCAGCGCGAGGTCCATCAAGCCCTCGGAGATCCCCCCCACGAAGTAATCCATGTAACCGTTCCACTTGTGGCCGGTGTAGAGCAGGTTGTTGAAGGTCTCGATCTCGTCGGCGGTGCTCGCATCGTCGCCGGTGGTGTAGTCGATCAGGCCGCTGAGAGCCAGGCCGTTGTCGAACCTGTCACCGATCTCGGCGTTGATGAGCATGCCGCTGTAATCCATGTCGTCATCGCTGCCAGTCTGGAAGGCGACCATGGAGTCGTAGAACCAGCTGCCGGCGAAGGTGCGGTGGCTGTAGGCGCCGAAGGTGAACAGCTTGTAGTTGTTCAACGCCTCGTTCTTGAGCAGGTAGCCGAACAGATCGAAGCCCTGCTCGGCGAAACCGACGTTCAGCAGGTAGAACATGGGATCGATGTATCGATCACCGATTGTCTCATCATCATTGAGCTGGTCCCGGTTGTTTTCCTGCAGCTGAAAGGCGGCGCCGGTGAGGTTCACATCATCGCTCAATTTGCGGCCGAACATCACGCCTTCCTCGGTGCGCCCGATGTTGCTCCAACCGACCTTGCCGACCAGACGCTCGTTGTGCAGGCCCACGGACATGCGGCCGGCCTTGACCCAGCCCTTGTCGCAGGGTTTGTACCACAGGTAGGCCTGATGGACGCCGGTCTCATAGTTGCCGGTGTTGTTGTTGAAGGCCTGGGTGCCGGGATTCAGGCCCAGGATCCGGGAATCCTGGAACTGGATGAACGCGCCGGCGTTGGCGCTGGCGGTGGCACTGAAACCGATGCGGGTGCGCATGTACTGCATCCAGTCGTTGTTCTCGGCTGCGTCGAAGCTGCGGCCGTCGATTTCCAGGCGGTAACGGGCTTGGCCACTGATGGTCACATCCACGGGATTGGCATCACAGCCGGCGGCTGCGATGGCCGCGAAGGTCGAGAGCATCACGACCACCAAGAGCATGCACTTGAACCACTTCAAAACGATCTCCTTTTCGTCGAGTCAGGGGATCCACCGGAATGCGGATTGAAATCCTCCGGTGGCCGGATCAGGCGTAAGAGTGGGTTGAGGGATCGCTGGTGTAAACCAAAATATTCAAATAATGAGATTCATTTTTCATGTAATTGGCTCGATCCCGAGCGAGGAAAAGGCCACCGCGTTTCCACGGTGGCCTCCAGCGGGGCTTGTTCCACGGCGAGATCGATTATTTCAACAGGGTAAGCTTCCGGGTGGCCGCCCCGTCGGCAGTCTCGATGCGGCAGAAATAAGTGGCGCTGGGAACCGTCCGGCCCCCATCATCCCTCCCGTTCCAGCGGACACTGTAATCGCGGGCGGCTGCCTGGTCGCCGTCGACCAGGGTCTTGACCACCCGGCCCGTCACGTCATAGATCCTGACGTACACCGCGCCCGGCTTACCCACCGAATACTCGACCGTCGTGGTGGGGTTGAAGGGGTTGGGCGCGATACGGTCGATGGCCACGGCCGCCACCTGCGGGGCCTGGTCCCCCACCCCCGAGATCACGCCGCTGCCGAACAGGTACTCGGCCCATTCGGGATGGTCGATGAAGGGGTTGCGGTTGCCCTGGTAGGAGTAGACGACATCGTTGCGGCGCATCTCCTTGGCATCGACCGGATCATCCTGGCTCCATTCCAGCAAGGTGGAAACCAGCCCCATGTAGGCGACACCGCCCTCGGTGGTCTGGATCAAGGACTGGTTGTCGGTCAGGACCAGGTCCGGTTCGTTGGCCGCATCACCTTCATATCGGATATCCGCGTAGAACTGCGCCCTGGCCACATCCCCCTTGCGCCCCTGCCAGGTCTCCCAGCTGTCGATATCGTACAGATTCTCGCCGCTTTCCCCGTTGTAAGTGGCGGCGGGCTTGCTCGTGCAGCCGGAAAAACAGTCGTCATAGGGTTTGTTTCCGCGTGACGAATTGTACGAGGCATCGCACAGGAACAGCTGGTGGCAATCGGTATAGGGCACCCAGCCATCATCGGGAAAACCATAGCTCTTGGGCCAGGTATGTTCCCGGTTGTAGGGGCCCACGCCGCCCCCGAATTTCACGTAGGACGTGTTCTTGTAGACATCCAGGATGTTGTTGCTGTTCAGGGGATCCTCGTCGGCGTTTTCGAGGATGTCCCAGGTATCGGTCGACGAGGATGTGTACGGATAAACGGTATGGTGGTCGATGAGGGCATGCAGGGTCGCCCGACAAGTGGCCTTGCTGCTCAGATCCACGGAATCGTAATAACCGGCCGGGGCGTCGGCCAGGGCGACCAGGGCCCAGCAGAACGTCAGCACCAGGGCCGCCACAAGAAGAACGCGGGAGGATTTCTTCATGATTCACCTGTGAGGTTGATGGGAGCTTCCCATGGACCACAGCCGGGCCCATAACTGACATATAATTATAACACAATCCAGGTTGGAATCCATCAAAGATCTGTCGGGCACAGGCTAACTTCTTGTCTGAATTCAGGATTCGGCCAGATAAACCAGGGTTGCGCCGCCGCCGCCCCTTCCCGGGCCCGCTTCGGCGACCGAGTCCACCCGGGGATCCTGCCGCAGCTTGGCGTGCAGATGGTCCCGCAACCGGCCGGTGCCGAAGCCGTGGATCACGTTCAGGACCTCCAGCCCTGCCGGGATGGCGCGGTCGATGAGCCGGTCCAGAAGTTCCCAGGCCTCGGCCCCCTGCAGCCCCCGCAGATCGATTTCCGGAGGCACCGCCGAGACCTCCCTCTGCCAGGACCACCCCCCCCGCGCTTCGCCGTCATTTTCCCCGGCGGGAGACTGGTCCTCCAGAGGCACGACCCCGTCCATGCCCAGGGTCAGGCGCAGGCTGTCGGCCACGGCCACGACCTTCTTGCCGCGGACTTCCACCACCTTGCCGATGAGGTTCAGATGGGGGATGCGCACACGTTGCCCCACGCAGATGGGCCGCCCGGGATGCTCCTCATCCGGAACGCCGTCGCCGCTTTGGCGCGCGAGATGCGCCACCCGGTCGCGGGCCGACCGGACCACGGCCTTGTCCGCCCCGGAAGATTTGATGGCCCTGACGGCATTCTCGATGACCCGGCGGCCCTCGTGGGCCAATTTCTCCTGTTCGGCGCGTGTGGCGGCGAGGATCTCCCGGCGCTCCTTGCCGATCCTCGACAACCGCCTCTCCAGCTCGGCGTTCACCACCGCGAGCCGGGCCCGTTCCTGTTCCAGACCCTGCCGCGTCTCCTGCAGCTGGCGGGCCCGGCGGTCCAGATCCGCCAGCAGCTTTTCCACCTGGATGCGCTCGATGCCGGCCATGGCCCGGGCCTGGTCGAGCAGGTCGCCGGGCAGGCCCATGCGGGCGGCGATATCGAAAGCGTGGCTGGTGCCGGGGTCCCCCACCCGCAGGGTGAACAACGGCCGCAGATCCTGCTCGTGGTAGGCCATGGCCGCATTGACCATCAGGGGGTGATCGTGCACCGCCGCCTTGAGCAACCCGTAGTGGGTCGAGGCCAGCACGCGGGCCCCCTTGTCCACGAGCCTGGCCAGGACGGCAAAGGCCAACGCCGTGCCCTCCTGGGGGTCGGTCCCGCTGCCGATCTCGTCGCACAGGATCAGGGTCTTCTCATCCGCGAGATCCAGAAAGCGCTTCAGGTGGCCCAGGTGCGCCGAGAAACTGCTCAGGGCTTCGCTGATGGACTGGTCGTCCCCCAGATCGGCCAGCACCCTGGTCACCGCCGGCAGGATCGTATCGCCTGAGGCGGGCACATCCCAGCCGCACCAGGCCAGCAGGCAGAACACCCCCACGGTCTTCAGGGCCACGGATTTGCCGCCCGCGTTGGGGCCGCTGATGACCAGGGCCCGTTGCCGGGGGGCCAGATCCAGATCCAGCGCCACCACCTTGCCCCTGCCCGCGGCCAGAACGGCCTCGGAGGCGGTGTCCGGGTCGGCTTCATCCCCCGCACGCCCCAGGGCGGCCAGCAACAGGGGGTGGCGGCCGCCGCTGATCCGCAGCCGGCCATCTGGATCCAGCACCGGTCGGTGCCCGCCCACGGCCACGCTCCACCTGATCGCCGCGGCGATCTCGTCGGCCAGCAGCATCAGCGCCATGCCCGCCTGCAGGGTCGGCGCCGCCGCTTCCACGGCGCGGTTGAGTTCCAGGAGGATCCGCGCCTCCTCGGCCGCGATCTCCAGCCGGGTCTCCACCAGGGCGTTGGCGCGGCTGACCACCTGGGCCGGCTCGACGAACAAGGTGGCGCCGGTGGCCGACCGGTCGTGGACGATCCCGGGCAGGCGGGTGCGGTCCCCGGACCGCAAGGGGACGCAGAACCGATCCCCGCGCAGGGTCACCTCGTCGCCGGTGGTCCAGCCGGCTCCGCGGGCACGCGACATGACCGCCGCCACTTCCCGGCGCACCGCCCGCTCGCCCTCCTGGGCCCGGTGCCGCAAGCCGGCCAGACGACCGCTCGCCGCGTCGGCGACGCGGCCGTCCGGTTCCAGGGACCGCCGCAGGGTGCCGGCCAGCCCGCCCAAGGAAGCGGTGCTCACCGCCGCGTCGCCCCACAGGGGGCACTCGGCGCGATGGGCGGCCAGGTAGTCCCGCCACACGTCCAGGTCCGCGGCCAGCGCCCCGATCCGCACCAGGTCCGCACCGTCCAGCCGCAGCGGCGTGCCGCGGTGCAGCGATGCCCAACCCCCGTCGACGTTGACCAGGGGCAGACCCCCGGTGCGCGCGAGCAGGGTCTTGACCTCGTCGGCAAGGTCATGGCGCAAGGCGACCTCATCCTGATCGGCGGACGGCACGCGGGACCGCACCGCCTCCGCGGCCAGGCCGCTGCGGCAGAAGGCGGCCACCTGGCCGGCCACCGCCGGCCATTCCAGCAACCGCAAGGAGCGCTCGCCCACCAGGGGCCGGGCACGCCCACGCAGGGTATGCAGCTTTTCCAGCAGGGGGATCATGGGAGGATCATCAGGGGGTCAGGCCCTTACCGGCCGCCTCTTCCAGCTTGTCCTTGGACGCTTCCAGCTTCTCCTTGGCCTCGTCCTGGACCTTGTCCTTGGCTGCGGCGGCCGAATCCCGCGCCTCGTCCATGACCCGGGACCAGGTGCGGTCCGCCTGCTCGCCCCACAGGCCGCGCGCGCCCTGGTAGACGCTCGGAGCGGCCCCGTAGATGAAGCGGCCGAAGCCGCTGGCCTGGTAGTCCCGCTGGATGTCGCCGCCGCCGGGCAACTGGCTCAGCAACAGGACCACCGCGCTGGACAGCAGGACGCCGATGGCCGCTCCCAGGACCGCGCCGCCCAACCGGTCGAGCCAGCCCAGGATCGTCAGGTGGATCAGCTTGCTCAGCAGGACCGCCACCAGGCGGCTGAGGATCAGGCCGGCCAGGAAGAGCAGCGCCCAGGTGATCAGCAGGGCGGGCTCCTCCGCGGCGCCGGTCCTGTCCATGACCCAGGGCTGGACGGCAGCGGCGAACCGGGCGGTCAGGATCACCGTGGCGATGACCCCGATGATCTCCACCACGCGCTTGACGACCCCGTCGCGCAATCCGACCAGGGCCAGCACCACGATGAAGGGGATGGGGATCAGGAGGGTGGCAGGCATGGTCATCCCGCCAGGACCTGTTTGACCAGGGCGCTGACCCGGCCGCCGTCGGCCCGGCCGGCCACCTTGGGCAGCACCGCCTTCATCACCTTGCCCATGTCCCGCATCCCGGCGGCGCCGGATTCTGCCACGGCCTCGCGCACCAGTTTCTCGAGCTCGCCGTCGTCCAGCTCGGCCGGCAGGAACTCGCTCACGATGGCCAGCTCGGCCTCCGCCGCTTCCTTCAGCTCGGTGCGGCCGCCCTCGCCGTAGCTCTTGATCTGATCCTTGACCTTCCGGGCATACGAACCGAGGACCTTCACGACATCCTGGTCGTCCAGCTCGCGCCGCTCGTCGACCTCGACCTGCTTGACCGCCGCCTGCAGCATGCGCAGCACGCCCAGGCGCTCCTTGTCCTTGGCCTTCATGGCGGCGACGACCTCGCCCTTGAGCCTGCCGGCCAGTTCACTGGCAGCCATATCATTCATCCTTTCCCCGGACCCTGATCCGTGGCCCGATCCGAACCTTGTTGCATGAAATACCAGCGGCCCCGGGGTGTCAAGAGCCGTCACCCGGCACAGTGCCGCCGGCCAGGATTTGCCGCCGCCATTGCTGCAGGACGACCATGCCGGCGACCGCCGCGGTTTCGGTGCGCAGCACGTGCGGTCCCAGGAGCAGAGGCTCGGCGCCCGAGCGGGACAGCAGATCCAGCTCTTCGCCCGACCACCCTCCCTCCGGGCCGATGCAGACAGCCAGCTCGGGGATAAGCCCCCCCGCCTGAACCCCGGACGATCTTGGATCCTGTGCGCGGGAACGCTCCCGTTCGGCTCCCGGTGACGCCCCGTAGGTGATGCGGCCGGACATGGCGGCCAGGGCGGCGGCCAGGGGCATGGGCCGGGTCAGCTCGGGCAACAGGCACCGGCCGCTCTGTTTCAGCGCGGAGGCCAGGATGGTCCGCCAGCGTTCCTGCTTGTGCTCGCCCGGTTTGATCACGGTGAAGGCCGTCTGCAAGGGGATGATCCGGTGCGCGCCCAGTTCGCAGGCTTTTTCCAGGGCCCACTCGAAGCGCCGGCCCTTGACCACGGCCAACGCCAGCACCAGCAAGGGGGGGCGGGCTTCCCGGTCATCCTGACCGCAGGAGAGGATTTCCACCTGCGGCGCCGCCCCCGGCGCCAGGGACAGCCGGCCCGTATAGCGGAAACCGCGGCCGTCCGTCAGATCCAGGATCCGGTCGGGTTCGGTCCGCAGGACGGTCTTCAGATGACGGGCTTCATCCGGCGCCAGGGGCAGGCTCTGCCCCACGGCCGCCGGACCGCCGCCCGGTGGTGATACCAGGAATTGCCTCACGTGCTCCCGCTCAATCGTACAGGTGGGTTCCGGGCTCGGGAACCAGGGGCCTCAGGTCGTCGCGGATCTCTTCCAGGCGCCGCTTGAGATCCTTGTCCAGCTTCTGCGGGGTCCAGGCCAGGATCCTGACCAGCTGGTCCCCCGCGCCGGGCCGGTTGACATGCGGCATGCCCTTGCCCCGCATGCGGAACACCTTGTGGCTCTGGGTGCCGGCCGGGATCTTCAAGGCCACCTTGCCGCCGAGGGTCGGCACCTGGACCTTGGTGCCCAGCATGAGATCCACCGGCGAGACGGGCACATCGATGAGCAGGTCGTCGCCGTGGCGCTCGAACAGATCGTCGCCGGTCACCTCGAACATGACCCGCAGGTCGCCGGCCGGCGCCCCGTTGGGCCCCGCGTCGCCCTTGCCCTGCAGTTCCATGTAGTTGCCCGTGCTCACCCCAGCCGGAACCTTGATCTCGATGGTCTCCTCGCCACGCACGGTGCCGGTGCCGCGGCAGGATTTGCAGGGGTTGCTCACCAGCTGGCCCCGGCCCTGGCACCGCGGGCACACGCCCTCGGTCACCATCTGGCCCAGCAGGGACTGCCGCACCTGGCGCACCCGCCCCTTGCCCCGGCACTGGGGGCAGGTCTGGGGGGTCGAGCCGGGGGCCGCGCCGCTGCCCTGGCAATCGGGGCAGGCCACCTGCTTGCTGATCTTCACCGTCTTGCGGGCGCCGTGGGCCGCCTCACGCAGGGTGACCTTCAGGTTGAGCTGCAGATCCCGTCCACGCCGCTGGCCGCCGCGGGCCTCGCCGCGCCCCCCGAACAGGTCGCCGAAGCCGCCGCCACCTCCGCCCATGCCGAAGTTGCGCAGGAACGATTCCAGGGCATCGTTCAGATCGATGTCCACGCCCTGGAACCCGCCGCCCCCGGCCCCGAAACCGCCGCCCGGGCCGGCATGGCCGAAGCGGTCGTACTCCGCCCGCTTCTGGGGGTCCTTGAGCACCTCGTAGGCCTCGGTGGCCTCGCGGAACTTCTCCGCGGCCGTGGGGTCGTCCGGATTCTTGTCGGGATGGAACTGGATCGCCTTCTTGCGGTAGGCCCGCTTGATCTGCCCCGCGTCCGCATCGCGCTCCACACCCAGTATCTCGTAGTAATCCCGCTTGGTAGTCATATCGCCCCCGTCACGCTGAGATGATGACACGGGCCGGGCGCAACACCTGGTCCTGGAACATGAAGCCGCTCTGCACGATCTCGATCACCTTGCCCGGTTCGACACCCTCGCGGGGCAGCTGCCCCACGGCCTCGTGAAAGACCGGGTCGAATTCCTGGTCCATCGCCTCCATGGGCACCACGCCCAGATCCCTGAGCACGCCCTGGAAGTTCTGGAAGATCATGTCCACCCCCTCGAGGAATTTCTCCAGGTCCCCATTCTCCCTGTTCTCGTGCAGGGACTGCAAGGCCCGTTCGAAGTTGTCCATGACCCCCAGGATCGGCCGCAGGATATCGGCCTGCGCATGGCGCCGCGAATCGACCAGTTCCCTGCGGGTCCGCTTGCGCAGGTTGTCCATCTCCGCAACCGCCCGCAACCACTTCTCCTGGAAGGCGTCGCGCTCGGCGCGCATGGCCTCCAGCGGGTCAGCCTCCTGCGGGACGTCCTGACGGCCGTCATCGGTCTGCGCCGCGGCATCCTGGTCCGCGGACGGCGCGGGGGATGCCTCAGCGCCGGCGTCTGCGGATTCCCCGGTCGGGACCTGCTCGGCGGCGGCATCGCCGGTACCTGTCTCCGGTCCCGGCTGGCTGTCGCTGTTGGCTCGCTTGCTCTTCTTCCCTCGTGACGATCTGGTCATGTTCTGCTACCTCGGAATTATGGTCTGGTTCGGCTAGGACGGGCCCGCAGCAAACGGGGCCCGCTTACGGATCAGTTGACGGCCCTGCCGGGATCCCGGCCGCTGAAACGGCGCAGGATCTCCATGCCCTGGAAAGTGCGCTGGTAGGGCAACCTGCGGGGGCCCAGCACCGCCAGCAGCCCCTGCCCTTCGGCGAGGGCGATCTCGCCGGTGACCACCGAGAAGTTCCGGAGGCTGCCCAGGGGATTCTCCGCGCCGATCCAGACCCCGAAGGGTTCCCGGTCCCGGTGGTGGTACATCCGGTCGAGCGAGGTCCGGATGTCGCGCGGCGATTCCAGAAAACGGATCAGCGCTTTCAGCGGCCTGGTGTCCTGGAATTCGGGCTCTTCCAGCATGCGCGCCACCCCGTCCATCTCCACCACCGCGTCCTCCAGGTCATGCAACATGCCGACGCCCTCACGGCCCAGCACGGAGGCGCAGCGGGAAACCGGCGTCCGCATCAGGTCCACCACGGGCTGCTTGCTGCCGCGCAGCTCGCCCACGCGGCGGCCGCCGAAGCGCTCGCTCAGGATGGCCGCGGCCTCGGAGACGACCTGCGCGGGGTAGTCCGCGTCCAGATCCACCAGCCGCGTCTGGACCTGGCCGTTGTCCAGGATCAGCACCATCATCACCTTGCGCGAGGTGCGCGGGTAGGATTCCAGGCGCACCACCGCCACATCATCCAGGGACGGCCCCACGACGATGCTGATGTTCCGGGTCAGCAGGCTCAGCAGCCGCGCCAGATCCTTGATGCGATCCTGGCCCCCCGTGGCCGGGGCGGCCTCGCGGGCGGCGGCGAGCATCTCGGCCGGGACATCGAAGCGGCGCAGGGCCCACGCCGCCCTCAATCCGTCCACGTACACCCGGTAGCCCGCGTCGGTGGGAAGACGGCCCGCCGAGGTGTGGGGCTGCTCCAGGAAGCCGGCCTGCTCCAGCCGCTTCATCACCGCCCGGATGGTGGCCGGCGACGGGGCCGTCGGCAGGAAACGGGCCACCAGGGATGAGCTGACGGGCCGGCCGGTCTCCGAATGCAGGCGCACGACCGCCTCGAGGATCTCCTTGGACCTCGCATCCAGCCTCTTGCCACCCTGCCGATCCCTGCCAACCACAGAACACACCTCCGGAATGTCGCCCAAGGTAATCAAGGGCGTTTCAGGGTGTCAACCACACCGGGCGCGCTCCACCATGCCGGCCAGGAATTCCTCGATGGTGTCGATGCGCAGAAAGCCGCGCCCGGTCAGCTGCAAGCGGCCGTCCGCCAGCCGCCACAAGCCCTGGTCACGACCGGGGCCGGGATCGAATCCGGCCGGCAACCAGGCCACCGGAACCCCCTGCACGGTGCGCAGGGCCAGGATGACCCGCTCCAGCCTCCGGGCGCGCAGATCCAGAGGGTCCAGGGTCGCCGCCGGCAATTCGCCTGCGGCCAGGGACCGCAGGTACGGTTGCAGGAGCCCCGGGTTGGCGTAGCGCAATTTGCCGTAGAAACCGTGGGCTCCCGGCCCCAATCCCAGATAGGGCATGCGCCGCCAGTAGTTGCGGTTGTGCCGGGATTCCGCCCCCTCGCGGGCGAAATTGGCGACCTCGTACTGGTGAACACCAAAAGACTCAAGATGTTCCCGCGCAGCCAGATACAACGCTTCCTGCTCGCTGTCCGGGGGCAGGACCACCCTGCCGGCCGCCACGGCCTGCTGCATGCCGGTGCCGGGATGGATTTCCAGCAGGTACAGCGAGAAATGCTCCACACCCAGATCCACCGCCTCGGTCAGCTCGGCCAGCAGGCGGCCGCGCGTCATCCCCGGCCCCAGGATCCAGTCGGCCGCCACGCGCGGAAATTCCCGGCAGGCGGTCTGCAGGGCCCGGCGGGCGGTCCCCGCGTCACAGGAGCGCCCGAGCAACCGCAAAACCCGGTCATCGAGGCTCTGGATGCCCACCGAAACGCGGTTGATGCCCGCTGACCGCCAGCTGCGGGCCAGGTCCGTGGTCAGGGATTCGGGGTTCGCTTCGGCCGTCACCTCGATATCCCCGGTCCGGGGCAAGGCACCCAGGGTGCCGGCCAGGAGCTCGGTCATGAGGTCCGGCTCCAGCACCGAAGGGGTCCCCCCACCGAGGTAGCAGGTGGCCAGCCGGCGTCCCGGACTGCCCAGGCTGGGGCAGGCCCGGCGCCGGAGCTCCAGCTCCTGGACCACCGCCCGGACATACCGGCGGCGCAGGCCGGCATCGTGCTCAGCGGTGCGCGCGAAGTGGCAGTACGAACAGATGGAGGCACAGAAAGGCACGTGGATGTAGAGACCCGCCGCCCGCTCACGGCCGGCGGCGGGTCCACGCTGACGGATCCTGGTCAACGGATCAGGTCCCCGATGCGGCTGAGCCGCGGCAGGTGCCGCTCATTGTCCCAGGACCAGTACAGGAATATCGCCTTGCCCTTGATGAGGTTCACGTCCAGGGGGCCCCAGTACCTGCTGTCCAGGCTGTTGTAGCGGTTGTCCCCCATCATGAAGATGTGCCCCTCGGGCACCACGTAGGGTTTTGGCATGCCCTCCCAGGGCCATTTCTGGTTGCGGGGGTTGCGCAGGTACGCGCTCTGATCGTGCTTGGTGTGGGGCAGCGGGCAGTTGTCCCCCGTCCGCCAGTCCGGGATGCAGGAATGGTCGCCGTCCCGGTCGGCGAAGTTGGACTCGTAGATCTGCCCGTTGACGTAGAGGACGCCCTCGCGCACCTCCACCGTATCCCCGGCCACGGCCACGCAGCGCTTGATGTAGTCCAGGTTGCGGTCCCGGGGGTACTCGAAGACGATGATGTCCCCCTGGCGCGGTTGCCGCAAGGCGGGCAGCTTCAGCACCGGCAGATCCTCGGCCAGGGTCACGTTCAGCAGCGGGATGCGGATGCGGTCGGGGGTCTTGGCGCCGTACAGGAACTTGTTCACGAACAGGAAATCCCCGATCTGCAGCGTCTCCAGCATGGAACCGGTGGGGATCCGGAAGGCCTGGAAAAAGAACTGCCTCAGGAACATGGCGATCAGCAGGGCGGTGATGATGGCCTTGGCGTATTCCACGAACACGTTCTGCTTCCTCACGGGGGGCTTGTCTTTTTTCCTGTCGATCTGCCCGCTCTGGACCTCCTGGTCCTGCTGCTTACCTTGCTTCTTGCTCATCTTCTCTCCCGGGGGGCCGTAGCGGGCCCTAACGTTCAACCTTCAAAACGGCCAGGAAGGCTTCCTGGGGTATCTCCACCGAACCGACCTGCTTCATGCGCTTCTTGCCCTCTTTCTGCTTCTCCAGCAGCTTCCGCTTGCGGGTGATGTCCCCGCCGTAGCACTTGGCCGTCACGTTCTTGCGGTAGGGCTTGACGGTGGTGCGGGCCAGCACGCGCGTGCCGACGGCCGCCTGGATGGCCACGGCGTACATCTGCCTGGGGATCAGCTCCTTGAGCTTCTGGCACAGCTTCAGGCCCCAGCTGTAGGCGTTCTCCCGGTGGACGATGCAGGTCAGGGCATCGACCTCGTCCCCGTTGATCAGGATGTTCAGGCGCACCAGATCGTCCACCTGGTGCCGGTCGTACTCGTAATCCAGCGACGCGTAGCCCTTGGTCACCGACTTCAGCTTGTCGTAATAATCGACCACCAGCTCGCTCAGGGGAATATCGAAATCGAGCTTCACCCGTTCGATGTCCAGGTACTCCATCTTGCGCTGCACGCCGCGCCTTTCCAGGGAGATCTGGATCACCGGCCCCACGAACTCCTTGGGGGTGATGACCTCGGCCAGCACGATGGGCTCGCGGATCTCCTGGATCTCCCGCTCGTCCGGCAGCAGGGCGGGGTTCTCGACCAGCACCGTCTCGCCGGTCTTGAGCAGCAATTCGTACTCCACGTTGGGCAGGGTGGCGATGAGGTTCAGGTCGTACTCGCGTTCGAGCCGCTCCTGGATGATCTCCATGTGCAGCAGGCCGAGGAACCCGCAGCGGAATCCGAAACCCAGGGCGGCGCTGGTCTCCTTCTCCCAGGTCAAGGACGCGTCGTTGAGCTGCAGCTTCTGCAGCGCCTCCAGCAGGCCGTCGTACTGGTCGTTGTCCACCGGGTACAGGCCCGAGAACACCATGGGCTTGACCACGGTGTATCCGGGCAGGGGCTCGCTGCAGGGCCGATCCACGAGGGTCACGGTATCGCCGACCCGCACCGTACGCACGTCCTTGGCCCCGGTGGCGATGTAGCCCACCTCGCCCGCCGAGAGGGATTTCTCGGCCATGCGCGCCAGGCGGAACCAGCCGATCTCGCCGACCTCGAACTGCTGGTCGTGCCCGAACAGGCGGATGCGGTCGCCCTTGCAGATGGTGCCCTGGAACATGCGCACGTAGGCCACCGCCCCCACGTAGGGGTCGAAGATCGAGTCGAAGATCAGCCCCTGGGGCACCGCTTCAGGGTCCCCCTGCGGCGGCGGCACCTGTGCCACGATGGCTTCCAGCAGCTCGGGCACCCCCTGGCCGGTCTTGGCGCTGACCATGAGGATCTCGTCGGGGTCGCACCCGATCAGGTCGATGAACTGCTCGGCCACGAAGTCGGGGCGGGCGGCCGGCAAGTCGATCTTGTTGATCACCGGGATGATGGCCAGGTCGTGTTCGAGGGCCAGGTAGAGGTTGTTGATGGTCTGGGCCTGGACCCCCTGCACCGCGTCGACCACCAGCAACGCGCCCTCGCAGGCGGCCAGGCTGCGGCTGACCTCGTAGTGGAAATCCACGTGGCCCGGGGTGTCGATGAGGTTGAGCATGTAATGCCGACCGTCCGCACCATCGTACATCATGCGGATGGGGTGGCTCTTGATGGTGATGCCGCGCTCGCGCTCCAGGTCCATGGAATCGAGCACCTGGGCCTGCAGATCCTTGCCCATGACCGTGCCCGTCTGCTCGAGCAGCCGGTCCGCCAGCGTGCTCTTGCCGTGGTCGATGTGGGCGATGATGCAGAAGTTCCGCATCTGCTGCAGGTCGATGGCCATGGATTCGGATCAACTCCGGGCTAGGGATCGGTATTGACAGACCTGAAAGATAGGGTTCAGAAGGTGGTTCGCCACTGGAAAAGGGTGACCTGGGGCCCCGGGCTCCCCGCGGCGGGGCCTGACCCCGCGGCGCCGAACACGTCCTGCCAGTGGTCGGGCACCGGTATGGGATCCCGGTCGAAGTTGAACAGATGGGCGCCGACGTAGGCGTCCAGGGCCAGGATCAACAGGGCGCCTCCGGACCACCAGGCGAAATCCCGCATCTGCTTCCAGTCCTCTTCCGCCACGGCCAGGTAGTAGGTGTCGTTGGTCGAACCGTCCTCGAAAGTGTCGGCGAACTGCCGTTCCCGGCGGGCCCGCTGGTCCCGGGTGATGAGGTTGGTCCAGAAGTACATCTCGGCCCCGAAGGCCAGGGCGGCCCGCCAGCTGTTGCGGGTGTAGAGCTGCCCCCAACCGGGAAAGACCGGGCTCATCAACACGGCCGCGGTGGGGCTGACCCCGGTATCCCAGATGTCCACCGAATCGGGAGCGGCGGTAGCCGGCGCCGTCCGCGTCGAATCGGCGCCGGCGGTGGGCGTGGCCTGCACGTTGCCGGCCACCATCATCCATGCCACGGCGGCCATCAACAGGATCCTCATGACCGCGCCTCCTCTGCGCATCAAGCCGGCCGGCAAAACAGGAGCTTCTCTTCCAGGATACCGATATGATGGGTCCCGGCCGCCAGGACCCCCGGTTCTCCGTCCCGGTGGTAGGCCACCGGCTGTTCGCTCGTGAAGCGCATGTCCGCGGCGCGCACCACCGAGGCGGCGGTATGCCCGATGATGCGGCCCGACGCTGCCCGGGGCAACAGCCGCAGCCCCGCGAGCGCCCCCACCTTCCGGAACAGGAAGATGTCCAGCAGCCCGTCGTCGAAACTCGCGTCGGGGGCGAAACGGAACCCGCCGCCGGTCAACGGGCCGTTGCACACTTCCACCAGCATGAAGATGTCGTCGATGACGGCCTCGTCGCCGCCGGGGGCCAGCCACCGCAGACGCTGGCCCTTGAAGGCCACCACATGATAGGCGCCGGCCAGCACGTAGCGGTTGCGGCCCAGCCAGCGCCGCATGCGGTTGGCCGTGCCCGATACCAGCCCGCTGCCCAGCAACCCCACGCTGTTGAAGAACAGATCGCCGTCCAGCGTGCCCACGTCGAGTTCGCACCTCCGGCCGGCGAAGATGCTCTCGATGCCTGCGGCGAGGGTGCCGACGCCGTTGGCCGTGGCGAAGTCGTTGCCGCTGCCGGCGGGCAACACCGCCAGGGGGCACCCGGTTCCCACCAGGCCCGAGGCCGTTTCCATGACCGTGCCGTCACCGCCGACGGCCACCACCACGTCCACCGTCCCGGCCGCTGCGGCGGCCAGGTCCGTGGCATGGCCTGGTGCCCGGGTGGTCTCCACCGTGACCTCGGCTCCGCGGGCCGTCAGCAGCTCGGCCGCCTGCTCCCCGCTGAGCCGCCCCCGCGGGGGGCCGGCGATGGGGTTGGCGATGACGCGGATGCGCATGGGCGGGCCCTTCGCACGGGTGGGATCAAGGAAAAAATGGCGGGAATGTGTGGGAATCGAACCCACCTCGGACGGTATGACGCGCCCGACAGAAGGATTTGAAGTCCCCGGCCGTCACCAGACGACACTCATTCCCGCAATCAGTCAACCGGCGCTTTGGATCTCAGGAACCATACGCAATCATCTCGATTTCCACCAGCACATCTTTGGGCAGGCGCGAGACCTCGACCACGCTGCGGGCGGGCGGACGGTCGGGAAAGAACTCCTGGTACACGGCGTTGATGTTGCCGAACTGGGCCATGTCGCGAATGAACATGGTCACCTTGACCACGTCGCCGAGGGTCAGACCCCCGGCCTCGACCACGGCCTTGGCGTTGACCAGGGCCCGGCGGGCCTGCGCGGCCGCATCGTCGCCGACGATCTCCATGGTCGCCGGATCCAGGGCGATCTGCCCGGCTGTGAAGAGGAAGCCGCCGGCCATGTTGGCCTGGCTGTAGGGGCCGATGGCCGCGGGCGCGGCGTCGGTGTGGATGATTTCGCGCATGTGGTGAACCTCCGGGTTGATCCCTGTTTTCGCTCTGCGGATCATTGACCGCCGATCCCGATTTGTCTACAATCAGATCAAAATGACAAGCACGTTTCAAAGGGGGCGTCATGAAAACCCTGAGCGTGGTGCTATTGGCCGTATTGCTGTTTACGTTGCCCGCCGCGGCGCAGGATCAGTACTTCGAGGATATCCTCTACCTTGGCGATCCCGTCTTGCCCTATGTGAATTGTGAAATGGTCCATCTCCTCGACCATGCCACCATGGGAGTCTACCTGGGTTGCCCCTCCTACCCCTTCATCAGCGGCCTGGAATTCGGTCTGCAGATCACCGGCCGCACCAACACCGCCCTGATGCCTGAATTCCCCGTGGGCCCCTCCGCCGACCTGATGTGGAATACCGACGAACCTGGTTTCGTCGACATTTCCCTCATGTTCGAATCTCCGCTGACCGCATCGGACAATGTTCTGCTGGGCACCATTGATGTTTTCGTCCTCGATGATGGGGTGTTGAACTTCACCTTGACGGCCTCCTCACCGTCCAGCCTCACCGATCCGGCTCCCCTGTATGTCGCCGATCCCGGCCAGATCCTGGTTCCCCTGTCACGATATCCGGATGTCGGCCCCGTCGATTTTACCATTAACGGCAATTGCGCGATCTTTCCCCTGAATACCCCCAGGAAATATGCATGCGGCGCCCTTCCCAACGACCGGACGTCCTGGGGCTCCGTCAAGAGCCTTTACCGCTGAAAACATCTCCATCAGCAAACGCGGGATCCATTTGATGAAAAGGCATGGTTCAGGGCAATTTTGCCCTGAAATCGAACAATATCCAAAATCCCTGCGTAACCGGCGGCCATGGGCGAGGGAGATCGTTTAGCGTCAAATACGATTTCTGACCGCTAACCGACCTCTGGCCGCCGTTACCTGAAAAGCGCCTTCACACTCCCAAAGGATTTCACCTCGGTGCCTACAGATCCCCCGAACATGGGCATATATAGCACTGTGGCGGCAAGGCTCGGATCATCGTTCCCGTCCCAGATCCATTCCGCTACCTGACCAGCATCGGATGTACCCCAATAATTCCGGGTAAAATCATGGACAATCTGGCCATAACCAACATATTGAAAATAAACATTGATAGCCAAAGGGCCATGCGTGATCAGGTCGCAATTATGGACAACTGCGGGGCCAGAATTGGAAAACCAGACGACACCGTTATAAGCAATCTGGCTGTTAAACCCACCCTGCAACTCCGAATTATCTGCAGAAAACGTTGCTTCATTTCTGTCAATAACAGCACAACCATCGCCTGCAATATACGAATCGTGAATATTCACATTTGTACCAAAGCCCAAGATCTCCAGGCCAAATATGGAGCAGTCGTGAATGTTTGTGCCATATATTTCCCCTTGCGCACCAGCGGAGAACTGAACGGCAAAACTTGTATCCTTAACCTCACAATCAATAAAGCTAATATTATCAATTTGCTTAATATAGGAGCCTACTCCAACAAACACACAATTCTCGACAATCAAATTGGACCCCGATCCCAAAATTTCAATTCCAGCAGCATCGAAAGACTCAGCTCTAAATAAGCAATGACGAATCCGCCCTCCAGAATCAGCCGTCTGCCAAATGATGCCGTACCCGGCATTTCCTAAAAACTCACAATCCTCAACATAAACTGGCCCGTTGGTCACATGAATCCCCTCATAGCAATTTCTGAATGTGATCCCCTGGATGTGGCGTTCACTTCCCGCAAGCCACACCAGACACTTGGGGGAAAAGGTTGTCCCCCCCCCAGGATACACCTCCGGACCTAACACAGTCTGACCCACCCCGGCTCCAATGATCGTCAAGGTTGGTACATGAACATAGGCACACACATCCACGTCCCAGGCATATCCGGGGATATAGGAAGGGATCAATTTCGTGAAGTGGCCCGGACCGATGAGAAGGGTGTCCCCAGAAGCCACGGCATCTAGCGCCGGCTGGATCTCCACAAAATCCCCCGTCCCATCCTGTATCACGGTGATGGTGCGGGCCTGCACTCCTGAGCACAGGAGCAGGAACAGGAAAACCGATATGATGCTGGTCCGGGCCATGGTAGGCCCATAGGTCTTGCCTGGAGATTTCCGGCAGTCACCCAAACACATCACATCCTCGTTTCGTACCCGTGCGGGGCCATTCGGCCCGGGCTCGATTGGGGCCGCACCTGATTATACCACCTTTCGCGCCGCAAGCCGGGATCTTATGCAGGGGCCCGGAACGCGAGAGCGGCGGTGACAGGAAGTCACCGCCGCTCGTCTCTGCAGACCGGATCCCCGCCTACTCCACCGTCACCGCCTTGGCCAGGTTGCGCGGCTGGTCCACGTCCTCCCCGCGGATCACGGCGATGTGGTAGGCCAGCAGCTGCAGCGGGATCACCGACAGCAGCGGCGTCCAGAAGTTGGTGGTCGCCGGGATGGTGATCACGTGGTCGCTCAGCGCGGCGATCTCCTGGTCGCCCTCGGTCACGATGGCGATGATCTTGCCGTCGCGCGCCCTGACCTCCTGCACGTTGCCCACGATCTTCTCGTAGCTGCCGTCCTTGATGGCGATGACCACCACCGGCATCTCCGGGTCGATCAGGGCGATGGGGCCGTGCTTCATCTCGGCGGCGGGATAACCCTCGGCGTGGATGTAGCTGATCTCCTTGAGCTTCAGGGCGCCTTCGAGCGCGATGGGGAAGTTCACGCCCCGGCCCAGGTACAGGCAGTTCTTGTGGCCGGCGTAGACCTCGGCGATCTTGCGGATGGCCTCGCTGTGATCCAGCACCTGCTGGACCTTGCCGGGGATCTCCTCCAGCTCCTTGAGGATCTGGGTGCCCCGGTCGGCGCTGATCAGGGTACGCCGCCCCAGCAGGAGGGTCAGCAACGCCAGGATGGTGACCTGGCTGGTGAAGGCCTTGGTCGAGGCCACCCCGATCTCCGGGCCGGCGTGGATGTACACGCCGCACTCGCTCTCGCGCGCGATGGTCGAGCCCACCACGTTGGTGATGCCCAGCACCTTGGCGCCCTTGCGTTTGGCCTCGCGCATGGCCTCGAGGGTGTCGATGGTCTCGCCGCTCTGGCTGATCACCAGGCACAGGGTGCCCGGCTCGATGATGGGCGAACGGTAGCGGAACTCGCTGGCGTACTCGACCTCCACGGGGATCCCCGCGTACTCCTCCAGCAGGTACTCGCCCACAAGCCCCGCGTGCCACGAGGTCCCGCAGGCCAGGATGATGATGCGCCGGATGTTGCGCAGCTCCCAGTCGGTCAGCTCGATCCCGCCCAGCTTGACATCCCCGCTCTCGGGCAGGATCCGGCCCCGGAAGGAATCGCGGATGGTCTGGGGCTGCTCGAAGATCTCCTTGAGCATGAAGTGCTCGTAGCCGCCCTTCTGGATCTGGTCCAGGTCCCAGGTGATCTCCTGGATCTCCTTGGTGATCTCCTCGTTGTCGATGGTGGTGGTGGTGACGCCCTCGGGGGTCAGGGTCACCATCTCGCCGTCGTCCAGGTAGATGACGTGCCGGGTATGGCCCATGATGGCCGCCACGTCCGAGGCCAGGTAGTTGACGCCGTCGCCGATCCCCACCACCAGGGGGCTGCCCTTGCGGGCGCCCACGATCATGCCGGGGTGATCGCTGTGGGTCACCGCGATGCCGAAGGCCCCCTGGACCACGCCCAGGGCGCGCTGGACGGCCTCGACCAGGTCGCCGGCGTAGAAGTCCGCGATCAAATGGGCCAGCACCTCCGAATCCGTGTCGGATTCGAATTTGTGACCCTTCTTGCCGAGCTGCACCCTGAGCGCCCCGTGGTTCTCGATGATCCCGTTGTGGACGATGGAGATCTCGCCGGAGGTATGGGGGTGGGCGTTGAGCTGGTTGGGCGCCCCGTGGGTGGCCCAGCGGGTGTGGGCGATGCCGCAGCTGCCGGCCAGATCCTGCCCCTTGCAGGCCTCCTCCAGCACGGCGATCTTGCCCTTGCGCTTGACGACATGCTGGCCGTCCGAGCGCACGATGGCCACGCCCGCGCTGTCGTAACCGCGGTATTCGAGGAGCTTGAGCCCCTCCATCAGGACCGAGAGGGCCTCGGGGGTTCCGGTCACACCGACAATGCCGCACATGGGCGTATCCTTCCGCTTGTCCCGCCGCTCAGACGGCCGTTCGTACCTTCTCGATTAGATCGGCCACCTGCTTCTCGTCTTGAGCCTCGGCTATGATCCGGACCACCGGTTCGGTGTTCGACGGCCGCACGTGGATCCACGCCTGCGCGCCCACCCACTTCAGCCCGTCCCTCTCGTCGATGGATCCAGGCCCCAGGGAGGCGAGGATTTCCTTGAGGGCCCGGCCCGCCGGCAGCTCCTCGGCCGGGACCTTGATCTTGCGCATGACCACCGGGGGCAGCGCGGCGGCCATCTCGGACAAGGTCTGCCGCGACTCGGTCAGCGCCTGCAGCACCATGGCGATGCCCACCAGGGCGTCGCGCCCGGCGTGCAGGGCGGGGTAGATGACCCCGCCGTTGCCCTCGCCCCCCAGCTCGCAATCCTGGTCCAGGATCGCCTCGACCACGTTGGCCTCGCCCACCGGGGTCCTCAGCACCGCCACGCCGTGCTTGGCCGCGACGGTCTCGATCAGCCCGGTGGTCGAGAGGTTCACGGCCACCGGCCCCGGCTTGTGGCCCGTGGCCTTGAGCTTGCCCAGCAGGAAATCCATGGCCAGCACGAGGGTCATCTCCTCGCTCAGGGCCCTGCCCTTCTCGTCGACCAGGGCCAGGCGGTCCACATCCGGATCCACGGCGAAGCCGATGTCCGCACCCTTTTCGGCCACGGTCCGGCACAGTTGCTCCAGGTGGGCCGGCGTGGGCTC
>JANTFX010000023.1 GCA_024763215.1 Candidatus Krumholzibacteriia bacterium | reverse complement strand
CCGCGTCTGGTCTATCCCGAGTGGCAGATCGCCTACAACGGGGCGGTGAACTTCCGGGGTGAGGAACTCGACCTCCGACAGTCCGACCTGACCCTCACTCCCTGAAGCTTTCTCCTGAATGCCGAGGCGGCCTGCAACAGGAAGTTGCAGGCCGCCGTCCATGCAAAGGGTCCTTATCAGGTCTGGGAACGATCTCCTCCACCGGAGAAGAAACTCCATCCCAGGGCCGCTCCCAGCAGCACCATCAGGATGGGGTTGGAGGTGATGCTTCAGCCTCCGCTGTGGCAGGTCACCCACCTGTTGACCAGGAAGCCTCCCAGGGCGCCGGCCATGGTTCCGATCAGGGTGATCACGCGGGATCTTGTCATGGGGGATGCTCCTTTTCCTTTCCCTCCAGTATTGGCAGAACCGCTCCCGGTGGCAAGGGTTGGTTCGCCTGGACCCCCAAGGGCCCCTTGGTTTATTTAAAATCCGTTGCTTTTATGACACTTTAACCTTATAATGATTCCTGTTAACCTCAAGCTCGGGTTTCGGGGGAGGCCCGTGGCTGTTCCAGGCTGCATGAAAAATCATTCCGGTGGAAATCCGGGGCCGTCTGCGCGGATGCAGGTTCAGGGTTCGGCCCGAGCCGGTTGATGCGTGCACGTGGGAAGGATTGGATATGGACAGGTTGGGATTGAGCAAGTGCGTGCTGGCGGTGTTGCTGACGGTGGCCGCTGCCTTGCCCGCGGGGGCGCAAATGGCCAACATCGATTACATCGGCTACGCCTTCGAGACGGGCGGGCTTCTGCCGAGCAACGCGGGCGATGAGCTGACCCTCGTGGCGGTGGCCAGCAACGCGGATCCGGTGTTCGAGGTGGATTTGGGCGCCTACGAGTTGACCTTCCATGCCGGCGGCCTGATCAGCACGGGTGAGGTTCTCGATGGTTCGACCACGGTGATCCATTACACCGGCGGCATGTTGGAAATCTACCAGGACGGGTCCCAGGACGCGGACTGGGGCCTCAACCCGCCCAACGCCGTTTCACCGGCGACCTTCACCGATGGCGAGCTGTTTTTCCGGGGGGAGTTTTCCAGCTTCACCCTTTACTTCGCCCCCGGTGGTTACGGCACCTTCGAGGGGACCCTCAGCGCCCTGGATGGGACGATGATCGACGGCAGCTGCAGCGATTGCGTCTACACCTGGGCCGGAGCGTTCCTTTCCGGAGCCGGGGCGCAGAACCCCGCGGGTTATGATCTGCAAACCGACGGCGGCTTTCAGATCGACTCGACCGTGGCGACCGAAACGGCCAGTTGGGGTTCGGTGAAGGCCTTGTTCAGCAACTGATCCGGCAAAAAAAATAATTTTCCTGGGGAGTTCCGGGTTAAAGAGGGTCATGAAATTGAAGTTACGCGGTTTTAATTGCGGAACTCTTCATTCTTTTCGAGAATAATTCTCGAAAAGCCTTGCCACGGGAGGGATTCGGTGGTAAGATGCATAGACCTCGCCTGAAAAAAACCTCGAGGTCCCGAACATCAGAGCACCAGTGGCGAGGCCACGGTGCCGGGGGCCTGCATTTTGCGGAACAAGAAGATCTGGGGGTTTCAGACATGCACAAATCATTGATCCGGTATGCGCTGGTCATCGGCCTGGCGTTGATGGCGGTCCCCGCCCTGGGGCAGGTCTATGCGGTGGATTATCTCGGCTACGGCTGGGAGACCGGCGGCATGCTGCCCAGTGACGCCGGCGACGAGCTGGTGATCACCTGCATCAGCGACAATGTGGATCCGGCCTTCGGGGTGGATCTGGGGACCGAGGAACTCACCCTGCACATCTTCGGCCTGGTCAGCACCGGCCAGCAGGACATGGGCGGGTATTACGTGGTCAACTACACCGGCGGCACCATGGAGATCTATGAGGATCCGGCCATGAACGCCGACTGGGGCATCAACCCGCCCAACCCCACGTCGCCTTCGACCTTCAGCGACGGCAGCCTGTTCTTCCGGGGCTCGTTCACCAGCTTCACCATGTACTTCGATGCGGCCGGCACCAGCGGTTCGTTCGAGGGGAACCTGGACGGTGTCGACGGGTCCATCATCAACGCCTACTGCAGCAACTGCGTGTACACCTGGGGCGGGGCTTTCTCCATGGGAGCGGGGGCCCAGATCCCCGAGGGGTATGACCTGCAGATGGACGGCACGTTCGAGATCGATTCCGCGGTTGATAACGAGACAACCAGCTGGGGCTCCGTCAAGGCCCTGTTCAACTAGTGATACCGGGGGAGCCCGTGATATTCGGAGGTAACAACATGAGGACAATGCTCAAGGTTTCGCTGGTGGTGCTCGCGGTGGTCGCCCTGCCTCTGGCCGCATCGGCCCAGCAGCTTTTCGATTTCAACGGTCAGGCCGTCCTGCCCGGCGGGGTGGGTGGCGCCCTGACCATGTACAGCCAGGTGTTCGACGCCTCTCCGGCCACGACCCCGATCCCGCTGGATTTCGCCGACTACGAGTTCACCCTGGTGGTGACGGATCTGGTCCTGGATGCCGACGGTTTCACCCAGCACTACTCCGGCGGCACGGTGACCCTGTACCAGGATGATCTGACCGCGGCGGACTTCGGCAACCTGCCCACGTTCACCGACGGCACGGCGATCCTCGTCGGGACCATCACCGCCTTGAGCCGCACCTTGTTCCCCACGGGGATCGGTTCGGTGACCGGTTCGGTGGACTGGAGCGGCGGGACCCGCCTGGATGACATCGCCCCGCAGGACCAGACGGACTGGGGCTTCTTCAGCGGCACCAACAACGGCGTGAACCAGACCCTGCCCGGCTTCGACGAGCAGTGGGACGGCAAGATCGAGCCCCGCGAGCCCATCGTGGACGATGCGGCCATGTCCTTCGGTTCGGTCAAGGCGCTGTTCCAGTAGGCGCCCCCTGCCACTCGTTTCAGGATAGGCCCCGGCTTTGGTCGGGGCCTATTTGCTGACATGTTTTCATTATTGTGGAAAATTTTGTTTTTAAGTTACAAAGAATCCTCTTTTTTTTTCGGAATATCTTTGATTTTCGAACTTTCCCGTGGTACAGTCCGAGTACCACAAATCGCCCTATGTGAATCCTGACCGATAGACGAGCTACTTGTTCAGCCCGGAGGGACGCAACATGAAACATTCGCTAGGCCCGCAAATCTTGCTGGGCGCCTTGCTGGTTCTCCTCGCCGCGCTTCCTGTTTACGCGCAGGTCTACACCGTGGATTACCTCGGGTACGGCTGGGAAAAAGCTGCGGGGCCGCTCAAGGCTGCCGGTGACGAGTTGATCATCACCAGCGTGGCCGACGGCATCGATCCCGCTTTCGGCGTTGATCTGACCACCGAGGAAGTGACCCTGCACATCTACGGCTTGATCAGCGACGGGCCCGTGGACGCAGGCGGCTACACCATCATCAATTTCACCGGTGGGTACATGGACATCTACGAGGATCCCGCCATGAACGCCGACTGGGGCATCAACCCGCCCAACGCCACCTCGCCCGGCACGTTCACCGAGGGGTCGCTGTTTTTCAGGGGGGCTTTCACGAGCTTCACCATGTACTTCGATGCCAGCGGTGCTTACGGATCCTTCGAGGGTAATCTGGATGGGATTTCCGGCTCCATCATCAACGAGTACTGCACCAACTGCGTTTACACCTGGGGCGGCGCTTTCACCCTGGATGCCGGGGCCCAGATCCCCGAAGGGTACTGGATCCAGGTCGACGGTACTTTCGAGATCGATTCCGCGGTTGATACCGAAACGGCCAGTTGGGGCTCCGTCAAGGCGCTCTTCAAGTAGACGATCCCCGCAAGCGGGTATGGGAGGATACAGATGAAGACAATGATGAAAGGACTCCTGATCGTGCTGGCCGTGGCGGCCCTACCTCTGGGGGCATCGGCGCAGCAATTGTTCGACTTCAACGGCCAGGCCATGATGCCGAGCACGGCCGGCGGCGTGCTGACCATGTACAGTGTGATGTACGATCCCGCTCCCATCGACTCGCCCATCCCCCTGGATTTCGCGAGTTACGAATTCACCCTGGTGGTCGATGGCGTCACCCTGGTTTCCGACGGTATCAGCAGGGTTTTTTCCGGCGGGACCGTGACCATCTACCAGGATGCCGGGACCGCGGCCGACTACACGAACCCGGCCACCTTCACCGACGGGACGGCTATCCTGGTGGGGAACTTCACCAGCTTGAGCCAGTTCGTGCCCCCGTTCGGCCCCGGATCGGTTTCGGGCTACCTGGACTGGGTCGGCGGTGCGCGGCTGAACGACATGGCTCCCGAAGACCAGCTGCACTGGGCCTTCCTGAGCGGAACCAGCACCACCAGCGGCACCCTGTTGCCCGGTTATGACGAGGTCTGGGACGGCAAGACCGAGCCGCCCAGCACCATCGTCGACACCGAGGCGGCGAGCATGGGTTCGATCAAGGCTCTGTTCAGGTAGGGTGTTCGGCAAGGTGAGCAAGCATACATTCTGACGAGCTGCCCCTCGTCACGATAAATCGGCGGCCCGCAACTTGAGTTGCGGGCCGCTTGCTTTTGTCCGGTTGATCCTGTCTAAGGAGTGACGGTGACGCCGATCTGCGTGGACAGGCTGTCCTGGCCGGCCCACACGGTGGCCGAGATGGTGTAGGGCGTCACCGCGGTGACCGCGGGGGTGTGCCAATCGGCGGACCAGATGTCGGTGCCGGTGGCCGTGAGGATCTGGCCGTCGACGGCCACGGTGACCCGGTCGATGGCCGGACCGCCGAGCAGGCCGGCGGCCGTGCCGGCGATGGTCACGTCCGTATCGGCGGCCAGCTCGGCCCCGTCGATCGGGTCCCCGATGGCCACGACCAGCTGGGTCACCGTCACGCCGATGACCGCCGTGGCCGAATCATCCGCGGCCCAGGCCCGGGCGCGCAGGGTCAGGGGGGTGTCGGCGTCGAAGCGCGGCACATCCCACAGGTAGGACCAGGGGTCGGTGCCGCTGACCGGCTGGAAGCCGTTGCCGTCGCCCAGATCGACCGCCACCGAATCGATCGCCGCCTTGCCCTGGGAACCGTTGCTGTGACCCTGGATCTGCAGGGGCACCCCGCCCAGGACGACCTGGCCGTCCAGGGGCGCCAGGAAACCGACGGTGACCGGCTGCAGGACGTGGACCACCGTATCGGTCAGGATGTCCGAATCGGCCCAGTCGTTGCGGTACTGGGCGTAGATGGTCTGCAGGCCCTCGGCCTCGTCCAGGGTGATGGCGGTGGTATCGGCGTAATCCCGCCATGGGGCGCCGAGGAAATCGGGCCGGGTGCTGAAGCGCATCAACGTCGCGCCGGCCTGGTTGATGCCGGTTACCGTGGTCGCGGAGGTCACGTCGCCGTCCGGGAGCTCGAGCGCGAAGGAGGTGTCCTGCAGCAGATCGGGCGCGACGTCCCAGGTCGAGGTGGCGTTGAATCCGAAGTCGCCCTGGAATTCACCGTGGATGGTCTGGGGTACGGCCGAAGGACCCAGGACGAATCCCGTCAGGGTCGAATCGGCAGGCAGCCAGGCGGCGCCGGCCAGATCATCCTCGTCGAGGGCGAACCGCATCTGCTGCACTCCGGCCGTATCGATGGCCAGATCCACCTGGCGGGTCGGAACCGTGGCCGGCTTGCCGATGACGTTGAAGCCGGGGGCGAAGTCCACGATCAAATCCCGCACGGTGATCGCCGAGGCGAAGGATCCCGTGTAGCCCTTGGCGAACAGGGTCAGGGTATCGCCCTGGGCGGCCGGGGGTAGCTCCCACAGGATGTCCTGGCCCACGCCGGGTGTGGCCACGGGGTAGCTGCGGGCATCGGAAAAATCAGCGCTGGCGGCGATCAGGATGCTGTCCTGGGAGGAGACCGTGACCGTCAGCAGGACCTGGCGCGAGGGGACCTTCTTGCCGACGGGATCGCCGTTGACGGCCAGGGCCGGTCCGGTGGCCACGAAGGTGGGGGGCAGGTCGGCGACGAGGGTGAAGCTCCCGCTCTCGTTGAAGGCCTGGACCTTGAAGTAGTGGACGCTGGTCGGGTCGGGGTCGGGGTAGGTGAACTGGTTGGTCGGGGCCGACGTGGCGTCCACGGTGGCCACGTAATCGAAACCGCTGGCCGCATCGAAGCTGTGGCTGATGTCGTAGGTGGTGATCCCGTAGCCCTGGGGCTGGTTCCACAGCAGGAGGATGCCGCCGTCGACCACGTTGGCGCTCAGCTGCAGGGGGTCGCCGCCGTAGGGCCCGCTGGGATCGAAGGGGTTGTTGAAGACCGGAGCCGAGGGTTTGCTCTCGCAGCCGGGCAGGATGGCCAGGACGGCGACAAATCCGAGGGCGAGCCACAGGCAGGTCGAAGTACGGGATCGAGGCATGTTGCGCAGACTCCTTTTCGGGGTCAAAAGCCCAGGCGCAGGGCGGCGTGCACCGCGGGCTGCGGGTCGGTCGCGGCTTGTTGGTCGATGACCGGCAGGGGGCCTGCCCCGGCGGTCACCGCGGGAAACGAGAGCCAGGCATCCAGCATGCTGATCAGCACCGCGCCGCCGGCGACGGCCAGGCCCATGTTGCGCAAGGTCTCCATGTCCTCCATATCGGAATAGGCCTTGTCCATGGCAGCGGAAAAGGTGGCGATGTCGTCGGCGTTGATGGCCTGGTTGTAGCGGCCGCGCAGCAGGAGGTAATCCTTGCGATAATCGCTGCGTTTGATCTCGCCGGCCAGGGCGGTCAGCAGGCCGCCGGCCTCGGCGGCGTTGTACAGCCAGCCCCGCGTGCCGTGGCCCAGGTAGTGCTGGCCCAGCCCGGCCAGCAACAGGTTGCTGCCGATGGCGGTGCGCAGGCGCAGGGGGGTCAGGCGGATGGTCAGCAGCAACCGGTCGTCTTCGTGCTCCAGCAGGATCGGCTCCCGGTAGCGGGTGTAACCGGGAAGGTCGCAGCGAACCTCGTGGCGTCCCGGCGTCACCGTCACCGGCCCGGACAGGGGCAAAAAGCCCACGGGGGCGCCGTCCAGCAGCACTTCGGCCCCGGCGGGCCCGGTGATCTCGACCGTGGCCGCGGCGGCCTGTTCCGCGCAGGCCAGAGCACCCAGCAGCGCGAGGGCCAGGACCAGGCGGGCCGTGAACAGGGAGGGCGGATCCGTGCGAGACAAGAAACTGGGGATCATCGTGTTGGTTTCCCTTGGTTTTCGTGGCCACGGAAAAAATGCACGCGCCTGGTTTCGCTGCAGGCGCACGGCGGCGAAATTATAGAACACGAGCCGGGGTTTGGCCCGGAAAAATCATGGGAATCCTGAGTATTGAAGTGATTGTTGTGCGATCCGGTACCCTGTTTTCATTAAATCTTCATTTCAAGACAGGACTATGTGTCCCAACCCATGGGCATGCAAACCAATAACAATGGGATCTCAAGACAATGAACACTTCAACTTCATCTGGCCGTGTATGGTTGGGCTTCCTTGCCGCAATCATTCTCCTTTCCGGGTGCCGGGGGAAGGATAAGGCTTCCGGCTCCGGTCAGGCGCATGATCCCGCTGCGGATCCGGTGGCGACCATCGTAACCGCCAAAGCCGAGGTCGGCCCGGTGGAAGAGCAGTTGGAAACCTTCGGAACCGTCGAGTTCGATCCCCACAAGACCGAGACCGTCTCTTTCGTTTCCTCGGGACAGGTATTGCAGATCATGGTGACTCCGGGGCAGACCATTACCCGGAATGATCCTCTCCTATGGCTTGGTCCAATGCCTTCAACGAGCCTGGAGGTGACCCAGGCCCGAATCAATCTGGAATACGCCCAGCGCAAGCTCGACAGGATAGAACGTTTGCGCGCGCGAAACCTGGCGACCAACGAAGCGGTCCAGACAGCCCGCAAGGATCTGGAATCGATCAAGGCCGTCCTGGCCGGTTTCGGGCTGGATACCGGACAGGGGCGCCTGTCCATCAACGCACCCTTTTCAGGGATTGTGGTCAAGGTTCTGGTTTCTTCGGGGATGATTGTGCACGCGGGGCAAGAGGTGCTCCTGCTCGCTCCGGCCACGGGAATCGTTGTTCGGGCGGGATTCGAGCCGGAGGATGCCGTGCAATTGCAGCCCGGCATGTCTGTGGAAATCCTGCCTGTTTTTCCAGCTCATGGGGAAGATACGGCACATGCGGTTCTCGCCAATCTGCATCAGATGGTCGACCCTGCCACACAACTCGTGGAATCGTTCATTTACCCGCAGGAGATTCCAGTCTGGATGATTGCCGGGGCAAAAGTCGTCGTGAGGATCGGGGTAAAATCCGCAACCGATTCCCTCCGTATCCCGCGGGAAGCCCTGCTGGAAAAGGACGGAGTGACAGGAGTCTTCGTGGTCGATAAGGGCAGGGCACATTGGCACCCCATCCACCCCGGCATTGCCAATGATCACTGGGTGCAGGTCAAATCCGGCCTGCAGGCGGATGATGTGGTCGTGACGACCGGAAGAACAAGCCTGACCGAAGGCATGGCCGTGCACCAGGCCGGGAAGGCGGGGTCTCAGCCATGACACTCAAGCAGCGGTTGGAGGATCACCGGCGCAGCATCATCTTTATCATGGCGATCCTTGCCGGCGGTGGCGTCGCCGCCCTTTTGAACCTGCCGGTGGGGCTCTTCCCGCACACTACCTTCCCCCGCATTGTCGTCACCGCCGATGCCGGCGATCGTCCCGCGGACCGTATGGTTGCCGAAGTTACCCGTCACCTGGAGGAAGCTGTCAGAACGGTTCCCGGGGTGCGTTCCGTGCGTTCGACCACCTCGCGGGGTAGTTGCGATATTTCCGCTACCCTCGACTGGGGCCTGGATATGATAGCAGCCACGCTCCAGGTGGAGTCCGCCATAGCCCAGGTTTTGCCCGACTTGCCGCCGGGTCTGCACTATGAAGTACGACGGATGGACACCACCGTCTTTCCGGTGATGGGGCTGAGTTTGACCTCGCAAGACCACAGCCTGGTCGACCTTCGTGATATGGCGCTTTTCCAACTCCGCCCCCGGATATCCACCGTCTCAGGTGTTGCAAGGATCAAAGTATTGGGAGGGCGAACCGAGGAATACCAGGTCATACTGGATCCGGCCAAGGTCGAAGCCGTCGGACTTACGCTGGAGGACATCGTGGCGGCGGTATCAGCGGCCAATGTGGTCCAGGCAGTGGGCCGGCTCGAGGAGAATGAAAAGTTATATCTCATCCTCTCGGATACGCAATTCGGAACGGTGAAGGATTTGGGAAATGTCATCGTCCGGGACGGGCCAACGGGTTCGGTGCTGCTTTCCGATGTGGCCATCATCGCCGACTCAGCCAAGCCGGAGTGGACGCGGGCCATAGCCGATGGCCGGGATGCCGTACTGGTCAATATTTATCAACAGCCGAACGGCAACACGGTCCATATTTCCCGCGACATTCGGGAAAAGCTGCAGGAGTTCCGGGCCACCTTGTCAAAAGATATTCAAATGAATGTCTGGTATGACCAGTCAACCTTGATAACCGCAGCCTCGAAATCCGTCAGGGATGCCATTTTCATCGGGGTCGTGCTCGCCATCGGGGTGCTTCTGCTGTTTCTCCGCAATTGGCGGATCACCCTCGTGGTGGCCGTTGCCGTTCCGGCAGTTCTGGCGGCCACCGGGCTGCTCCTGCGGGTTTTTCATATGAGCCTGAATATCATGACGCTTGGCGGGATGGCCGCTGCCGTCGGTTTGATAATCGATGATGGCATTGTGGTGGTGGAACACATCATCCGCCGCTTGCGCCAGGAAACGGGAGAACGCCGCGGTATCGTTACCATGGCTGCTGAGGAGATGTTGCCGGCTTTGACCGGGTCCTCCCTGGCCACCATTGTCATCTTTGCCCCGCTGGCCTACCTGTCCGGTGTCACGGGCGCGTTCTTCAAGGCCTTGTCCCTGACCATGGTTTCGGCCCTGGCCGTCTCATACCTTTTCGCCGCGGTGGTGGTTCCGGTCCTTGCCGATGTTTTTTTGAGCGCCAAGGATGCCGCAAGGGAGGATGTCGGACGCATCTTCGGAACAATCATCAAGGTGTATGAAAAGATCCTGCGCAGCCTGCTTGCCAGACCGGCCCTACTGATCGCCGTGGTCCTGCCGCTCCTTCTTCTGGGCTGGATTTCCTTCCGTAACGTTGGTAGCGGGTTCATGCCCAAGATGGACGAAGGAGGGTTCATCCTGGACTATCGTTCGCCCGCCGGGACATCCTTGTCCGAAACCGATCGCCGGCTGCGGCTGATCGAAGGCATTCTGGCCGAGACGCCGGAAGTGGCCACTTACTCGCGGCGGACGGGTTTCGCCCTGGGGGGTGGGCTTACCGAGGCCAACGAGGGAGACTATTTCATTCGGCTCAAACCCATGCCTCGCCGTCCCCTGGACAAGGTGATGGATGAAGTCCGGAACAAAGTGCTGCACAGAGTCCCCGGCCTCGAAATAGAGCTTGCTCAGCTGATGGAGGATCTCATCGGGGATCTGATCGCTGTTCCCCAGCCGATCGAGATCAAGCTGTTCGGCAATAATCCGGATACTCTGCGTGCGGAAGGTACCCGGATAGCCCGGGCCATTGCGAATATTCCCAATATCGTGGATGTGAAAAACGGGGTGGTCATGGCGGGGGATGCCTTGGACATTCATGTCGACCGGGTCAAGGCCCAGGTTCTGGGCCTGAATGTGGACAGTATCACCCGTCTGGCGGCCATTGCCTTGAATGGTGAGGTTTCCACCCAGGTACAACAGGGGGAAAAAATGGTGGGTGTTCGGGTATGGACGCAGCCGAACGTCCGTTCGAGTGTGGATGCCATACGCCGGCTCCGCCTGCGCACCATTTCAGGCATCACTGTCCCCCTTGGCCGGGTGGCGGATTTTGAACTGGTCACAGGACAACCGCAGATCGTACGTGAGAATCTCAAAACCATGATTGCCGTTACGGGTCGCATCTCCGGACGGGACATGGGTTCGGTGATGCAGGATGTGAAAGCCGCTCTGGCCGGGTCGTCCTTGCCCACTGGAATGTATGTGCGCTTCGGTGGTCTGTATGCCCAGCAGAAACAATCCTTCAGGGGCCTGCTGGGTGTTCTCCTGGCCGCCATCGCCCTTGTGTTCACATTGCTGCTGATCATGTATGAACGCCTTGCCTCTCCCCTGGCGATTCTCCTGACCGATATCCTGGCTGCGACCGGAGTTTTCTCCGGGTTGTGGTGGACCGGGACGGAACTGAATATTTCCTCCATGATGGGGCTGACCATGATCATTGGAATGTCCTCGGAAGCCGGTATTTTTTTCATGACTCAAATGCAGGAATCCGCTCGCAAGTTGCCTTTCGATGAGGCTCTGGTCGAGGCCGGGAAACTCCGGTTCCGCCCGATCCTGATGACCGCCTTGGCAGCGATCCTAGCCCTTATTCCACTCGCCGCGGCCATCGGGGAGGGTGCCGCCATGTTGCAGCCGTTGGCTATCGCCATCATAGCCGGATTGATTCTGACCATCCCCCTGGTCTTGCTGGTTCTTCCTGTCATCTTCAAGTTGATTTCCAGGGAAAAGGCACCATGAGCAAGCTGACGGAGGCACGGCATTGAAGATATCGTCCTTGATTCCAGCGGTTGCAGTCATGGCCTTGCTGCAGGCCCTGTCCGGATGCGCTACCTACAATCCCCGGCCATTGCCGGATGCCGGGAAAATTGCCACGGCCGGGGAACCGGATCTGGAGCAGCTGAAAGTGCGGGCGGCAAGTTTCAAACACCCCCTGCTCAAACCCATGAAGATTGACCTCGCCGACGGGCTTTCCCCGGACGAAGCATCCATCTTGGCGGTACTCGCCAACCCTGAACTGGCGGTCGTGCGCGACGCCCACGGCGAAACTGCCGCCCAGCTTATCGGGGCGGGAATCCTCCCCAACCCGGAATTTTCCGCGGAGTTGGACAACCCGTACGGCCCGGGATCGTCCGGAACGGTTGATGCGTACAACCTCGGTCTGAGTATGGGGCTGAGCCCCCTGCTCGGCCGCGCTGCCGGTGTTGCGGCCGCTTCGTCTGAACTTGAAGCTGTTGATCTGGGGATTGCCTGGCGGGAATGGGAGGTGGCGCAGGCCGCACGCTTGGTCGCTATCCGGTTTGCCATGCTGGGCCGTCGCCTGGTTTTGCTAGAGGATCAGATAAAGACGGAGAGGGAAACGGTGACGATGTTGGCAGGGGCAGTTGCCGATGGCGATGTCACCATTGAAGACCTGGGTGTGCATCGCGCCTCCCTGGAGAGTCTAAAGCAGCAAAAGGGGGATCTGGACAGGGAAGCCGCTTCCGTCCGCTCCCGATTGAATCGTCTTCTCGGGCTGCCTCCCGCAACAAGGATCGATGTTTTTCTCCCGGATAACCAAACCTTCCCGGCCTTGCCCCCCGCATCTGGTCTGGTTACGCTCGCTGTGGGTCGACGTCTGGATCTTGCGGCCCTCGAAATCGGCTACAGCGCCCAGGAAGCCAGGGTGCGGGAAGCCGTGTCGGCGCAGTTTCCTTCGCTTTCCATCGGGGTCATCTCACAGAGAAACGAATCAGCACTCAAATTCCTGGGTGGGTTCGTCACTCTTGGTTTGCCGCTTTTTGACCGGAACCAGGGCGGTATTGCTTCAGCTCGAGCCACCAGAACCCGCCTACAGCATGAATTCGAAGCCCGTATCGCCATGGTACGGGCCAATGTCTCCCGAATTGCCGTTGAGGATAGTTTATTTGCCGAACAGGTCCGGGAAACTCGACGGGGGATCGAATCACTGGCGGGAATCGAATCAGCGGAACAATCTGCCGTGGAAAGCGGTGATGTCGGTCGTTTGGCCTGGCAACAGGTCCGCATGCAACTGCTGGACTTGCGGCTGCAACAGCTTGTCCTTCATCAGGCCCGCATGGAGTTGCGCGTGGCGCTTGCCACGGCTATCGGTGGAGAGGTGCCGGGGCAGTGACCGCCAATGCCCTGGAACGAGACCCTCATTCCCCGGAAGAATTCGTGTTGTGCCGCCGGCATTGTATTATGGTTTGAATTCAAACCGGATCCGATAGTAACCGGCCGCATCCACATCGATGACAACCGAAAAATCCAAAACCTTGCCAATGCCGTCGACCAGAGCAAGCCCCAGCCCCGTATGTCCACCCTCTACGGCACGACTTTTATCTCCTCGCCGAAACCTGGCACGAAGATCCTGGGCTTCATCCCGGGAAAGCCCGCAACCCGGGTTGGCCACCTCGATATAAACTCCAGTTGCTGTTTGGGTGCCTGATATCGTGACCGTGCTTCCGGCTTCGCCATGGGAAATCGCGTTGTCAATGATGTTCCGAACCGCAAGTTCGAATAGCTTCCGGTCTGTATGAAGAACCATATCCGATTCCACCTCAAGCTGAATACTCATCGCTTTTTGTCGGGCCGGGGCCGTAAATTCAGCCGCCAGGTCTTCAATCATGCCACGGACCGGAAAGGTGGTCTTTTCAACTGTCGTGGCTCCGTATTCCAGGCGCTTGAGGGTCAACATGGCCTGGGTAATTGATTGCATGCTCCCGGATATACCCAGGCATTCCTGCAATATCATTTCGTATTCCCTGGGCGTACGGGGCTTGAGCAAGCCCACTTCAAGGGTAGACTGCAATCCGGCCAAGGGAGTCCTAATCTCGTGGGAAAAATCGGCTGAGAATGTTTTTTCGCGGTCGAGGGTGGCCTGCAGCCGGAGAAGCAGGTCGTTCAAGCGGTCAACAACGGGGTAGAATTCCCTGGGCAGTCCCCTGATGGCGAATCTTTTGCCCGAATGGCCGGGATCAAACCCGGCGATGCCCTGGGCCAGATCTTCCACGGGGCCCAGAGTGGCCCCGATCACGGCCAGCAGGGCAAGTATCAGGACGATAAAAGTTACTACGGCCACCGCAATCAGGATGACTCGGATACGAACAATGGATTGTTCGAGAAAGTGGGCATTGCGGCCGATTGTGAGTATGACGAGGGTGTCCTGAGCCCTTGCCGATGAGATGGTATCATCCTCCTCCTCGTCACTATCACCCAGGTGCGGATGGAAAGCCAGGTGGACGCAGCGAAGATGTACCCCGTCATCAAGATGAACATTCGTAAAGGCCCAATTGCCGGCACTCAACGCGGGTACCGGAAGGGTCATTTCCTGCAATTCTGGTGATCGGAAATGGATTACCTTTCCGGGACCCGTGAGTTGAATCAGGTCCTTGTCGGCAACGGAGCCCAGATGGAATTCCGTCAAATCGAACACGACGGAATCACATTTGACGACAACCTCGGATTCCAATAGCCGGGCACCATCCAGTAACCTGGCATCAAACCCCTTCTGGATGTCGGATGAAACAAACAGATTCAAAATAATTCCCGATATGACCAGAATGAGGATGACCGCCAGGCCAACCCGCAGGATCATTTTCTGGCGCAAAGAGAGGGTCACGATGGGCCTTCAATGGTATATCCGAATCCGCGGCGGGTTTTGATCAAGGGCGGGGCTCCCGCCATTTCCAGCTTGCGGCGCAACGAGCGGATGAACACATCGATAACGTTGCTGTTGCTTTCGGCGTTGGCATCATAGAGGCTGTTCCATATCTGGTCCCGGCTCAGAATCCGACCCCGTCGCCGGACCAGAAGTTCAAGCAGATAATATTCCTTCGGAGTCAGGGCCAGCGGATTCCCGGCCCAACGGGCCAAGCGGTTGCTGGTGTCGATGTTCAATTCCCCCAGTTGGAGCGTCGGCTCGTCCAAGGCATTCTGTCTTCTGGCCAGCACGTTAATTCTTGCCAGGAGCTCTGCAAATGCAAACGGTTTGACCAGGTAATCATCGGCGCCCAGATCCAAACCTCGAACCTTGTCTTCCACGGTGTCCTTGGCCGTAAGGATCAAGACGCGCGTAGGCCGCTTGGCCCTCCGCAGCCATTTTAAAATGCTCAGGCCGTCCATCCCCGGCAGCATAAGGTCAAGCACGAGGATGTCGAAATCGAATTCCTCCAGAAACCATTTCCCCTCCTCACCGTCGCCGGTGGCATCCACGGCGTGGCCGATTTCCCTCAAGCCCTTGGCCAGGGAATTTCGGAGCGGGGGATAATCTTCGATGATCAGAATACGCATGCCAATCAAATCCCGTCAGTCTGACCCTGTTCGTCCAATCCCTCAACGACGAGCGGCCGGGAATTTCCCGGCCGCTCCACCGGGCAACTTGAACAGGGGGCTAATCTTTATCCTCATCATTTTCTTTTGTGCCGGATTCTTCCTGCTGTTCATTGTCGGCTTCGTGCATCGAGATGAGTTTCCCCTTCGGCCCGACCACCAGGTCCGCGACCGTTTCTCCGGAAACGACCCTCAAGTCGTAAGTCGTGGCGCCATCCCGGAAATTCTTTTCGGCCGCGGCGATTTTTCCATGCGGGTACTTGTTTTTGACGAACGCCTTGACCGATGCGGGCAATTTGGCCGGGTCGACAGATTCCTCGATCTCGACAACCGTGCCGTCGGCAAGATATAGTAGGTCACGAGATAACCCGTTGTCCACGCTTTCGATCTCGAAGTAGGTTTCCCCTTTTTCGGTTTCCTGCGCGGTGCCCTTGATTTCGGCCTTGGGATAGGCCTTGTGGAATGAGGCCAGGACGGCCGTGGGCAGATCCTTCATGGTGATCTCGGTTTCCCCGGCCAGTGCTGAACATGCCGAGGTCATCGTGAGGATAATACCCAGGACGACGGTGTTGAGAATTGGTTTACGGACACGATTCATGGAAGACCTCCTTGGAGTATTTTGGTGACCAGTGGTCCGACGGTCGGACTTTCCCGCCACAGTATGAAGTTTGCATGAAGAAAACCCATGTGGCTGCAGTAGGAATTCCGGACAAGGAACATGACCTTGGAGGAGAGGAAGTTCGTATCCGATCGTATGGTGCAGCGGCTCTACATTGTTTTGGGGGTCGTGTTGCTTGGGCTTGCCTGCTATATGGGAATACATGCCATGAAGGTCCTGGTTTGCTGACATGCGATTAGACCTCGAATTGGCCCGGGACCATTCCCCCTTTGGTTCCGATAGGGTCAATCCCGGTGGTACGGCCTGCCCGCCAGGATGCCCAGCCCGCGGTAGATCTGTTCCAGCAGCAGCACCCGTGCCATCTCGTGGGTGAACGTCATGGCCGACAGGCTCAGGCTGCGGTCGGCGCGCTGCAACGCCTCGGCGCCCAGGCCGTCGGGCCCGCCGATGAGGAAGCAGATGCTGCCGCGGCTGCCCAGCAGGTCGGCGAAGGCCCGGCTACCGAGGGGGGGGCCGTGCTCGTCCAGGGCGACCACCAACTGGCTGCCCCGCACAGAGCCCAGGCCGGCCAGCATGGCCTGCGCCTCCCGGGCAGGGCCGGCGTCCTTGAGCACCTTGAGCTCCAGCTTGCCCAGGCCGCCGATGCGCCGCTGGTAGTCGACGGCGAGGTCGGCCAGGCGCCGGTCCTTCATCTTTCCTACCGCCATGATCCTGATCACGACCTCATCCCTTTCCTGGAACGGCATTCCCTTGAATCAGGACCACCCCGATACCCTTTCACGGCAGCCAACCCCATGCACGAGGCCATATTCGGATAGGCCCACGCCCTGGTTAAGGAATCCTGAAACAACTCCTTGACACCCCGCGGGCCACCATATCAAATTGGCGCCAAGGTTGTCAGCCGATTGACATCTTGCCGCGATCCTGCCCGGTCCGCAAGGAGTTACCGGGACCACAAGAAGGGTGGCGGCCAACCAAGGGGCGTCAGTCCGGCGATCGTGCCGGGCTCAACGAAATCCGGGTTCCCTTTATGATTACGACCATCCCGCTCGGGACCGTGACCACCGGACTGCCAGCCAATTACGCCACGGTCTTCGTCTTCATCGTGGTGGGTTTCGCCTTCGCAGGGCTCGCGCTGGGAATCGCCAAGCTCCTGCGCCCGAGCAACCCCAACCCCGCCAAGTTGACCACCTATGAATGCGGCGAGATGCCGGTGGGTTCCTCCTGGGTCCGCTTCAACGTCCGCTTCTACCTGGTGGCCCTGTTCTTCATCATCTTCGATGTGGAAGTGATCTTCCTGTACCCCTGGGCCGTGGTCTTCAAGCAGCTCTATCCGGTTCACGGCATGGGTCCCATCGTCTTCTGGGAGATGATCATCTTCCTGGCCATCCTGACCCTCGGCTTGGCCTACGTCTGGGTCAAGGGCGACCTGGCCTGGGTCAAGAAGCTGGCCCAGCGGCCGCCGCAGCCGGGTTCGCAGGACGCCGCCCCCAAGGAGGAGGTCCCCGCCTCATGAGCCGTGATGCCAAGACGCCGCCCGCGGGCTACGACGTCCAGCGCGAGCACATGCTCGACTTCAAGGTGGACCAGCAGCTGGAGCAGGTCGTCGAGACCGACGCCAAGAACTTCATCCTGACCACCGTGGACGAGGTCTTCAACTGGGCCAAGCTCTCGAGCATCTGGCCGGTGACCTTCGGGTTGGCCTGTTGCGCCATCGAGATGATGGCCACCAGCGCCACGCGCTACGACATCGACCGCTTCGGCGCCGGCGCCTTCCGCGCCACCCCGCGCCAGGCCGACCTGATGATCGTCTCCGGCACCGTGACCGGCAAGATGGCCCAGCGCCTGAAGCTGATCTACGACCAGATGCCCGAGCCCAAGTGGGTCATCGCCATGGGCAGCTGCGCCATCGGCGGGGGGCCGTATTTCAAGTACGGCTACCACGTGGTCAAGGGCGTGGACCAGATCGTGCCGGTGGACGTGTACGTGCCGGGCTGCCCGCCCCGCCCCGAGGTGTTGATCGAGGGCCTGATGCGCCTGCAGGACAAGATCCGCGGCCGCAAGGGCCGGTTCGTCACACCCAAGTGGGTCACCGATTACGCCAAGAAGATCCCTTACCGGAAGTAAAGGCGAAGGGTCATGGAACAAAAAGCCATCTACGAGCTGCTGGCCGCGAAACTGGGGGAAGGCGCCCTGGCCTGGCACGAGGACGAAGTCGAGCCCTGGGCCGAGATCGCCCCGGCGGCCATCGCCGACGCCTGCGCCTTCCTGCGCGAGGACCGGAACACGGATTTCAACCAGCTCATGTGCCTGTCCGGGATCGACTGGGACGGTTACGACGAGGCAGGCAAGGGCAAGTCCGTGGCCATCCTCGGTTACGACGAGCTGGGCAAACCCGAGGTTTCCGAACGCATCGCCGACGGCGATCTGGGGGTGGCCTACCACCTGTACAGCCACGCGCAGAGGCACAAGTTCACCCTGCGGGTCAGGGTTCCGCGTGCGGTGGCCGAGGTGCCCTCGGTGGCGCACGTCTGGCCGACGGCCGCCTGGCACGAGCGTGAGGCCTGGGACCTGGTGGGCATCCGTTTCACCGGCCATCCGGATCTCAGGCGGATGCTGCTGGACGAGGCCTGGGAGGGGCACCCCCTGCGCAAGGACTACATGATGCCCGCGAAGTGGGCCGGCGTGCCCATGGACGGCAGACCCTATGCCGACAACCCGTTCCCTACCCCCGAACCACCGGCCGGGGGCGACCAGCCCGGCGCGACCGGCCCGGCGGAGGCGTAAGATGGCCACAGGAGACAAGAACCTGACAGGTTGGGCCGACCAGGACCACGTGCCGGGCATCAAGAGCGAACTGCTGGAACTCAACATGGGGCCCCAGCATCCGGCAACCCACGGGGTGCTGCGCCTGTTGCTGAAGACCGACGGCGAGATCGTCTACCAGGTCACCCCGGTGATCGGTTATCTGCATCGCTGCGCCGAGAAGATCGCCGAGGGGGTCAACTACAAGCAGTGGGTGGTCTACACCGACCGCTTCGACTACCTGGCCCCGGTCTGCTGCAACCATGCCTACGTCACGGCCGTGGAGAAGCTGCTGAAGCCCGAGGTTCCCGAGCGCGCCGAACACCTGCGCATCGTGACCGCCGAGCTGTCGCGCATCGCCAGCCACCTGATCGCCCTGGCCACCTTCGGCCTGGACATGGGGGCGTGGACGCCGCTGCTGTACTGCTTCCGCGAGCGGGAGGAGATCCTCAACCTGCTCGAACGCATCGCCGGCGGCCGCATGCTCTACAACTACTTCGTGCCCGGCGGCGTGCGCTACGACGTGCCGGACGAGCAGTGGATCAAGGACGTCCTGTCGTTCATCACCATGCTCGAGACCAAGAAGATCAAGGACTACAACGACCTGCTCAGCTACAACAAGATCTTCATCGAGCGCACCGCCGACGTGGGCGTCATCGACGCCGAGACCGCCAAGGCCTATGCCTGCACCGGGCCGGTGCTGCGCGGCTCGGGTGTGAAGTTCGACTGCCGCCGCGACGACCCCTATTCGGTGTACCACAAGTTCGATTTCGAGATCCCCGTTGGCATGGGCGAGATGGGCACCGTGGGGGACTGCTGGGACCGCTACATGGTTCGCGTGCGCGAGATCGAACAGTCCTGCCGCATCATCCGGCAGGCCCTGGACACCCTGCCCGAGGGGCCGTATCAGGCCATCCCGCTGAACAAGATGGTCAAGGTGCCCGCCGGCGCGGCCTATTCCCGCACCGAGAGCGCCAAGGGCGAGATCGGGCACTACATCATCTCCGACGGGGGGCAGATCGCCTTCCGCAACAAGGTGCGCTCCCCCTCCTTCTGCAACCTGCAGGTGGTCGAGAAGGTGGGCGTGGGGCAGATGGTTTCTGACCTTGTGGCCCTCGTGGGGTCGCTGGACATCGTACTCGGGGAGATCGACCGCTGATGGAAATCCTCACGGCTTGGTTGCAGGGGCTCCCGGGATTCGGCGGCATGTCGGACCAGGGCCTGTTCATCACCGGCGCGGCCCTCATGGCCACGCTCATGTTCACGGTCATGGCCCTGTGCGCCATCGTGTTCACCTGGATGGAGCGCAAGGTCGCCGGTTTCATCCAGAGCCGCTACGGCCCCATGCGCACCGGCCGCTGGCACGGCTGGGCCCAGGCCGTGGCCGACATGCTGAAGATCCTCGGCAAGGAGGACATCATCCCCGCCGAGGCCGACAAGGGCCTTTTCGTGTTCGCCCCGTTGCTTGTGCTGCTGGGTTCGCTCCTGGCCTGGGCCGCGGTTCCCTGGGCGCCCGGCTTCTCGGCCGCGAACCTGGATCTGGGCCTGTTCTACATCTTCGCGGCCAGCAGCATGGTGGTCATGGGCATCCTCATGGCCGGCTGGGCTTCCAACAACAAGTGGGCCCTGTACGGAGCCGCCCGCGGGGCGGCCCAGATGGTCAGCTACGAGATCCCGCTGGCCCTGGCCACGATCCCGGTGATCATGCACGTGGGCTCATTGAACACCCAGGACATCGTCGTCGCCCAGCAGGGCGGCATCCTGAACTGGTTCGTCCTGCGGGACCCCTTCCTGTTCATCGCGTTCTGGATGTACTTCATCGCCTCGATCGCCGAGACCAACCGCGGGCCGTTCGACATGCCCGAGACCGAGTCCGAGCTCGTGGCCGGCTACCACACCGAGTACACGGGGATGCGCTTCGCCTTCTTCTTCCTGGCCGAGTACGCCAACCTGTTCCTGGTGTCGGTGATCGCGGTCATGGTGTTCCTGGGCGGCTGGTGGTCGCCCATCCCGGGTCTGGATTTCGCGCCCGCGCTGACCTTCGTCATCAAGGGCGTGCTGATGGTGTTTCTGAACATGTGGGTGCGCTGGACCCTGCCGCGCGTGCGCGTGGACCAGCTCATGTACCTGTGCTGGAAGGTGATGATTCCCGTGACCCTGCTGTGCATCGTGGGGTCGGGGGTGCTGATGATAACCTCGGGCGCTCTCGGGTAGCCCCGACGCCCTTTTAACCGCGCCGCCGGCGGCTTCGGCCACCGCGGCAAGCAGGCGGAGAACAGCCGATGGTCCAGTACTTCCAAGACATCTATGCCGCGGTCGGTTCGGCGCTGGTGGGGATGGGTGTCACCATCAAGCACATCTGGAAGAAGCCGGTGACTCTGCAGTACCCGGACGAGCGCCAGGTGATGCCGCCCCGTTTCCGCGGTTTCGTGCACAACGACATGACCAAGTGCGATTCCTGCGGGATCTGCGCCAAGCTGTGCCCGGTGGACTGCATCTACATCGAGACCGAGGGCAAGGGCAAGGACCGGTACATGACCCGGTACGCCATCGACTACAACAAGTGCATCTGGTGTTCGATGTGCACCGAGAACTGCCATACCGGGTCGATCACCATGAGCCACGACTACGACCACTCGGTCTACGACCGCAGGACGCTGGTCTACGAGTTCATGGACCCGACCCAGCAGAAGATTCCCTGCCACCGCGCCACGCGCGAGGAGCTGGGCTGGTGGGTGGAGCCCAAGGCGGAGAAGAAGGCCGCACCCGCCAAGCCGGCAACCAAGCCGGAAGCCAAGCCGGAAGCCGCACCCGAGGCCGATGCCAAACCCGCATCGCCAGCCGATGAGCCCTCCGGCGACAAAGGAGAGGACAAGTGACCGGTGATCTGATCTTCATCCTGCTGGCCCTGCTGACCCTGGTGTCGGCGGTCTGGGTGGTTCTGAGCCGGAACCTGGTTCACGCCGGTTTCGGGTTGCTGTTCACCCTGTTCGGCGCCGCAGGCCTTTACGCCTACATGGGGGCGGATTTCATCGCCGTCACCCAGGTGATGGTCTACATCGGCGGTGTGCTGGTGCTGGTCCTGTTCACGGTGATGATGACGCACGTGCCCCGGGACAAGCAGCGGCACGGGGTCGACCGGTACGTGCCGGCCGCCGTGTTCGCCCTGCTGGTCTTCGGCGTGCTGTACAAGACCATCACCGCGGTGTCCTGGCACGGGCTCGCCGGTCCGGCCCACCCGACGGTCGCCCGCATCGGCGCCGGCGTGATGACCGACTACATCTTCCCCTTCGAGTACGTTTCCCTGGTGCTGCTGGCGGCCATGATCGGCGCCGCCCTGCTGACGCGCGAATACCACCCGACCGCCGAGGAGGGGGATGCCCCCGCCGAGGACGCGGCAACCGACCAGGAGGTGGCCTCGTGAACGTCGGCCTGCCCCATTTCCTGACCGTGGGCGCGATCCTGTTCGCCCTGGGCCTGTTCGCGGTCATGTCCAGGCGCAACGCCATCGGGATCCTCATGGGCGTCGAGCTCATGCTCAACGCGTCCAACATCAATTTCGTGGCCTTTTCCCGCTACGTGGAACACGCCGTCGACGGCCAGATCATGGCCGCGTTCGTGATCGTTCTGGCGGCCGCGGAAGCCGCCGTGGCCCTGGCCATCGTCCTGGCGATGTACCGCAATTTCGGCACGGCCAACGCGGACATCGCCCAACGCCTGAAGCGATAAGGGAGTCGAACCGGTGATGAGCGACAATGCCATCCTTACCAGCGCACTGATCATCCTGGGCCTGCCTCTGCTGTCGTACGTGCTGACGTTCTTCTTCGGCAAGAAACTGCCGCGCAAGGGCGACTTCATCGGCGTGACCTTCATGGGGGCAGCCTGGCTGCTGGCCATCCGGATCTTCCTGACCTTCTGGAAGATCGCCGATCCCTCCTACCGCGTGGAGGCCTCCTTCACCTGGATCGATCTGGGTGGATTCCATCTCGACGCGGGGGTCCTGGTCGACGGCATGACCGCGGTGATGCTCATGGTGGTGACCACCGTGAGCTTCTTCGTGCACCTGTACTCGACCGGATACATGCACGGCGACCGGCGCTACGAGCGATTCTTCGCCTTCCTGGGCTTCTTCACCTTCTCCATGCTGGGGATCGTGCTGTCGAACAACCTGTTCTTCCTGTACGTGTTCTGGGAACTGGTGGGCCTGTCCAGCTACCTGCTCATTGGATTCTTCTTCCACAAGCATTCGGCGGCCAACGCCAACAAGAAGGCGTTCCTGACCAACCGTGTGGGTGACTACGGTTTCTGGCTGGGCATCCTGACCTTCTTCACGACCTGCGGCACCCTGAACTACTTCGAGCTGTTCGCCCACGTCCACGCCGGGACCATCGGCGGCCATCTGCTGGCCTGGGCCGGCGTCGGCCTGTTCATGGGCTGCGTCGGCAAGTCGGCCCAGATGCCTCTGCACATCTGGCTGCCCGACGCCATGGAGGGCCCCACGCCCGTCTCCGCCCTGATCCACGCGGCCACCATGGTCGCCGCCGGTGTGTACATGGTCGCGCGCCTGTTCCCCCTGTTCGGCCCCACGGCCCTGATGGTCGTCCTCTACGTGGGATCCATCACGGCCTTCGTCGCCGCGACCATCGCCGTGGTCAAGACCGACTTCAAGCGGGTGCTGGCCTTCTCGACCCTCAGCCAGCTCGGCTACATGGTCATGTCCCTGGGCGCGGGCGACTCGGTCAACGCCATGTACCACCTGACCACCCACGCCATGTTCAAGGGCCTGCTCTTCCTGACGGCCGGTTCGGTGATCCACGCCGTGCACAGCCAGGAGATCACCGACATGGGCGGCCTGCGCAGGAAGATGCCCATCACCTTCTGGACCTTCATGGCCGGCACCCTGGCGCTGTCGGGTGTGCCCGGCTTCGCGGGCTTCTACTCCAAGGACGGCATCCTGGGTTCCGCCCTGGCCTTCGGCATGACCGACGGCCACTACATCCCGTTCATCCTGGGCATCCTGGCGGCGGTGTTGACGCCCTTCTACATGTTCCGCCTGACCTTCAGGGCCTTCTTCGGCAAGCCCGCCGACCAGGAGCGGTTCGACCACGCCCACGAGTCGCCCTGGAACATGACCGTACCGTTGATCGTGCTGGGCTTCCTGTCCATCGCTTCTTCCGGTTTCAAGACCGCAGACGAGGGCTGGTTCAGCCGTTTCGCCGCCCCCTATGACCTGCCGGCGGTGGCGGCCCAGTTCGACCTGTCCACCCCCCCGGCCGTGCACGGCCTGGTGGTCGCCCACCACCGGGCGGCCCCGGATATATCCGCGGTCGCCGAGCATGAGACGGGCGGCCATGAGACCGGAGGCCACGAGGCCGCGGTGGAGCACGGCGAGGGCCATGGTGAGCACGCGGCTCACGAGGCCATCCACCACAAGGCCCACGTCCGGGCCATGATCATGTCCATCCTCATGGTCATCCTCGGCATCGGGGGCGCCTGGTGGGTCTACTTCCTGCACAAGTTGGACCCCGCCTCCCTGCAGCGGCGGCTCAAGGGCGTCTATACGGTTCTGCAGGGTCAGTATTTCTTCGATGAGTTCTACGCGGCCACCGTCTACCGGTTCACGTTGTGGTGGGCGGCGGTCTGCGCCGGGTTCGACCGCTATGTCATCGACGGCATCGTCAACGGCACCGGTTACCTGACGCGCATGATGAGCTGGGCCTCGGGCCTGTTCGACCGTTACGTCATCGACGGCATGGTCAACGGGGTCGCCACGGTCCTGCAGGGGGCGGGGGAAGGGTTCCGCCGCCTCCAGACCGGCCGGATCCAGACCTACCTGGTCTATTCCAGCGCGTCGGTCCTGGTCCTGATTCTGGTCTACAAGGTTCTGTAATGTACGGGTTGATTCCGAGTACCCCCGAGAGGAGCGCCACGCATGGGTGAGCACATTCTTTCCTGGATGACTTTCTTTCCGGTCATCGGGGCGGCTGTGATCGCTTTCATTCCGTCGGAACGAAAAGAGATCATCAAGACGGTCGCGGCTGCCGCGGCCGCGGTGCCGTTGATCCTGGCGGTGCAGCTGTTCGTGAACTTCGACCGCGGCACGGCGGCCATGCAGTTCGTCGAGCACTACACCTGGATCAAGAGCTTCAACATCGAGTACTTCATGGGCATCGACGGCCTGAGCGTGCCCATGGTGCTGCTGACGGCGCTGCTCTCGTTCCTGTGCATCATCGCCTCGTGGAACATCGCCAAGGCGACCAAGGGCTACTTCGCCCTGTTCCTCATCCTCGAAGCGGCCATGATGGGGGTGTTCTGCGCCCTGGACTTCTTCCTGTTCTACCTGTTCTGGGAGCTGATGCTGCTGCCCATGTACTTCCTGATCGGGATCTGGGGCGGACCGCGGCGCGAGTACGCCGCCATCAAGTTCTTCCTGTACACCCTGGCCGGTTCGGTGCTCATGCTGCTGGCCATGATCGCCTTCTACCTGAACGTGCAGGATCCCACGACCGGCGGCCACACCTTCAACATGCTCTACATGATGGACCAGTCGAACCACAGCCAGTGGCTGCAGATGACCAACATCCGCCATCTGCTGTGGATCGGGCTGTTCATCGGGTTCGCCATCAAGGTGCCGATCTTCCCGTTCCACACCTGGCTGCCCGACGCCCACGTCGAGGCGCCCACGGCCGTATCGGTCATCCTGGCCGGCGTGCTGCTGAAGATGGGGACCTACGGCATCCTGCGCATCAGCTACCCCATCCTGCCCGACGCCGCGGTCTGGTTCAGCTACGCCCTGGCGATCATGGGGGCCATCAACATCCTGTACGGCGCCTACTGCGCCATGGCCCAGACGGACATGAAGAAGCTGGTGGCCTACTCGTCCATCAGCCACATGGGCTACGTGCTGCTGGGCATGGCCGCGTTCACCACCGCGGGCATCAACGGCGCGGTGCTGCAGATGTTCAACCACGGCACCATCACGGCCATGATGTTCCTCTGCGTGGGCGTGGTCTACGACCGGGCCCACACCCGTGAGATCAACGGCTTCGGCGGCCTGGGCATGCAGATGCCCCTCTACACGAGCTTCTTCAGCTTCGCCCTGTTCGCGGCCATCGGGTTGCCGGGCCTGAGCGGATTCGTCAGCGAGGCCATGATCTTCATCGGCGCCTTCCCCGTCTACCGCACCGTGGCCATGATCAGCGCCCTGGGCATCATCATCGGGGCCGCCTACGTGCTGTGGATGCTGCAGCGCGTGTTCCTGGGTCCGAAGAACGACAAGTGGGACAGCTTGCCGGACATCAACGCCCGCGAGATGTTCACCCTCGTTCCCATCGGCATCATCGTCCTGGTCCTGGGTGTGTACCCCATGCCGGTGCTGGATCTGATGAGGGTGTCCCTGAACCACCTGATCAAGGTGGTGGCCGGCTGATCCGGCCCCGCCTAAGGAGTGTTCCTCGATGGAACTGTTGAACCTGAACATTCCCAGTTGGTCGGACATGGCCTCCTGGATCCCCGAAGCGGTGCTGGCCGGCACCTTCCTGGTGGCGTTGGTGGGCGATCTGGTGGTCCGTGGCCGCCGCACCTGGCTGCCGTTCGCCATCACCGTCTTCGGCCTGGTCACCGCCGGCAGCTATGCCGTGGCCGCGGTGCTGCACGCCGACCCGACCGCCCACTCCATCATGGGCAAACTCATGGTGGTCGACGGCATGGCCGGGTTCTTCCGCCTGCTGTTCATCTTCACGGGGCTGGCCACGGTGCTGTTCGCCTGGACCAGCGAGGAGATCATGGGCCATAAGCGGGAGAACAAGGGCGAGTTCTACTACCTGACCGCCCTGATGACCCTGGCCATGTGCGTCATGGCCGAGGCCCGCGACCTGCTGATGCTGTTCCTGTCCATGGAGGGCGTCGGGTTGGTCAGCTACGTCATGGCCGGATACATGCGCACCAGCCTGCGCAGCACCGAGGCCTCGTTGAAGTACGTCATCTTCGGCGCGGTCAGCAGCGCCATCATGCTTTACGGGCTGTCCCTGCTGTACGGCATGACCGGATCGCTGACCTTCGCGGGCATCCGCGCCGGGCTGCTGGCCGGGGCCGCCAACCCCTTCGGCCTGCTGACGGCCGCGGTCCTGATCCTGGTCGGCATGAGCTACAAGATCGCCGCGGTTCCGTTCCACTACTGGGCTCCGGACGTCTACGAGGGCGCGCCGACCCCCATCAGCGCCCTGTTCTCCGTGGGGCCCAAGGCCGCCGGCTTCGCCCTGATGATCCGCTTCTTCTACACGACCCTGGCCGCCGGCAACGACCCGGCGACCGGATCGACGTTGATCGCGGACTTCAACTGGCCCCTGCTGGTGGCCGTGATGTCGGCCGCGACCATGATCTACGCCAACCTCGTCGCCCTGCGGCAGACCAACGTCAAGCGCCTGCTGGCCTACTCCAGCATCTCCCACGTGGGCTACATCCTCATGGGTTTCGTGCTGCTGACGGGCCAGGGGCTGCAGGCGATCCTGTTCTACCTGCTGGTCTACACCTTCATGAACCTGGGCGCGTTCTTCTTCGTGGTGGCCATCAACAACCACCTCAAGAGCGAGGACCTGCAGGACTACGTCGGGCTGGGTTTCCGCGCGCCCTGGGCCGGAGCCATGATGGTGATCTTCCTGGGCTCCCTGGCGGGCATCCCGCCCTTCGCCGGCTTCGTCGGGAAGCTGTACCTCTTCACCGCGGTCATGGACAAGCAGTGGTTCTGGCTGGTCATCGTCGCCGCGGTCAACTCGGTCATCGGCCTGTACTACTACTTCAAGGTGGTCAAGGCCATGTTCCTGACCAGGCCCGCCGAGGGCGCCGACACCAGCCCCTTGAAGCTGCACTGGCTGCAGTACACCGTGCTGGGCGTGCTGACGGTGCCGACGCTGGTGCTGGGGATCTACTTCGGGCAGTTCAAGGCCCTGGCCGACCAGGCCATCGCCCTGATGACGGTGCACATGTAGTCATCCGGTTCATCTTCGGTTATCATTTCCAGCAGCCCGCGGCACCCACGCCGCGGGCTGCATTGCCCTGCTGAGGCTGAGGAGGTCGGCATGAATGACAGCAAGCGGAATCTGTTGATGTTGCTGGTGGCCGCCATGGTGCTGGGAGGTTGTTCGGGAGGGGATTCCCGGCAGCCCGAAACGAGGAAGGCGGCGTCTGAACAGGACATGGCCGCATCCTCGACCGCTCGGCCGGCCAAGCCGTTGACGACCGACGAGGCCCTGGTGCGGTGCCGGGCCGCGGTCGCCGAACTCGGCAGCGACCTGAAGGTCGCCTTGCGCAAGGGGCTGCAGGAAGGAGGGCCGGCCGCCGCCCTGGATGTGTGCCATACCCAGGCGCCCGGGATCGCCGCCGGGATCGGTGAGCGGGAAGGCATGGAGGTGGGCCGCACCAGCCTGAAGCCGCGCAACCCGGACAACGCTCCGGACGCGTGGGAAACCGCGGTCATGACCCGGTTCGCCGCCGACAAGGCCGCCGGCGCCGGGCCGCGGGAACTGCAGAAGTGGGAGGTCGTGGAGGGGCCCGACGGCGGGCGTCTTTTCCGCTACATGAAGGCCATCCCCACCCAGCCGCTGTGCCTGAAGTGCCACGGTTCCAGCCTCGCCCCCGAGGTCCGGTCCAGGTTGGCCGAGCTGTACCCGTCGGACCAGGCCACGGGGTTCGCCCTGGGGGATCTGAGGGGGGCTTTCAGCGTGACCATGCCCCTGGAACCCCGGCCGGCCGGCGACTAGCAGGGGCGGGGTACCTACCAGCTGCGAGTCAGCTTGGTCCAGGAACATCGTCGATGATTATCCCTTCCCACCGGAAACCCCGATCCGGGAATTTTTCTCAAGTCTGAGAATGACAATCCGATTTTATATCCGTCACGACGGCCCTATGCCCCATCTCGCCCGGAGGCATGTGGGTTGATTCCGGCTTGAAGGCCGTTGGGGGATGAATCTAGCCAGGAGAGACAACCATGTACCCAGATCGGCGCACCGGTCTATTTCTGATCCTCGTAACCATGTTGCTGGCCGTTCCCTGTACCGCTCTGGGCGGAGTCATGTCCGAGCCTGCCGGTTCCGATGAGAATGTCCTGGACCTCAGCCTGGAAGACCTGCTGGGCGTCAAGGTCACTTCCGTCTCCAAGCGGTCCCAACCCCTGCATGACGCCGCCGCGGCAGTTTTCGTGATCACCGCCGAGGACCTCGAGCGCCGGGGGGTCACCAGCATCCCGGAGGCCCTGTCCATGGTGCCCGGTATCCACGTGGGGCGCATCGACGCCAACAAATGGGCCGTGACTTCCCGGGGGTTCAATGGCCGTTTCAGCAACAAGTTGCTGGTTCTGATCGATGGCCGCAGCGTATACACGCCGGCCTTTTCAGGAGTCTACTGGGAACAGGAAGACGTGATGATCGAGGATGTCGACCGCATCGAGATCATCCGTGGACCCGGTTCTACGCTCTGGGGCGCCAACGCGGTCAACGGTGTGATCAACATCATCACCAAGCACGCCGCCGATACCCAGGGCGGGTTGGCCGTCGGGGGCGCAGGAGATTACGAGCAGGGCTTCGGCGCCGTCCGTTACGGAACCAGGCTGGGCGAGGGGACCTTCGCCCGCTTCTACGGCAAGGCCTTTTCACGGGACCAGTTCAAGTTCCAGGACGGACAGGACGCCGCAGATGACTGGCAGATGTACAGGAGCGGATTCCGGATCGACGCCCAGCAGGGCGCGTCCCGGGCCCTGACCTTCCAGGGAGAAATCTACTCCGGCACCATCGATGACCAGGTCCGGTTCGCGCAGCTGACACCGCCCTACGAAGTCCAGACCGCGGAGGAAATCGACGTTTCCGGCGGCAACGTCCTTGGCCGCTGGACCAAGACCCTGTCGCCCACCGCGGAATTCGCCCTGCAGGTCTATTTCAACCGCGCTGTGCGGGACGAAGCCATGGCTTACCAGGCCACCGGCCAGGTTGACTACGATTTCCAGCACCATTTCCAGGCCGGGAAGCACGCCCTGGTCTGGGGAGCGGGCTACCGGCACACCACCAACGACGTCAAGATGCGCCGGGTGGTTCTGGAGAATGCGGGCGCCGTGGATCTGGACCTCTACAGCATCTTCATCCAGGACGAGCTATCCCTCTGGAACGACCGCGCCTCCCTGATCGCCGGCAGCAAGTTCGAACACAACGACTACACCGGTGCCGAGGTCCAGCCCAGCGTCCGGTTCATCTGGCGGGCCCGGGACAAGCACCGGATCTGGGCTGCGGTATCCCGGGCCGTGCGGACACCCATGCGGGCCGAAGATAATCTGGGGATCCTGGCCATGGTGATGCCCCCGGAAACCCCGTCCAATCCGGCTCCCCTGCCGGTGGGGATCATGGTCACCGGCAATGGAAATTTCTCCTCCGAAGAACTCATCGCCTACGAGGTGGGTTATCGTTTCACCCTGCCGGAGGCATCGGCGGATATCACGATGTTCTATAACGACTATGAGCAACTTCAGACGTCCATACCCGGCGACCCGGAAATGCGTTTCATGGACCAACCGCCCCATATCCTTCAGCCCATGGTTTTCAGCAATGGGGGGGACTTCGGGGATTACGGCGTCGAGGCGGCCTTGTCCTGGCAGGCGGGAAGCTGGTTGCGCTGGGACCTGGCCTACTCTTTGTTGAAGCGGGACGTTCAAGACGGCGGCCTTCCCCATGACAACGATATTCTGGCACCAGAAAACATGTTGAATTTCAGCTGGGGATTCCATCCTTCAGCGGCCATCGAGGGTAACATTTCCCTCCGCTATGTTGATGAATGCTGGGCCAGGCAGAACAGCATCAATGGCAATTTTCACATCCCCTCTTATACGACCCTGGACGCGGCCCTCAACTGGCGGCTGTACAAGGATGTCAAGGTTTCCCTGGTGGGCAGGAACCTGCTGGACGAGGATCACATGGAATATGTGGCCGAAAGTTTTTCAATTCCGACCGTTGTTCCACGCAGCTACTACGCCAAGGTCAGGTGGTCCTTCTAGTGCGCCGAATGGAAAAGGCATGGCCGGTGGAGAAGGTCCTGAGCTGGACGCTGGTCCTGCTATTGATCACGTCCATCTGTCCAGGCCGCAGGGCGCTGGCCGAGGAGACGATCAGCAGGGAATACAAGGTCAAGGCGGCCCTGGTATACAACTTCGCGCGTTTTACCCAGTGGCCTGACCAGGCCCTCGCCGGGCAACAGGACGCGTTCAAGGTCGTTGTCTTCGGCGACAGGGGGGTGACCTGGGACTTTAACGCCATCGCCGGCCGCAAGGTCGCCGGCCGCACCATCGAAATCGCCTTCACCCGGAACCCCCTGGAGGTCCGGGGGTGTCAGATCCTGTTCCTGGTCAGCAGCGAACGGGAGCTGTGGCCCCAGGTCCTGGCGGCCCTGGACGAGGAACCGGTCCTGACCATCGGTGAGATGAACGGGTTCCTGGAATCAGGGGGGATCCTGAACCTGGTCAACGATGAAGGCCGGATCAGTTTCCAGGTGAATCTGGATCATGCCAGGGAGCACCAGATATCCATCAGCTCCAGAATTCTCAAACTGGCAGCCAAGGTTATCGGTGGGAAGAAGGGGGAGATCCACTGATGCGCTTTCAAGATCTGAAAATCCGGACCAAGCTTTCGATGATCATGGTTTCTACGGGGACCCTGGTGATCCTGCTGGCGACCGCGGCGATGGTGGCCACCGAATACGGCCGCACCCACCGGATAATCTCGGACAACCTGTATTCGCTATCCTCCATCATGAGCTGGAATTGCAGCGCCGCGATGGTCTTCGGCGACCGGGGGGCGGCCAATTCGACCCTGGCGGCCCTCAGCACCAAACCCGGAATCATCGCCGCCTACCTCTACGACGATGACGGACAGATTTTCGGCTCCTACACCGCGACCGCGGATACCACCCGGGAGGCGGGTGACCATCCCTACGGCATTTCATCCTCCAGGGTGAAAGCCCTGCAACCGATCAACCACTTCCTGGAACAAAACCACGCAGGAGCCCTGGAGATCCTGGTTCCGGTCATACTCGATGGCCAGAATCTGGGGACCTTGCAGGTGGTGGACGATCAGAGTGAATTGCACCGGCTGATGAGCAACCTCTACCTCGTCACGGTGATGATCTCGCTCGTTTCCATCATTCTCATGATCCTGCTGTCATCCCGTCTGCAACGGATATTTACCGATCCCCTGAACAACATCATCCAGATCATGAGCGGTGTAACGGCCAGCCGTAATTTCCATTCCCGGGTCGAGAAGAAGTCCAACGATGAATTCGGAACCCTGGCCGAAGTCTTCAACAACATGCTGGCGGAAATCCAGAATCGGGATGAGGAACTGAGCAATCACCGGCAAAAGCTGGAACAGGAGGTCGCCGCACGGACGCATGAGCTTTCCGAATCCATCAAGAAGATGGAGGTCATATCGCGTGAGGCCCTGGAGGCCAAAGAGGAGGCTGAAGAGGCAAGCCGGGCCAAGAGCGAGTTCCTGGCCACCATGAGCCACGAAATACGCACGCCCATGAACGGTGTCCTGGGTATGGCCGAGCTTCTGTCGGAAACGAACCTGACTTCCCGCCAGGCTCATTTTACCAACGCCATCCAGAACTCCGGGTATGCCTTGCTGGGGATCATCAACGACATACTCGATTTTTCCAAGATCGAATCGGGCATGCTGAAGATGGACCCGAGCAACTTCCATTTCGGTGATTTCATGGAAGATATCATCGAGCTGATGTCCGAGCAGGCCAGCAAATGCGGCCTGGAGATCAATCTGGATGTTCCAACCGCGGTACGCATTCCCCTGTACGGTGACTACCTGAGGATCCGGCAGGTCCTGGTGAACCTCATCGGCAATGCCATCAAATTCACCAGCGAGGGCCACATCCTGGTCCGGGTCATCCCCGAAGGCGACATCTCTGACCACATGGCCTTCAAGTGCGAGGTCATCGATACCGGCATCGGCATGCCTCCCGCGGTCCAGGCCAAGATATTCGACGCCTTCACCCAGGCGGATGAATCCACGACCAGGCGATACGGGGGCACGGGCCTGGGGCTGGCGATTTCGCGGCAACTTGTCGAATTGATGGGCGGAAGCATCGGGGTGGAAAGCAAGGAGGGTGCAGGCTCCACTTTCTGGTTCCGGTTGGACCTGCCATGCCCGCATGTGACCGTCCAGGAGGTGCCCCGGCAGCATGCGGAACTGGCCGGCAAGAGCATCCTGCTGGTGGACGATTCCCCTTTGAACCTGGAGATCATGGCGGAATTCGCCAGTTCCTGGGGCATGAACAGCGCCTGCGTCCCCACGGCCGAGGATGCCCTGGCCACACTGGAAGCCGGGACCGCAAACGGGAGGAAATTCGATGTCGCCATCCTGGATTATCATCTGCCGGGGAAGGACGGGGCCCAGCTGGCTCAGGAAATCCGGGCCTTGCCCGATGCCGGGGATTTGCCCCTGGTCATGCTCAGCTCCCGGCATTTGAACCTGTCCCAGGACGAGCTGAACGAGCTGGGGATCCAACGTTATCTTCACAAACCCGCCCGCAAGAACCTTCTGGCGCAGACCCTGCTGGAACTGCTTGCCGAGGGCTCTCCTGATCAGGACCAGCCCGACAGCGGTGAAAAGTCGGAACCGAGGGTGATGTTCAAGAGCCGGGTTCTGGTGGCTGAAGACAACCAGGTCAATCAGGATGTCGCCCTCGGCATGCTGGAACTGCTCGGCATGGACGTCGTGCTGGTCGAGAACGGCAAGGAAGCGGTGCAGGCGGTCATGGATCAGGAATTCGACCTCGTGTTCATGGATTGCCACATGCCCGAAATGGACGGCTTCGAGGCCGCGACGATGATCCGGAAGCTGGAAAAACAGCAGGCCTCCTCCTCAGGCGGCGGCGATCGTTTGCCCATCGTAGCCTTGACCGCCAATGTCCAGAAGGAAGTGCAGTTCCAGTGCCGGTCCGCGGGCATGGATGGGTACCTCAGCAAGCCTTTCACCCGGGACCAGCTCATCTCGATCCTGGAGGCATGGCTTCCGCAGGACTGCCGCCTGGATCCGGTGGCTTCGGATTCGTCACCGTCGGGGCCGTCCGTGAGTGAACCCGAGGTTGGTGGAGCCTCCGGCGACGCGGGGCCGGAGGGGGTGCTGAATCTCGAAACCCTGAACAATCTGCGGCAGATGCAGCGGCCCGGGAAACCGGATATCGTCACCGCCGTCATCGGGAAATACTTCCTCAAGTTCGAGGAAAAATGCGGGGACGTCCTGGCGGGCCTGGAAAACCACGACCACGAATTGCTGGCCGAATCCGCGCATTTTCTCAAATCCAGCAGCGCCAGCCTCGGCGCCGAGCCCCTGTCCCTGCTGTGCCGGGAC
>JANTFX010000022.1 GCA_024763215.1 Candidatus Krumholzibacteriia bacterium | reverse complement strand
CGGTCTGGATGGTGGCGCCCTCGCGCACGTCGCCTTCTACCACGATGGTGCCGTTGTGGTGGATGTTGCCGGTCTCCAGGCTCACGTCACCCTTGATGACGATGACGTCATCCACGGCCACGGTGCCGTCGTTGAAGCGAACCTTGCCGTGTCGGGAGGCGTAGACGGCCAGGCCCGTCTCGGCCTGCTCCTGGTGGACCCCCTTGCCGCAGCGGATCTTGGCCGCCTTGGGCTTGTCCACGCCGATGGGATCGCCCAGGACGTCCTGCCCCGGGATCCCGTCGACCGGATCCAGCACCGTGACCAGCAGGTCGCCCTTGAGCACGTTGCGGTTGTCGATGCGTTCCCAGAAATCGATGGCCCCGGTCTTCTCGTCCATGGCCCAGCCGGAGGCGAAGTAATCGTGGGACCACTGCAGCGTGCCGTCGACGGGCTTGACGGGGGGGCGCCCGGTCATCAGGACCAGGTCCTCGGCATCCTCTCCGGGGGCGACCTCGGCCTGCAACAGGGCGGCAAGGGCGCCGGCTTCAGGCAGCGGGGTGACGCCCAGCTCCCGGCAGTCGTCCAGGATCCTCTGGACGGTGGCATCCAGGTCGGCCAGCGGGTCCTCGGCGTTCAGGATCACGCGCAGACGCTTGGGACCGACGGTCACCTGCAACGGCAAAGGCTCGGCCGGCGTCTCCTGCGGGTCTGCAGGCCCGGTTTCCGGAGCTTCCGGTGGTTTTTCCACGGTGGTGTCCATGCTCCGGATGATCGGCAGCAGGGGCAAGGCATTGACTGTTTTTCACAGGCCGGCGGTCAGCGTACGAGGCTCATCTTGATGAGCTTCGTGCCGGCGGGGGTGGCCAGCTTGCAGGAATAGACCCCCGAGGGGAGCTCCCGGCCGTGGCCATCCCGCCCGTCCCAGCGAACATGGTGCTCGCCTCCGGGCAAAAAGCCCTCCTGCAACCGCCGCACCAGGCGGCCGCGCAGGTCGTAGACGGCCAGCTCGACCGGGCTTCCGCCCGCGGGCAGGAAGAAGCCGATATCGGTGACGGGGTTGAACGGGTTGGGGTGGTTGCCCAGCCACAGGCCGGCTACCCGGGGCAGGCCCGAGGGCTGGACCGCCGCGGTCGGGTCGCTTTCCTGGCCCTGGAGGTTCACCACCGTCAGCTGGTAGTACCACGTCTGGTCCGAGGGATCGAAGTAGCCGGTGTCCTGGGTCACGCCCAGCAACGTGGCCGGCTGCACCGGCGTGTCCGGATCCGATGACCGGTAGATGGCGAAGTGGGAGAAGTCCGTCACCGGGGAGGGGTCCCAGGACAGCAGATGGCCGCCTCCGGACTGGGGCAGGGCGCGGAAGCCCGTGGGCGGGGGCGGCTGCAGGTTGTTCACCGAATAGCCGCTGTCCACGGGGGAATCGTAGAACACGCCGCCGGCCGTGCGCGCCCGCACGAAGAACGCCGTCCAGGCGGGGCCTGCAGCGGACGAATCGGCCAGGGTCGGCACCACCACCGCGTACTCCTGCTCGGCGTCCGCGGGCATGGTCAGCAGGTAGTCCCAGCTGCCGGGGGGGTAGGCCTTGTCCGGTGCGAAGCGGCGGTACAGGGAGTAATCCGCCACCTGGTCGGGATCCCCGATGGTGTCGTGCACGCTGGCCTGGAACACCACCCGCACCTGGCCGCCGGTGTCGGCGGGGATGTCGGTGACGGCGGTGATCTCGGCGGCTTCGAGGATCAGTTCGAAGGTGACGGTCAGATCGCGCAGGATGGGCCCGGGGTAGGGGCCGGCCTGCACCAGGGTGGCGCGCCAGCGCAGGTCGTCGCCGGGTGAGGGGAAATCAAGCCAGGTTCCGTCGGGTGCGATCTCGGCCCAGGTCGCCCCGCCGTTCACCGACAGCTCGAACTTCACCGAGTCGGAGTAGTCGGCGACCAGGCTGGCCCGGGCGACGTCATCGCCGCCGGGGTTGATGTTCACCGAGCGGGCCTTGTTGCGGGAGGCATCCAGGCCTTCGGGATCCGCCAGATAGGAATGAACGCCCTCGCTGCCGTCGCACAACCAGGCGATGCCGCCGCGCAGGGCCGTCTGGTAGGCCTCGCCCAGGGTGTCGGCCCTCTCCAGCTGGACCGGCTGGGCGGGGTCGCTGACATCCACGAGGTACAGGCCGCCCGAGCCGCCGGCCACGTACAGGCTGTCGCCCCGGACGGCCACGTGCCGGCAGGTCCCGAGGGTGGGGAACGAGCCCAGCTGCACGGGTTGGGCCGGGTTGGAGATGTCGACCACGATCATCCCCGCGGAACCGGCGGCCAGGTAGGCGTGGTCGCCGTCCACCGTGACATCCAGCACCGTGCCGTCGGTATCGAGGTTGCCCATCAGGGTGGGGTCGTCGGGCACGCTCAGATCCAGCATGGTCAGCCCGGCCGCCCCGTCGGCCACGGCCAGGGCGCCGCCGGCGATGGCGACCCCGCGCGCCCAGTCGTTGGTCAGCAGACCCCGCACGAACGCGGGGTTGTCCGGGTCGCTGATATCCACGACGGCGACCCCGAGGTTGGACTGGGCCAGGTAGGCCAGGTTCGCGCCCAGAGCCACGGAGGTGGTGTAGCCGGGCACGTCCACGTCACCTCTGGGCGTCATGAGCTGCGGATCGCTCAGGTCGATGATCTGCAGGCCCAGGGTGCCGATGGCCAGGACGGCCAGATCGCCCTGCAGCGCCATGTCCCGGGCTTGATCCAGGGTCGGCTGGACATCCAGGAGCAGCGGCGAGGCGGCGTCGGCGATATCCAGGGCCACCAGGCCGCCGGTGGCGTCGGCGACGAACAGGACGTCCCCGCTGACGGCCCCTGCCAGGGCGGTGCCCGTGGTGTTGTAGCTGCCCTGCTGCACCAGGCCCAGGGCGGGCAGACGGACCTCGCCGGCGATGGTGTCCCACTCGGCCGAGGTCCACAAGGAATCCCGGCCGGCGGTGGATGTGAAATCCTCGGTATGGCTCAGGGTGACCGCCTGCGCGCCGCCGGCCAGGGCCAACAGGACGGGCAGGATCAGGCCGAGCATGGCGTTCCCGGCCGCATGGGGTTTGGTCGGCATGCGCATGGACCAGCTCCTTTTTGATGGACGGTCATTATAACCGCAGGGCCGGTGCCGTCAACCAACCCTTGCCGGTCCCCGGCCCGTTCTTGACGGATGGCCCTGGTTGCCTGTAGTTTCAGCTTGAAATTCCCACGAGAGGCATCCCTGGTCCGCTCCGGTCTTTATTCTGGGAGGAATCATGAACGAAGGACATCCCAAGGGTCTATACGTGTGCTTCGGCGCCGAGATGTTCGAACGACTCTGCTATTACGGCATGCGCGGGCTGCTGACCCTGTACCTGATCAAGGCCCTGCATATGGGAGATGAGAGGGCATTCGGGATCTACGGCGCCTACACCGCCCTTGTCTACGCCGCGCCGGTGTGGGGCGGCAAGCTGGCCGACAAGGTGCTGGGCTACCGGAGGGCGGTGATGTTCGGTGGGATTGTCATGGCCGCCGGAGAGTTCCTCATCCTGGGCGACAGCCAGTTCTGGCTCTTCCTGGGCATGAGCGCCATCATCGTCGGCAACGGTTTCTTCAAGGCCAACATCTCGACCATCGTGGGCAAGCTGTACAAGGACGGCGACCCCCTGCGGGATTCGGGTTTCACGATCTTCTACATGGGCATCAACATCGGCGCCCTGCTGGCCACCCTGGTGGTCGCCCCCATCGGTGAGACCCACGGTTACATGTGGGGTTTCGGTCTGGCCGGCGTGGGCATCCTGGCCGGAGTGCTGCAGTTCTGGCTGGGTCAGAACAAGCTGGAGGGTGTGGGTGAACCCCAGGACATGGATGCCTACCGTAAGTGGGGCAAGGTGGTTTACGGCGGATCCCTGGCCGCCATCCCCCTGCTTTACGCCCTGATCACCTACGGCCAGAGCATCATGTTCCTGGGGCAGGACCTGCTGTTCTGGATCCTCATGGGTCTGCTGGTTTTCGTCTGCTTCAATCTGGTTCAGGCTGGATTCAAGGGGGGCGGTGTGGCCCGGGATCGCATTCTGGTATTGCTGATCCTCATGGTTTTCAACGTGGTGTTCTGGGCCTTCTTCGAGCAGGCCGGCACCTCCTTGACCATGTTCGCCCTGCGCAATGTGGACCGCAGCGTTTTCGGGATCTACGAGATGCCCGCCAGTCAGACGCAGTTCTTCAACCCGGCGTTCATCATCCTCTTCGGTTCGATCTTCTCGGTGATGTGGGTGAAGCTGTCCAGGATAGGCAAGAACCCCAACATCCCCATGAAGTTCGGACTGGGCATCATCCAGCTTGGTTTGGGTTTCCTCATCCTGCTTGTGGGCAACAAGATGGCCGGACCCGATGCCATGGTTCCGCTGATCTTCCTCGGCTTCATGTACCTGCTGCATACCACGGGCGAGCTCTTTCTGTCGCCCATCGGGCTGTCCATGGTCACCAAGCTGGCGCCCAAGCACATGACCGGCAGCGCCATGGGCGCGTGGTTTTTGAGCTTCGCCTTCTCCATGTATGTGGCTGCGGTCCTGGCTAAGTTCACCGGTGTCGAGGGTGAGGGCGCCGCAGTGGCGGCCAATCTCAACCCGGCCGAAAGCCTGGCCAACTACATGCACGTGTTTGGCAACATCGGTCTGGTGGCCGTGGGCATCGGCGTCTTCCTGGTCCTGCTGTCCAAGCCCCTGAACCGCATGATGCACGGGGTGGAGTAATTAGGCTGGCCGTGCGGACCCCGATACGGTAAGCTGCACCGACTGGAACGATCGAGACGGTCGCCCGAGGTATTCATCAGGCGGCCGTCTTCCTTAACCCGGATCATTCATGAAGGATCCGGGTTAGCACGCCCCAACCCCGTGGAGACCGCCATGGCACAAGCCGCCGTCCAGAAGGGCCACCCCCGTGGTTTGAAGGCCCTGTTCATGACCGAGATGTGGGAACGGCTCGGGTTCTACCTGATGCTGGGCATCCTGCTGCTGTACATCACCGACACCGAACGCGGAGGCCTGGGGTTCTCCACCCGGCGGGCGGCGGAGATCTACGGCACCTACATGGCCTTCGTCTATTTCACGCCCTTCATCGGCGGCATGATCGCCGACCGCTTCCTGGGGTTCCGGCGCTCGGTGTTCATCGGCGGGCTGCTCATGGCCGCCGGCTACTTCTCCCTGGGGGTGCGCAGCCTGCCGACCTTCTACCTCGGACTGGTGCTGCTGTGCATCGGCAACGGCTTCTTCAAGCCCAACATCTCGGCCATGGTGGGCAACCTCTACGCTCCGGATGATCCGCGGCGCGACGCCGGCTTCAACATCTTCTACATGGGCATCAACATCGGCGCCTCGCTCTCGGCCCTGCTGTCGGCGCCCCTGCGCAACCTGTGGTCGTTCAACATGGCCTTCAGCGCCGCGGGCGTCGGACTGCTGATCGGGGTGACGGTGCTGGTGGCCAACTGGAAACGGCTGGCCAAGGCCGACCGGCCCAGCGAGCGCAGCGAGGACGACATCTCCTTCAAGCAGGTGATCATGACCATCCTCGTGCCCGCGTTCGGGTTCGGGGTGGCCGGATACTTCCTGGGCGGGCAACTGGGGTTCGTGCGCAGCACCATCGGGCCGGTGACCTTCGCCTTCCTGGTGGGGATGCTGCCGGTGGTCGCCTACTTCGGATTGATCGTCAAGCGGGCCACCCCCGAGGAAAAGCCGGGTCTGGCGGCGCTGATTCCGGTCTACGTGGCCGGCGGGGCGTTCTTCATGGTCCTGCACCTGTCCGGCGGACTGATGACGGTCTTCGCCGAGCACAACACCGATCGCCGGGCCGAGTGGATCCCCCGCTGGGCCGATGTCTATGCCCAGAAGGCCATGCCCAGCTACTACGGCAACGCCGGGCCCGGGACCCCCCGGCCCGATCAGCAGGTGCTGGTCGATGTGGATCCGCGGGGCGAGGCCATGTTCGGAGCCCGCATGCTGAGTTCCGATCTGGTCGATTCCCTGCAGGCCAGGCCGGATATCGAGGTGCTGGATGCCCAGAAGAACCCAGTTCCCGAGGAGGAGAAGTTCCTGGTCTGCAAGGTCTTCCCGGGCAACCAGGTGAACGTGAGCACCGAGACCGACGCCCACGGCACCGCGACCACCACCGTCAAGGCGGCCGATGGCGCCGAACCGGCAGGGCAGGTGCTGGTGGTGAAGGACCTGGCCGACGGCAAAGTGCCGGTGCTGCTGGTCAGCCCCGAGACGCGCGCGGCGGTTTATGCCGGCGGGGATCCGGCCGTGCCCACCCTGCAACCCGGCAAATACGTGCGCCTGGTCAACGCCGAGATGCTCACCGGCCTGCTCAACCCCGTCTTCGTGGTGCTGCTGACACCGGTGATCGTCGGTTTCTTCGGCTGGATGGCCACCCGGGGGCGGCCGGTGACCACCGCCCGCAAGATCTTCCTGGGCATGGTGATCACCACGGTGGCCCTGCTGGTCATGGCCGTCGGGGCGAGCCTGGGCAAGGACGGTGCGGCCAAGACATCCATGATGTGGATGGTGATCTACTACCTGATCATCACCTGCGGGGAGCTGTGCCTGTCACCCATGGGCCTGTCCCTGGTGACCAAGCTGTCGCCCAAGCGCCTGGTGGGGTTGATGATGGGCGGCTGGTTCCTGGCCACTTCCATCGGCAACAAGCTCTCCGGTTTCATCAGCGGCCTGGAACCGGGAACGACCATGTTCGTGGTGCTCGCGGTGGCGATCCTCGGCGTGGCCGGCTTTATTTTCGCCATGTTGCCGCGGCTGGATGCGGCCATCAAGAAGTACGGCGCCTGAGCGCCGCGGTCCCTTTCACCCGCCCGCGCCGGTTCGGTGCGGGCGGGGCTTTCCTGCGAGGTTGTCCGTGAAGAGAACCCTGAGCCTGTGGGCCATCGCCTTCGTCCTGACATTGATGTTCCTTGTCTGGCAGAAGATGTCCGGACCCACGTATCCGGTGCGCGCCACCCTGCAACTGGATGGCGTGAAGATTCCGGTGGAGCTGGTGCGCAGCGGCATCATCGAGAAGGATCTGCCCGTCAAAGTGCCCGTGGGCGAGGCCGTGAAGGCGGGCAAACCCGTCAGCGGTCGGATCATCTGGCGGCGTTATCCTACCGATGACCCGTGGCAGACCCTGCCCCTGGAACTGCGGGACGGCTTTCTGGTGGGCGGCCTGCCTCCGCAGCCCATGGCCGGCAAGCTGGAGTACCGCCTGGAAGTCGAAGTGGGGGGAAACAAGGGCGTCGTGCCCGCAGAGGGGGAGCACGCGGTGGCCCGCTTCAAGGGCCCGGTGCCCTCGCTGGTGCTGGTCTTCCACGTCACCTTCCTGGTCCTGGGTTTCCTTTTTTCCACGGCCGCGGGCCTGGAGGGGTTGACCAAGGGGCCCTCGCTGCGCACCTACAGCCGTTTCGCCCTGGGCTTCCTGGTGGTCGGGGGGCTGCTCCTGGGCCCCATCGTCCAGAAATACGCCTTCGACGCCTTCTGGACCGGCTGGCCCTTCGGCCATGACTGGACGGACAACAAGCTGGCCGTGGGGGCGTTGCTCTGGCTGCTGGCGGTCTGGCGGACCGGCGGCGCCGGCCCCGGGCGGCCGCAGGGGCGCTGGTACGCGGTGCTGGCCATGGTGGCGATCCTCGTGATCTTCAGCATTCCGCACAGCATCCACGGTTCGACCTATGACTATGCCACCGGTGAGCATATCCAGCGGATGTGACGGTCCTTCATGAATAATCCGGGCTAGCGCGATGAGGGGACATTCTCCGGGGGCCGGTAATAGCTGATCATGGCCCGGGGGTCGAAGTCCTCGCCGGTGGTCTGGCGCAGGATCACCTGCCAGTCGCTGCCGCGGCCCTGGCGCAGGATGCTCAGCAGGAAATCCCCGACCCGGTGGTCATGGCGGTAGTCGGCGCGGTGGGCATCGCCGTCCAGCAGCCGGGTGCAGATGTACCGGTGCAGCTGGTGGGCGATGGCCCATCCCAGGATGTCGTCCAGGGGGGCGACGGGGCCGGTTCCCGGGGCGTAGGCCGCGGCAGGGAGGGTGGCAGGTGCCGCGGACGGTTCCCTGTCCGGCGCCCAGCGCGCGGCCTGCTCGGCCACCAGGGTCTTGTACCTGTCCAGCACCATGGGCTGGGCCACCAGCCCGCGGTCCATCTGCTCGAGCCAGTCCAGGTACGCCCCTGTGTACAGGGGGATCCTCATGACCGGGCCTGCGGCGGCTTCCCGCCTCAGCGCCTGGGCCAGCTGCGCGTCGGTGAGGGACCTGCGGCCGGCCGACCGGGCGCCCAGTTGCGCCAGATGGACCAGGGCACGGCCGAAGGCCCTGCAGGCGGGCCCCCTGAGCACAGGTGGCAGGCCCGCGTCCTCGCAGGCCTGGACGGTCTGGGCCTGGATCACACCCTCCAGGGTCAGGGCCACGGGTTGGTGGGCGCTGGACAGCGGGGGCAGATCCAGCTCTTGCCAGAAGGCCAGGGCGGCCGCCTGGCTTGCCTCCTCAGGGGCCGGGGTTGCCGCTCCGGGCACGGCCGCCTGACCGGTGTGCCGCACCTGGTCGGCAAGGGGGGCGTCCTGCTCCAGGAGGGATTTCAGCACGCGGCTCCAGTGCTCGCGGTCCAGGGCCAGATCATCGGCCATCAACCCCAGGTATGATTCATAACCGAGGCTGCGCGCGGCGCGGTTGCGGGCCCGGAATGCGGCCGGCAGGTCGTAAGGGTCCGATACCGGCCCGTCCAGGATTTCCAGCAGGGGAGCCGGCAGATCGCCCGGACGCAGGGCGGCCAGGCGGCGGGCGACCGCGATCTGGCGGTCCTGGAGCTCGGGCAATGTCAACAGGGGGAAGAATTTCCGGATGGAGGCCAGGTTGTCCGGGTGTCCGGCGAAGGTCAGCAACGCTCTGCGGGCCGCGGCCACCTGGTATCTGTCGGCAAGATTGCTGTCGGCAAGAGACTGGGCGACCAGGGTGCGCCAGCGGGTGTCCAGGGGGGCGTACTGCCGGTTGTACGCGGACAGGAACGCGGTGACCCGGGCGGAGTCCGCGGCGGTGCCGACGGTGCTCATTGTGTCGCGGGGGGCGGCTTCCCGGACCTCCTCGCGCAGGACGGCGTTGGGGTTGTAGAGGATGAAAAACACCGCGACCAGGACAAGCCCGGCTCCCAGCATGATCAAACCGACGCGCTGCTTCCTCATGCCCGCTCTGCTCCTTCATCGATCCGTGGACCCGGTGGCGACCCCGGTACTTTGACACAGGGTTGGCCAGGGGGAAAGGAAGGAAATCGGGAGATATAACAAAAAAGCAAAAAATATGTTGCAATGGTGTTGATAATGTGTTATTCTATTGACACCTCGGGAAGACCGCGGTTGCCTCTTCCCGGCAATAGGGAGGGAAATCATGAAGTACCCCATCCTGCTGACGGTCCTGTTCATCCTGCTCGCCTCGCTCGCGGCCCAGGCCGCCGAACCGGTCGCCACCGACCCCCTGCAACCCAACTCCTGGCTGCATGATCTGTCGCCCTTCATCGTCCATCACGCGTTCTTGACCTCGACCGACAACGAGCGCCAGATCCGGGCCCTGACCTCGGCCTGCGCCCGGCGCGTGGACAGCCTGCTTACCGAGCTGGCCTCAGCCCGCACCGAGCAGGAGGTGGGGGCCTTGATCCGCGCCATCCACCGGGCTGAAAACGAACGCGACGTGGCGATCCTGTCCATCTTCATCCACAACGCCGAAGCCTCGGGTCAGTACGGCCTGGCCCAGGAGATGAGGAACCAGGTTGCGCGTCTGCGGCGTTCCGGAAGCAGCCTGATGCTCGCGGCCGCCAGGTAGCAACCCCGCGCCCCCCCCGACCAGGGGCATGGCGGGCCGCTTGCGGCCGGCAGCCCTGCCCCTGCCCATGCCCCTTCCCCTTCCCTGTTGTCCCTTGCAGACTCCGGTGCTAGAGTCCTTTGCGCATCGCTTCCACGACGGCTCACCGCCGCCCCTGTTCAGGCCTTCGCGAAAGGGGTTCGCCTTGACGACCAAGCCCGATGACCCAGGATCCCAACCAGGCTACAAGCCCTTCGTCCCGGCCGAGAGCGTGGTGACCGAGTTCACCCTGCGGGCCATCCTGCTGGGGGTGGTCATGGCGGTGGTGCTGGGCGCTGCCAACGCCTACATCGGCTTGAAGGCCGGCCTGACGGTGGCGGCGACCTTCCCCGCCGCGGTGATCGGCATGGCCGCCCTGCGCATGATGCACGGTTCGATCCTCGAGGAGAACCTGACGCGGACCATCGCCTCGGTGGGCGAGGCCCTGGTGGCGGGGGCCATCTTCACCATCCCCGCCTTCAAGATCGCCGGGGTGTGGGAGGAGTTCAGCTACATCGATTCGACGGCCATCATGCTGGTCGGCGGTGTGCTGGGCGTGCTGTTCGTGGTGCTGCTGCGGCGGATCCTGGTGGAGGAGTCGGGCCTGCCGTTCCCCGAATCGGTGGCCTGCGGCGAGATCCACAAGGCGGGCCAGGAGGGCGGCGCGGGGGCGAAGATGGTGCTCAACAGCGGGCTGATCGGCGCGGCCGTGCTGGCTCTGGGGGAGTTCGGCATCATGCGCACGGGCTGGAACGGATTCCTGCGCTTCGGCCACAGCGCCGTGAGTTTCATCGACCACAAGACCCCGTTCTACACCCATGCCGGCCGGGGGGGGCTGGTGCTGACCAGCCCCGGCATCTCCACCGCCCTGTTCGGGGTGGGCTACATCATCGGGCCCGAGCTGGCGTCCATCACCTTCTGCGGGGCGTTGTTCGCCTGGGGGTTGCTGGTGCCGCTGATCGTGTACCTGAACCCCACCGACATCCACCAGCTGCTGGCCACCCACGGCGACCTGGTACCCGATGAGATCGCCCTGGCCAAGCTGGTGTTCGCCAACTACGTCAAGCCCATCGCCGTGGGCGGCATGCTGGTGGGAGCGGTCTCGACCCTGTGGAAGATGAAGGATCAGCTCATCGGCGGCATCAAGCGGGCCTTCACCGACATCGGCCGCGCCGGAGGCGCCGCGGATGTGCCGCGCACCGGCCGGGATATCGACTTCAAGGCCATCTTCCTGGGCGTGGGCGCGGGCATGGTGGCCATGTTCTTCCTCTACTTCTACTTCATCCACCACGGCGGGGACGGGCAAATCGGTCTGCCCCGGCAGATCATCGGCGCGCTCGTCTCGACCCTGGTGATGGGGTTCGCGGGCTTCGTGTTCGCGGCCATCGCCGGTTATCTGGTGGGCTTGATCGGCTCGTCCAACAACCCCATTTCCGGCCTGACGCTCTCGACCCTCATCGTGGCCGCCCTGCTGCTGCTGGTCGTCGGCGTCAAGGGCAACCCCGGCGTGACCGCGGTGCTGGGGGTGGCCGCGGTGGTCTGCTGCTCGTGCGGCGTGGCCGGCGACATGATGCAGGACCTGAAGGTGGGCCACATCCTGGGCGGCACGCCGCGCCTGATGGAGATCGGGGAGATGATCGGGGTGGTGGCCGCGGCCTCGGTCATGATCATCCCCATCATGATGCTGGACAAGTACGGCGGGGGGATCGGTTCGGACGCCCTGCCCGCGCCCCAGGCGGGCCTGATGGCCATGCTCGCCAAGGGCATCGTGGGCGGGGACATGGCCTGGCCCCTGGTCATCGTGGGCATGTTCATGGGCATCGCCCTGTTGCTGATCAAGGCGCCGGCGCCCATGCTCATCGCCGTGGGCATGTACCTGCCCTTCTATTCGACGGCGGCCATCTTCGTCGGCGGCATCGCCAAGGCGGTCACCGTGCATCTGCGCAGGAAACGGGAGTTCAGCGCCGCCGAGACCACCGAGAGCGACAACAAGGGCATCCTGCTGGCCAGCGGCCTGGTGGCCGGAGAGGCGTTGATGGCCCTGGTGCTGACGGGCATCAAGGCCGCGCGTCCGGCCGCCGGCAACACCCTGCCGAACTGGGCGCTGCCCATCCCCGGTGCGGGAACCGTGCTGGGGCTGGTGGTGTTCGTCCTGCTCATGGTGTACATGGTCAGAACCCCGCTGCAGGGGGTCGGCAAACGGTAAAATCCATCCAGGCGGGGGCGCGCCCATCCGGGACCGGCGCCCCCGCCGTCAAGAATCTCACGACCCCGCCAGCCGGTCCTATTTCACCATGGTGATCCTGGTCACGGCCCGGGTGTCCCCGGCGCGCAGGCGCACGAAATACACTCCGGCCGCCGCGCGGGCGCCGCTGTCGTCGTCCCCGCGCCAGGTCACGGCGTGGTCGCCGGCGGCGTAGGTCTGCCCCGAGGCCAGGCTGCGCACCAGACGGCCCCGCATGTCGTAGACTCCCAGATCGACCCTGACCATTGCCGGCAGCGAGAAGGAGATGGTCGTGGCCGGATTGAACGGGTTGGGGCTGGCCGGGTGCAGAGCGGCCAGGTTCACGGTCGCCACATCCGTCCGGGATTCAGGATCCCAGCCCTGCAGATCCCAGCTGCTGTTCCTGCTGCCCGGGGCGGCCGCGCCGTCCTTCCGGAAGGTGAACTCCTGCCAGGTCAGGTTGGCCGCGCCGGCGTTCTTGACCCGCAGGCGGTAGATGTAGGTGCCGGCCGGAGCCGACGCGGGCACGGCCTGGATCACCGCGTCGCGGGTGAGGACCGAGCCGGCCGCGAGGTCGACCCCGGACCAGGACTGGACCTCGTAAGGCGTCCCGTCGGGCAGGATGGCCTCCAGGATGATATCCAGGCTGATGTCCTGCGCGGAACCGTTGGTGATGGAGGCGTCGAAGGAGAACGAGCCGCCGCCGGCGGGGATGACCACCCCAGCGGGCACGGGGGCGAGGGTCACCTGGACGTCACCGGGCAACAGGTCGTTGCGCAGGATCTGCAGGCCGTTTTCCTGGTTGGCCACGTACACGTAATCGGAGTCGAAATCGGGGGTGCGGGCCCGGTAGCCCAGGTCGTAGTAGCCCGCCTCGAACGGGGCCAGCGGGTCGCTCACGTCGAACATGCGCAATCCGCCCAGGTAGTCGGTCACGTAGGCGTAACCGCGGTCGACGGTCACATCGTGGGCCCGGTCGACCGTGGGGGCCGAGGCGACGGCGAGCGGGTTGGTGGGGTCGCTGATGTCGGCGATCAGCAGGCCGGCGTCATCGTCGGCCAGGAAGACGTACGGTTCCCTCACGGTCAGGCCGCGCGTGCGGCCGGATGTGTCCAGGAAGCCGATCTCCACCGGGGAAACCGGGTCGGCCAGGTCGGCGATGCGCAACCCTGTGGCATCATCGGCGACCAGCAGCAGATTCCCCTGCACGTAGACGTCCCAGGCGTACGTCGGGGTGTCGAAAGCCCCGACCTCCACCGGGTCGGTGGGGTCGGCGACGTTGAAGATCCTGATGCCGTCGGTCCCGTCGGCGAGGTAGGCGAGGTCGCCGACCAGAGCCAGGTCGTAGGCGCGGTCGGCGGTATCGGTGTTCCCGGTCATGCGGGGGTTCGTGGGGTCGGTGATATCGACGATGGTCAGCCCCCAGGAGTAGTCGGCCACGTAGGCGTAGTCGCCCCGGACCTTGACGCCGGTGCCCCAGCCGGGGGTGATCAGCCAGCCGATCTGCTGCGGGGCCGAGGGAACCGAGACATCGAAGATCCGCAGGCCGTCGTAGTCGTCGGCCAGGTAGGCGATGCCCGCGCGCACGACCACCCCCTGGGCCCAGCTGCCGACGTCGAAGAACGCGGTCTGGAACGGGTTGGTCGGGTCGGCGACGTTCAGCACCTTCAGCCCATCGGAAAAGTCGGCGAAGAAGGCGTAATCACCGTTGACCGCCACGTCGAAGGCGAACCTGTCGGCGATGTAGCGCCCCTCGGCGAAAGGAGCCGCGGGGTCGGTGATATCGACCATCAGCAGGTCGCCGTTGCTGTCGGCCACGTAGGCCTCGTCGCCGCTGACGGCCACCTGCCGCGCCATGCCGGGCGTGTCGAAGGAGCCGGCCTCCACGGGAGCGGACGGGTCGGTGACGTCGATGATGCGCATGCCCCCCGTGTAGTCGGCGACGTACGCGTAGCCGGACTGGTAGGCTACCCGCAGGGCGAAGGCCGGGGTGTCGAGGGCGCCGGTCTCGAAGGGGGCGGTCCGGTCGCTCACATCGATGATGCGCAGACCGTCGGTGCCGTCGGCCAGCAGGACGTAGTCGCCGGTGACCATGACCCCCTGGGCGTTGCCGGCGGTATCAAGGGTGCCGACCTGTACGGGGTGGGCAGGATCGGTGATGTCGATGATGGACAGGCCGGCATCGTTCATTGCGACATAGGCGTAGGTGCCGTCGGTTGAAACATCGCGGGCCTCATCGGCGGTGATGAAAAAACCGGTTTCCACCGGAGCGGCAAGATCGCTGATGTCGATGATCCGCAGGCCGCTCTCGACATCGGCGACCAGGGCCAGGTCGCCCACCAGATCCAGCCCGGCGATGGGTTCGGGAACCAGGACGCGGCCGGTGCGCGTGGGGGACGCCGGGTCCGTGGCGTCCAGGATTTCGAGGAAGCCGCCGTTGGCGTAGCAGGCCACATCGCCCACCCAGGCCACGGCGCGGCAAGGCCCGCCTCCCCAGGCGCCCAGCCAGGTCATGTTCAGGCTGTCCCCGGTCAGCTTGTCCGGTACCGCTGAGGCCTGGACCGCCTCCGGGAGGGCCGGGTCTCGACCGGCATCAGGGGACGCAGGCGCCGCCCAGGCCGTGGTCAAGGTCAGTAACTGTATGCCAACAAACAAAATCATGGCTTTTTGCAAGCTCATGGAAGATGACCTCCGGAATGGGAATTTCCCCCGTGAATGCCAGTGACAGACACCATCATAACAAAAAACAGCATTCTCAGTCAATAAAAATTGGATAAAAAATATCCTCTTTTAAGACCTCGAAGCCCCTTGGAGGGTGGCCCGGCGGGGTCATCCCGCCACGAATTCCAGTTCCTTCACCTGGGGGATCAGCCCGGCCTTGTGGCCGCGGTCCAGGAGCTCGCGTATGGCGGCGCGTCCGCGGTCGCCGTAGTCCAACGTCCAGTCGTTGACGTACATGCCCACGAATTCGTCGGCCAGCTCGACGCCCATGTTCCGGGCCCAGTCCAGGGCGTAGTCCAGGGCCGCGGCGCGGTTCTCCAGGCTGTAGCGGATGCTGGCGGTCAGGATATCGGAGATGTCCTTCATCTTGTCGCCGTGTTTCTTCGCGATGGCGTTGCCGCCCAGGGGCAGGGGCCAGTCCCGGTGTCCGGTCGCCTCCCACCACCACCGGCCCAGGTTGATGCACTCGGCCAGGCCCGCATCCTGATAGGTGAGCTGGCCCTCGTGGATGATCAGCCCGGCGGGGAACTCCCCGCTGACCACGCGGTCGATGATCTCGTCGAAGGGCACCACCACCGGCGTGAAATCCCCGATGGCCAGACGCAGTTCGAGGTAGGCCGAGGTCATCAGGCCCGGCACGGCGATGGTCATGCCCTTCAGGTCGGCAGGGGCGATCTTCTGCGGGGCCACCACCATGGGGCCGTACCCGAAGCCCATGCTCGCCCCGGCCGGCAGCAGGGCGTACTTGTCCAGCACGTAGGCGTAGGCGTGGATGCTGATGGCCGTGATGTCCAGCTCCCCGTTCACCGCGCGCTCGTTGAGGGTCTGGATGTCCTGCATGACGTGGGTGAAATGGTAGGGCCCGGTATCGATCTTGTCCCTGGCCAGGGCGTAGAACATGAAGGCGTCGTCGGGGTCGGGGCTGTGGCCCAGGGTCAGTTCGATCTTTTCGGACATGGCTTGCTCCAGGTGGAAGCGCGGCCGGCGCCGCGGTAATCAGCTCGGGATCATCTTCTGCGGTTGGCCACAAATAACAGGATGAGGGCCACGAGGGCCAGCACCAAAAGCAGCCGCAGGGGGAACCCGGCCTTGCCCTGCTGTGCGGATGGTTCCTGTTCCCCCTGCCCGGTGGCGCCCGAGTCGGCCGTCGTGGCGAACACGTGGGCCGCGGGCGCTCCCTGGCCGCCGCCGCCCGAAAGCATGACGGCCATCTGCCGACCGGCCTCGATCTCGGGGCCGCGGAAGCGGCCGTAGCCTTGGAAGTCGGCGGAGGGATCGGGTTCCAGACCCATGGCCCGGACCTCGATCCAGTCCGGAGAGACCAGCAGGCTCCAGGCCTTCACCGGGATGTTGAATCCCACGGGCAATTTCATGCCCTCGACCCAGGGCACCCGGCCGGTCAGGCGGACGGTGTTCTTGCCCCAGGTCAACGGCACGGCCAGGCCCAGCCGGCCGCCGCCCACGGCGTCGGTGGGGATGGGGGTGGGGTCGGGCCCGCGGCGGTAGGTGGCGTCGATGCCGGCCAGCCCCTGCGGCACGTTCATGACCAGGGTGTGATCCGTGCTCATGACGGTCTGCTGGGGGGACGTGGTGTTGTCGATCTGCAGCAGGTATTCCAGCTCGAGGGTTTCGCCCTTGCGCTGGACCACGAGGTTCATGCCCGTGACCGCCACGCCCTGCAGGTCCTCGGTCGTGCCGAACACGTTGAGGGTCAAGGTGTCGGCGGCCATCTGCTTGCCCTGGAAGCTGAACCAGTAGGGCACATTCTGCCACCAGGCGGTCACGATGTACCGCCCCGCGTCGCGCAAGGGCACGGCCGGGATGGTGAAGGTCGAGCCGGAGGGCCTGGTGTCGATGATGTTGTTGGGGCGCGCGGTGAGGTAATCGATGGTCAGCCGGTCCACCGCCCCGGGGCCCTTGGTGGTGGCGTTGAAGACCTTGAACGTCACCGGCTGGGCGAATCCTTCCCTGGTCTGTGCGGCAGCGGGGGCCGATCCGTTCATTACCACCACGGCCGCCACGGTGAGCAGCGCCATGATCATGGCGCCGGTCCTGGGGATCTGGCATCGTCCGTGCATGTTTCCTCCTCGGGGCGGCGAGCTACCCGCTTGAGTTACCCTGCGTCATCCGGTACATTCGCAACCGAGTATAGGGGACCCTGGCTCCCGTGCAATCATTCCCTGCCACCAAAGGCGGGTTCGCATGCCGAAAAAAACATCGTCCGTCCGGCCGCTTCCCAGCAGATTCCGTGCCCGGCTGCTCTTGCCGTTGCTCCTGGGGGCGCTGCTGTGGCCGGCGGCGGGCCGTGCCCAGTACAAGTGGGAGACCTGGCACACCGAGACCTTCACCCTCGAGCCGGGGGAATCGTTCCAGTTCAGGGTGGCCTTCGAGGATATCCAGGTCCGCAGCTGGAAGCTGGTGGTCGACGGGCAGGACCACAACTGCGACCTGAGCGTGCTGCGGGTCAAGGGCGAGTCGCTGCTCTACTACAAGACCGACGAATCCCGCCACGAGGTGCTGGTGCCCTGGGGCAAGGGCGAGGAGCTGATCGTGGTGCTGACCAACCGCCGGGACAAGGCCACGTTCACCGTGGATTTCCTGGGGCCGCCCCGCGACCAGGTCCATGCGGCGTACAGCTACCACGTCAATCGGGCCCTGGAGGCGTTCGCCGCCGGCCGGCGCCTGGACGCCCAGGACGAGTGCGGCAAGGCCCTGCGCGAGGATGACCATGACGAGGTGGCCAAGGTCCTGCTGGCGAGCTTCCTGCGGGAAGGCCGCTACTACACGCGGGCCGCGGTCCTGGTCGACGACGCCCTCAAGGGGGATCTGCCCCCGGAGATGCGCACCCTGGCCGAGGATCTCCAGTCCGAGCTGGTGACCCTGCGCGCGCCCTTGAGCCCCGCGATCCAGGCGCGCATGGACAGGATCAACACCCTGCTGGAAAAGAGCAGTGGCAAGCAGGCCGCCGAGCTGTGCGACCAGGTCCTGCGGGAAGATGGCCTGCCGCTGCGGGCCAAGAGCCAGCTGCACATGCTGCGCGGGCGGGCCCTGGATATCCAGGACCGGGATTTCGAGGCCATCGACGCGTTCACCACGGCTCTGGGACTGGCGCGCAGCAAGGCCGAGGAGGCCGTCATCTACTTCCACATGGGGCGGCTGTACAGGAAGATGGGCAACCAGGACCAGGCGCGCGGCGCGTTCACCATCGCCCTGCAGTCGGGCCTGCCCGGAGGTCTGGAATTGCAGGCCCGGGAATACCTCAAGGAAATCGAGAGCCACCCCGACCATTAGCGGTCGGGGCTGCCGGGAGTGACCAGCGTGAAGATTCGCCGTGATTGTTTCCATTTCCGGGGGCATGTGCCCTGCCGGCCGCACAAGCGGGACGGGGTGCACTGCGAGGGGTGCCCCGATTTCCGGCCGCGCGCCGGGCGTATCCTGATCATCAAGCTGGGGGCTGCCGGGGACGTGATCCGCACCACGCCTCTGCTGCACCCGCTCAAACGGGACTACCCCGATCATGTTCTGACCTGGGTCACCGATTTTCCGGCGTTGCTGCCCGCGGTGGTGGACGATGCCGTGCCGCTGAACACCGAGACCCTGCTGTGGCTGCAGAACACCCCCTTCGACCTGGTGATCAACCTGGACAAGGACCGGCAGGCCTGCGCCCTGGCCGCGCAGGTGCGCACCGGCAGGCGTTGGGGCTTCACCCTGGCCGACGACGGGATCTGCCGGCCCGTGACCGAGGGTGTCACCCCACAGCAGGCCGCGGCCGCCGAGGCCAAGTTCCACACCGGTCTGTTCGACGACGTGAACCAGGCCTGCACCCTGAGCTACCCCCAGGAGATCTTCGCCATCTGCGGCTACGAATTCGAGGGCCAGGAGTACATCCTGGATGTGCCCGAGCCCGCGGCGAGGTTCGATCTGCCGGAAGAAGGCGTGCTGGTCGGGCTGAACACCGGTTGCGGGGGTCGCTGGACCAGCCGCCTGTGGCCCGAGCACCACTGGGAGACCCTGGTCCACGATCTGCGGCGGGAGGGTTTCGTACCGGTGCTGCTGGGGGGGGCGGCCGAGGACGAGCGCAACCAGCGCCTGGCCGACCGGACCGGCGCCCTGTACCCGGGGCATTTCGATCTGCGCACCTTCATCAGCCTGATGGACCGCTGCGATGTGGTCGTCACGGCCGTGACCATGGCCATGCACATCGCCCTGGGCCTGGGCAAGAAACTGGTGCTGTTCAACAACATCTTCAACCCCCACGAGTTCGAGCTGTACGGACGCGGGCGGATCCTGGCTCCGGATTCGGGGTGCACCTGCTTCTTCCAGCCCCGCTGCACCCGCGACGATTTCTGCATGGAGACCCTCGCTCCGGCGAAGGTGCTGGCGGCGGTGCGCGAGCTGGCGGACCGGTCATGAAACTGGCGTTCCTGGGCCCGGCGCCGCCCTTCCGCGGGGGGATCGTCACCTACTACGGATTGCTGGCGCGCGCCCTGACCGGACGCGGCCACGAGGTGTTCTGGGCCTCGTTCAAGCGGCAGTACCCCGGGTTCCTGTTTCCCGGCACCACCCAGCAGGGCGAGACGGCCGCCTGGCTCGACCACCCCCACACCCCGCGCTTCGTGCCGTGGTCGCCCTGGAGCTGGTGGCGCGCCGCCCGGGACATCCGCGCCGCCGCACCCCGCGCCCTGGTCATCAAGTACTGGCTGCCGTTTTTCGCGCCCGGGTTCTGGGCCGTCACCTGGTTGTTGCGGCGGTGGACCGACACCCGGATCATCTATCTGCTGGACAACGTGATCCCCCACGAGAAATACCCCCTGGGGATGTTCCTGACCCGCCGGGCCCTGGGCAACGGCCACGGCTTCATCGCCCAGAGCGACCAGGTGCGCCGGGATCTTTTCAGCGTGCTGCCTGCTGTGGATCCGCAGCAGGTGCGCACCGTGCCCCATCCGGTCTACGATTTCGGTCGGCCGGGCAGGGAGCGCAAGAGCAAGGCCGCCGCCCGGGCCGCCCTGGACCTGCCCGCAGAGGCGCGCATCGTGCTGTTCTTCGGCTTCATCAAGCCCTACAAGGGGGTGCTGCACCTGATCGATGCTGCCGGTGACCTGAAACGGGAATTCGGCGACGGACTGCAGGTGCTCATCGTGGGGGACATCTACGGTGACCGGCAGCCGTACCTGGACCGCATCGCCGCCTCCGACGGTCGGGGCATCATCCGCCTGATCGACGGATTCGTGCCCGACGAGACGGTTGAGGATTATTTTCTGGCGGCCGACCTGGTGGTCCTGCCCTACGTATCGGCCACCCAGAGCGGGATCGTGCAGATCGCCTATCATTATGATCTGCCGGTGGTGACGACCCGGGTGGGCGGGCTGCCGGAGGTCGTGCAGGACGGCCGGACCGGGTTCCTGGTGCCCCCGGGCGACGCTGCGGCCCTGGCCGCTGCGATCACCAGGTTTTTCCGGGAGGGCAAGGCCGCCGAGTTCGCCGCGGCGGTCGCGGTCGAGAAGCGCAAGTACTCGTGGGACGCCATGGCCGAGGCCGTCGAGGACCTGGCCGGACAAGGGGAGCAGGCCTGAGATGGGCGGCAAGCAGGATCCCGACAAGCTGATGCAACGCCTGGCGGCAGGGAACATCGTTCCCTTGCCCGTGGAGCAGTGGCAGCAGGTCGCCTCGCTGTTCAGCGAGGTTTCGCGCACGCCCACGGGGATGGGGGCGCCCATCCTGCTGGTGCGCCGACCGGTGCCGGGCAAGAAGGCCCTCGGCTGGGCCATCGTCGAGGAGAGCAAGCCGGGGGAGAGGGTCATCCGCCCCATGGCTTCCCGCAAGGAGGCCCAGGCGCTGATCGGCGAGCGGCTGGCGGCGTACGAGCGCATGTGGGACGGCTGAGGCTCGAGCGAACCTGATTACTACCACTGACCGGGAGTCGGTGCCGCAAATGATCAAGACGGGTCTGGAAGTTCTGGTGCAGGACGGTTGCGCACCCCTGCGCGGCCGCCGTGTGGGGCTGCTGGTGCATCCGGCCTCGGTGGACGGTTCGTTGCGGCACGCGGTGGCCTTGCTGGAGGGCGACCGGGCCGTGGATTTGCGCGTCCTGCTGGGCCCCCAGCACGGCCTGCGCGGCGAGACCCAGGACAACATGATCGAGTGGGAGGGGTTCACCGACCCGGCCACCGGCCTGCCTGTGTTTTCGCTGTATGGCGAGCACCGGCGGCCCACCGCCGCCATGCTGGAGGGCATCGACGTCCTGGTCATCGACATGCAGGACGTGGGCGCCCGCTACTACACCTTCATCTGGACCATGCTGCTGTGCCTGGAGGCCTGCGCCGAGCAGGGGCGCCGGGTGCTGATCCTGGACCGCCCCAACCCCCTGGGCGGGGAGGCCGTCGAGGGGACCATGCTGGCCCCGGAGTACACCTCCTTCGTGGGTCTGGCGCCGCTGCCCATGCGCCACGGGCTGACCATGGGCGAACTGGCCCGGTTGTTCAAGGCCACCAGGAATCTCGATGTGGAACTGGATGTCCTGCCCATGGCCGGCTGGCGGCGCGCCATGGATTTCGCCGCCACGGGCCTGCCGTGGGTCATGCCCTCGCCCAACATGCCGACCCTGGATACCGCGCGGGTCTATCCCGGCGGCTGCCTGCTCGAAGGTACGAACCTGAGCGAGGGCCGGGGCACCACGCGCCCCTTCGAGATCCTGGGCGCCCCGTTCATCGTTCCGGAGGCCCTGTGCGCCCGTCTGGAGGGGGCCCAGCTGCCCGGCTGCATCCTACGCCCCCTGTTTTTCCAGCCCACCTTCCACAAGTTCGCAGGCGAGGTCTGCGGCGGGGTGCAGGTTCACGTGACCGATCCGGCGGCCTTCCGGCCCGTGGCCACCTACGTCGCGGTGCTGGCGGCCGTCCGCGCCCTGTGGCCGGAGGATTTCGCCTGGCGGCAGCCGCCCTACGAGTACGAGACCAATAAGCTGCCCATCGACATCCTGGCCGGGGGGCTCCGGTTGCGCGAGGCGGTGGATGCGGGGACCGGGGTGTGGGAACTGGCCGCCACCTGGGAGCAAGAGCTGCGGGAGTTCACCGCCCTGGCCGCCCCGTTCCGGATCTATGACTGACCGGCTGCGCGGCATGGTCCTGGCTGCCGGTTACGGCACCCGCCTGGCGCCGGTCACCGACCACGTGCCCAAGCCCCTGCTGACGGTGGGCGGGGTGTCGTTGCTGGACCGCGCCCTGCGGACCATGGCCACCGCAGGCTGCGAGGCCGCCGCCGTCAACACCCACCATCTGGGCGGGATGATCGCCTCCCACCTCGCCGCCGGAAAGACAACCCTGCCGGTGCGCCTGTTCCCCGAGGACGAGATCCTGGGCACGGGCGGGGCCCTGCACGGGGCGCGGGATTTCCTGGCCGGAGCTCCGGATTTCCTGCTGCACAACGGGGATGTCCTGTGGGGCGGCGATCTGGCCGGGCTGGTGGACCGGCACCGGCGAAGCGGCGCGGTGGCCACCCTGCTGCTGACCGACTGGCCCCGGGTCAACTCGGTGGCCGTGGCTCCGGACGGGGCGGTCCTGACCCTGCGGGGCCGGGGCGTCAGCGCGGCCGCCCATCTGACCTACACCGGCATCGGCATCTTCAGCCGCGCCATCCTCGACGACATCCCGCCGGGGTTTTCCTCCCTGGTCGACCCTGTGGAACGCGCGCTGCAGGCAGTGCCCGGCAGCGTGCGGGGGGTGGTCCTGCCGGGCGGCCGATGGTCGGACCTGGGCACACCCGGGCGCTACCTGCGCGCCCTCGGGCCCGCACCGGAATCCGCGGGCCCCCTGCGGGTCACGCCCCTGGCGGGGCAAGGCTCGGACCGCCGGTTCTGGCGCTTGCGGGCCGGCCCCTGGTCCGCGGTCGCCATGCTGGATGATACGCCGCAGGATGATTTTTCGCGCCAGGTCGTCATCACCGAGGCCCTGACCGAGGCGGGCCTGGGCGCGGCCGGGCTGCTGGCCGTCGACGAACCGGAACGCGCCCTGGTGATGGAGGATCTGGGCGAAAAGGACCTGTGGACCGCGGCCCAGACGCTCGGGGCAGATCCCGAAGCCTGGTTCACGCTCTATGGACCGGTGGTGGACCATCTGGTGCGCCTGCAGGAGGCGGGCCGCGGGGATCTGGGCCGGACCGCGCCCATCCGGGAGCGCATCCTGGGGTATGAGGATCTGCGCTGGGAGACGGCCTACTTCCGGCAACGGTTTCTGCAGGGGCATCTGCACCTTCTGCCGGAGCAGACCGGCGGCCTGGAGGACGACTTCGAGCGCCTGGCCCGGGCCGTGGCCCGCCAGCCCGTCGTGGTCATCCACCGGGATTTCCAGTCCCGCAACATCATGCTCAAGGACGGCCAGGTCCGCCTGGTGGATGTCCAGGGCATGCGCCGGGGTCCGCTGTTCTACGACCTGGCCTCCCTGCTGTGGGACCCGTATGTCCGGATGCCGGGTGCGGCGCGGGATATGCTGCGCGACCGGTTCGCAGCCGCCGATGATCACGGTGGTTTGACGCCGCCTCAGGTGCGGGCCATGTTTGGGGCCGCGGCTCTTCAGCGCCTGATGCAGGCCCTGGGGGCTTTCGGGTTCCTGGGGCACGTCAAGGGCAAGCGCGCCTTCCTGGAGCATATTCCCGCGGCGGTGGCTCATCTGCGGCAGGTGCTGCGTCTGCTCGGGGAGCTGCCGGAGGCCGGCCCGTACGGGCCCGGCCCCATGCCCCGGCTGACGGCGATGGTGGACAGGGCGGCGCGGATGTGCGGCCTGGAGGTGACGGATGACTGAGCGGACCAGCGGCCGAATGACCCGCAGCAGCGGGGTGCTGTTGCACCCGACCAGCCTGCCCGGTCCGGACGGTTGCGGCGATCTGGGGGCGGCCGCGCGGCGCTTCGTGGACTGGCTGGCCGCCGCCGGCCAGTCGTGGTGGCAGGTCCTGCCCCTGGGGCCGACCAGCTATGGCGATTCCCCCTACCAGACCCTGTCGGCATTCGCGGGCAACCCCCTGCTGATCTCCCTGGAGGACCTGATTACCGACGGCTGGCTGACCGAGGCGGACCTGCGGGACCGCCCCCGGTTCCCGGACGAGCGGGTGGATTTCTCGGCGGTGATCCCCTGGCGGCTGGGGCGCCTGCAGCGGGCCTGGGCGGTGTTCCTGGAACGCGCCGATGCCGCGGCCTGGGATGATTTCCAGGGCTGGAGCGCCCTGCAGGCCGGCTGGCTGGACGACTTCGCCCTGTTCATGGCCTTGAAGCAGGAACACGGCGGCAAACCCTGGCACCAGTGGCCCGGGGAGTTGGTCCGGCGCGAGCCCGCCGCGCTGGCGGATGCGGCGGCGGCCCTGGCCCGGCAGATGGACCACTTCCGCTTCTGCCAGTGGCTTTTCCACCGCCAGTGGGCCCTGCTGCGGGAGCATGCCCGCCGGCAGGGCGTTTCCTTCCTGGGCGACATCCCCATCTTCGTGGCCCACGACAGCAGCGACGTGTGGGCCCGCCAGGATCTCTTCCAGCTCGACGAGGGCGGTCTGCCCCGCGTGGTCGCGGGCGTGCCGCCGGACTACTTCAGCAAGACGGGCCAGCTGTGGGGCAACCCCCTGTACGACTGGCGCGCCGCCGCGGACGAGGGCTACGCCTGGTGGCGCGCCCGCCTGCAGGCGGTGCTGCGGCTGGTGGATGTGGTCAGGCTGGATCATTTCCGGGGCTTTGCGGCCTACTGGGAAGTGCCCGCCGGGGCGGAGACGGCCGAATCCGGCCGCTGGGTCCCGGGGCCCGGCGCGGATTTTTTCCAGAGCCTTCAGCAGGACCTGGGCGAGGATCTGCCCCTGGTGGCCGAGGACCTGGGGGTGATCACCCCGGAGGTGGACGCGCTGCGGCGCCGGTTCCGCTTGCCGGGGATGAGGGTCCTGCAATTCGCATGGAGCGGGCCGGACAACCTGTTCCTGCCCCATGAATACGAACAGAACACGGTGGCCTACACCGGCACCCACGACAACGATCCGGTCCTGGGCTGGTGGCGGCATCTGACGGACCAGGCCACCCGCGAAATGGTGGCCGAATACGCGGGGTGTGCGGTGGACGAGCCCAACTGGACCCTGATCCGGCTGGGGGCAGGGTCGGTGGCCCGCCTCTTCGTCGCGACCATGCAGGATGTCCTCGGCCTGGGCCGCGAAGGGCGCATGAACCTGCCGGGCGACGGGGTCGGCAACTGGAACTGGCGCATGGCACCGGATGCCTTCGACCACCCGGGCGGCGCGCGTCTGCAGCGCTTGACCTGGCTGTACCGCCGGGCCCCGGGCCAGGAGGCCGCCCGCCGGCAGGATCCCGAACCGCCTCCGGAAGAGGCCAACCCGTGAACCTGCCGCGCCGCCCCCGGGGGGACTTCCTGCTGCTGCTCATGGCGACCCTGTTTTTCGGGGCCGTCTCGGGCATCTTCACCAGCACCCTGAACAACTACCTTTCGGACGTGCACCATTTCAGCGCCGAGAACAGGGGCTGGCTGGAATTCCCGCGGGAATTGCCGGGGTTTCTTATCTTCGCCGTCATGGGCGGCCTGCTGCTGCGCCTGCGCGAGAGCCGCATCGCGGCCGTCGCCATGGTGCTGACGGCCACCGGGGCGGTGGGCCTGGGCTTCCTGGCGCACACCACGGCAGCCCTGGTGGTGTTCATCATCATCTGGTCCATGGGAGATCACATCATCTTCGCGGTCGAGGGGCCGCTGGGCCTGAAGCTGGCCGCCCGCGGGGGGGAGGGGCGCCGTCTGGGCCAGCTCGGCGGGGCGCGCAACCTGGGCACCATCCTGGGGGTCTCGCTGGTCTGGATCCTGGCGCGTCTGGTCGGGGATCGCTACGAGGTCTTCTACCTGCTGGGCGCTTGTTTCGCCCTGACGGCGGGCATCTTCTACATGCGCCTGCACCTGGGCAGGCAGGACCCACCTTCGCGCAAGCTGGTCTACCACAAGGAATACCGGCTGTTCTACGCCATCAGCGCGCTGTTCGGGATCCGCAAGCAGATCTTCCTGGTGTTCGGAACCTGGGTGCTGGTCTCGCTGCACCAGGTGCCGGTGGCGACCATCGCCCTGCTGTACTTCGTGGCCTCGGTGCTGGGTGTGATCATGCGCCCGTTGCTCGGGGACGTGATCGACTGGGTGGGCGAGCGGGCCGTGCTGGCGGCCGACGAGGTGCTGCTGCTGATCGTGTGCATGGTCTACGCCTTCGCCTCGGCCCTGCTGCCTGCGCCCTGGGATCTGCGCCTGCTGTACGGCGCCTACGTGCTGGACATCGTGCTGTTCGCCCTGCGCGTGGCCCGGACCACGTACCTGAAGAAGATTGCCCGCGACCCCGCCGACATCACCCCGACCATCTCCCTGGGCATCACCATCGACCACGCGGTGGCCATGACCCTGCCGGTGCTCTCGGGCTGGATCTGGGAGCGGTTCGGGTTCCAGTACGTGTTCATCATGGCCGGGGCCATCGCCGTGGCGGGGTTCTTCATCTGCCTGCGCATCAAGGTGCCGTCCCAGCCGCCGGATCCCGCCTGATTTTGCGTAGACCCTCCCTCGAGTATTATCTTTCCGGTCACAGGGGAAAGAAAGGATCTTCGACCATGCGCCGCTGCTCATTGGGAACCGCCCTCTTCGTGACCGCCCTGCTGATCGCCGGTTGCGGGACCACCGACAAGACCACCGCCCCGCAGCAGACCAACCCGTTCGCCGCGGCGGTCGTGGGCACCGATTCCACCCTGGAAGTGGTGACCTGGAACATCGAGCAGTTTCCCAAGAACGGCCAGGCGACGGTGGATTTCGTGGTCGATGCGGTGCAGGCCGTGGACGCGGATATCGTCGCCCTGCAGGAGATCACCAGCGTGCTGGATTTCCGCAAGGTCGACGCCGCCCTGCCCGGGTACGACAGCTTCCGGGCCTCCAGCGCCTACGCGGACCTGAACCTGGCCTACCTCTACAAGAATTCCGGTCCGTTGACGGTCGGATCCATCTACGAGATCCTGACCGATGACGACGCCCTGCCGCGCAGCCCCCTGGTATTGCAGGGGGACTTCGCCGGCGCCCCCGTGGTGATCATCGACAACCACTACAAGGCCAAGGGGGACGGGCACCTGGATCTCAGCGACGACTGGGATGAGGAGACGCGCCGCTACCACGCGAGCCAGGACCTGCAGAGCTACATCGAGGACCATTTCTCGGGCATGCGGGTGATCATGGTGGGGGATTTCAACGACGAGCTGACCGATGCCCCGGGGGACAATGTCTTCGAGAACTTCCTGGAGGACGGGGCCGATTACCGCTTCGCCGACCTGGCCATCGCCCAGGGGCCTTCCAGCGGCTGGTCCTACCCGTCCTGGCCCAGCCACCTGGACCATATCCTGGTCACCGCGCCGCTGTTTCCGGCCCTGGACAAGGCCGGCAGCGAGGTGGGTGTGATCCGCCTGTATGATTTCATGACCAGCGGCTGGTCGGCATACGACAAGAATATCAGCGATCACCTGCCGGTGTTTGTCCGGATTAAACCATAAACTGGCTCAGGAACTTTTCCAGGGAACGGTCATGTTCAGGCGCGCCAGCTTGGCCTCGCATTCGGCGCGTTCGCGGTTGCGCGCCAGCCCGCCCTTTTTGGATGGTTTGAGCCAACCGGCCTCACGCGCGATCTCCCGCGCCTTTTCGGCATCCCCGCCGCTCAGGGCGGCCACGATGGCGGTCTCCAGACGGGATAATGCCAGGGCTCCCAGGCGGTAGTCCTCGAAGGCCTCCCAGGTCAACGGCACCCAGCGGGCGACGATCTCCCGGCCGATCACCGTGGCGTAGGCGCGGATCTCTTGCTGGGCGTGCCTGTCCATGCGCAGGGACAGGAAATGCAACAGGTTGTGCAGGTCCATCTTCCAGTAGGCCTCGGTGTACGTGCAAAGGGGCAGGTCCTTGCGGGCCTGCTCGCGGGCCAGGCCGGCTTCCAGGCGCCGGTTGTACACCGCGCGGGCGTGGTCCTGCAGCTCGGCCTCCTCGGCCGAGAACCGCGCCCCCGCCTCGGGATCCAGCAGGCCGCTGCTGCCCTGCTTGTTGTCCACGGCCTGCAGGCGCCACCGGTCAGGGGCGGTACGCTGGGCGGCGTCGATGGCCACCGAGTAGCGCGTGCTCGTCTCGTTCACCGAGGCCATCCGGTGCCGGATCCACTGCCGCCAGGCGTCCATGGGCACGCGCACGTGTAGCTTCAGCTCGCACATCTCGAACGGCGTGGTGTGGCGGTTGCGCAGCAGGTAGCGGATCAGGCCACGGTCGTCGCTGACCTTCTTCGTCCCCTGGCCGTAGCTGACGCGCGCCGCTTGCACGATGGCCGCGTCGTCGCCCATGTAGTCGACCACCCGGATCAACCCGTCGTCCAGGACCGGGAAGGGCTTGCCGAGGATCTCGTCCAGGGCCGGCACACGGGGGCGGGGCAAGGCTGCGGACTGGGGCTTTTCTTCCGGCTGCATTTCCATGGTCACTCCCGGTGGTCGGCAAAGGCCCGGCGGACCGCATCTGCGATCAGCTTCTGGTCGGCATGGGCGGGCATGGTGACCCGCATGTTCGCGTCGTCCTGCATGGCCCGCTGGGCGGCGAACTCGGCGCCCTCGTTGCGGGCCCAGGCGCGGCGGGCGATGCCGTTGTTCACGTCCCAGTGCAGCATCATGTGCAGGCGGCGGTCCGCTTCCGGGGTGCCGTCCAGGACCATGCCGAAGCCCCCGTTGATCACCTCGCCCCAGCCCACGCCGCCGCCGTTGTGGATGCTGACCCAGGTCGCCCCGCGGAACCCGTCCCCGATGACGTTCTGGATGGCCATGTCGGCGCAGAACATCGACCCGTCGCGGATGTTGCTGGTCTCGCGGTAGGGGCTGTCGGTGCCCGAGACGTCGTGATGGTCGCGGCCCAGCACGACCGGGGCGGAGATCTCGCCCCGGGCGATGGCCCGGTTGAAGGCCGCGGCGATGGCGCGCCGGCCGGCGGCGTCGCTGTAAAGGATGCGGGCCTGACTGCCGACGACCAGCTTGTTGGCGCCGGCCCGGCGGATCCAGCGCAGGTTGTCCAGATACTGCTGCCGGATCTCCGGTGGCGCGGCGGCCGCCAGCTGCTCGGTCACGTCGCCGGCGATGCGGTCGGTGGTCTCCAGGTCCTCGGGCCTTCCGCTGGTGCAGACCCAGCGGAAGGGGCCGAAGCCGTAGTCGAAGAACATGGGGCCCATGATGTTCTCGACGTAGCTGGGGTAGATGAAGCCGCCGTCGGGCCGGGCGATGTCGGCTCCGGCGCGGCTGCATTCGAGCAAAAAGGCGTTGCCGTAGTCCCAGAAGTGCATCCCCTTGTCCACGCAGCGGCCGACGGCCGCGATGTGGCGCAGCAGGGAGGCCTGCACGCGCTCCTTGAAGGCGGCGGGGTCGGCCGCCAGCATGGCGTTGCTCTCCTCGTACGACATGCCGGCCGGGTAATAGCCGCCGGTGTAGGGGATATGCAGGCTGGTCTGGTCGCTGCCCAGCTCGACGGTGATCTCGCTGTCGGCCAGGGCCTCCCACAGGTCCACGACGTTGCCCTGGTAGGCCAGGGCCACGGCTTCCCCGGCGGCCTTGGCCGCCCGGATGCGCTCCAGCAGCTCGGGCAGGTCGGTGTGCAGCTCGTCCACCCAGCCCTGTTCGAGGCGTTTGCGCGCGGCGGCGGGATTGATCTCGGCCAGCACGCCGACGCAACCTGCGATCACGGCGGCCTTGCCCTGGGCGCCGCTCATGCCGCCCAGGCCGCTGCTGACGTACAGCTTGCCGCGCAAAGGATGCTCGGGATCGGCGCCTTCGCCCAGGTACAGGCGCCCGGCGCCCAGGATGGTGATGGTGGTGCCGTGGACGATGCCCTGGGGACCGATGTACATGAAGCTGCCGGCGGTCATCTGCCCGTAGCTGGTCACGCCCAGGGCCGACAGACGCAGGTAATCGTCGCCGCTGCTGTGGTTGGGGATCACCATGCCGTTGCTGACCACGACCCGCGGGGCGTCCTTGTGGGAGGGGAACAACCCCAGGGGGTGCCCCGAATACATGACCAGGGTCTGCTCGTCGGTCATCTCGGACAGGTACTTCATGGTCAGCAGGTACTGGGCCCAGTTCTGGAAGACGGTGCCGTTGCCCCCGTAGGTGATCAGCTCGTAGGGGTGCTGGGCCACGGCCGGATCCAGGTTGTTCTGGATCATGACCATGATGGCCGCGGCCTGACGGCTGCGGGCCGGATACCGGTCGATGGGCCGGGCGTGCATCCGGTAGGCCGGCCGGAAGCGGTGCATGTAGATGCGGCCCCAGCGGGCCAACTCCGCGGCGAATTCCGGGGCCAGTTCGGCGTGCATGCCGGCCGGGAAGTAGCGTAGGGCGTTGGCGACGGCCAGTTCCTTTTCCCGCTCATCCAGGACCAGGGGCCGCACCGGGGCGCGGCTGATGCCCGGATCCTCTGCCGGGTATGGGGGAAGTTCGGCGGGGATGCCCCGGGTCACCAGGCGCTGGAATTCCTCGGCCGTGATGTCATGTTCTTGATGGTTCACGATGGACCTCCACGTGGTTTTTCCTGTCCGGGGCGAAGATAACACAAGCAATCAGCCGGGTACAGGAACCGTCATCTCCATGGCCCGGCTTTCCTCCGCGCCCCTGGTGTGCGATAATTGTCGGCAGGAGGTTTACAGACCATGCATGCACCCGGTGAGAAGCCCGAGTCGTCCTCCCTGGATCTGGAACGCCGCGTCGAACTGGAGGCCCTGGTCGCGCGCGTGTCCAGGTCTTTCGTGGGGGTGCCTCCGGATGAACTGGACCAGGCCATCGACAGCGCCCTGGCCGAGATCGGCAAGTTCGTGGGGGCCGACCGCAGCTACGTATTCCTGCATGACTTCGCGCAGGGAACCTCTTCCAACACCCATGAGTGGTGCGCCGAGGGGATCACGGCCGAAAAGGACAACCTGCAGGACATACCCCTGGAGGCCTTCCCCTACCTGATGCGCCGTCTGGAGGAAGAGGTTTTCGTGGATATTCCCGTGGTGGCCGATCTGCCGCCCGAAGCCGGTTTTGAAAAGGAGAACCTTCTCGCCCAGGGCATCAAGTCCCTGGTCCTGGTGGCCATGCGGGGGCGGCAGGGCAACGCCATCGGCTTTGCCGGCTTCGACGCGGTCAAGAGGGAGCAGCCCTGGTATCCCTCCGATTACCACCTCCTGCAGCTGGCAGCGGACCTGATCAGCGCGGCGGTGGACGGCCGGACCCTCTGGCGGCGCCTGGCCCGTAGCGAGGTTCGCAACCGGGCCATCCTGGAGGCCTTGCCCGATACCATGGTCGTCTATGACCGCAAGGGCCGGGTGCTGGATATGCATATCGGCATGAGCGATCCCGACCCCGGCCTCACCCGGATACTCGAAACCCAAACCCTTCCGGAATTTCTGGGCCCCGAAAAGTTTAACCTTCATCGTGAGATCATGCCCAGGATCGATGCGGGCGAATCTCCCGTGATAACCGAGATCTCCCTCGATGTGGGCGGCGAGATCCGCTATTTCGAGGTCATGACCACCGGCTGCGCTCGGGGGGAATACTTGAGTCTGGTCCGGGATATTTCCCAGCGGAAACATGATGAAGTTGCCCTGCGTTCCCTGGCCCTGCAACTGAGCAACGCCGAGGAAGACCAGCGCCGCAAACTGGCCCAGTTGTTGCATGACGGCATCGGCCAGGATCTCTCCGCCCTGCACTACCAGTTGCAGGCGTGTTTGGAGGAAGGGCCCCCTGCTCCTGACCGCATCGAGAAGATGATCGGGCTGCTGCGCGATGCCATGCGCAAGACCCAGGATTTGACCTTTGACCTGAGCCCGCCTTTACTGTACGAACTGGGCCTGGGGCCGGCCCTGCAGGCCTTGGTGCGCAAGTTCGATCAAGATCATGCGGGCCGCTATTCGATGGTCATCTCCGGCCCGGGCGCCGAGCCTGATGCCGGTGCGGCCGTCCTGCTTTACCGGATCGCAAGGGAGTTGCTGGTCAACGCGGCCAAGCACGCAGGGGCGGACGAGGTGTCGGTCCGCCTGGAGAAAGGCGCCCGGAACCTGGTGCTGACCGTGTCGGACAACGGGCGCGGTTTCGAGCCTGCGGGTGCCGGGCCCCGGCAGGATCCACGGCCGGGGGGGTTCGGTCTGTTCAGCATCCGGCAGCAGCTGGAGCCCCTGGGTGGGAGCCTGGAACTGGATCATGGAGCCGGCACCCGGATCACCATCACCCTGCCCCGGGATATGACCACCCGGGAGAGCGGAGAAGAGGCTGACCGATGAAGATCGTTCTCGCTGATGACCACAACCTTGTGATCGAAGGGCTGAAGAAGTGCTTCGACGCCGATCCGGAGTTCGAAATCGTGGGCACCGCCGCCGACGGTGATCAGCTCGTGGCTCTGGTCGGCGAGTTCAATCCGGATGTGGCCCTGGTCGACATCACCATGCCGGGCATGAACGGCATCGAGGCCGTGCGCATGATCACGAAGAATCCCGGCGTGGACACCCGCTGCGTGATCCTGTCCATGCACCGCGAGCGGGAGTTCGTCAACGTGGCGTTCAAGAACGGCGCGTGGGGCTACGTGTTGAAATCCGCTTCCTTTTCCGAGTTGAAGCAGGCGCTGCGGGACGTGATGGAGGGCAGGAAATACATGGGCGCCAAGGTGGCGGACCTGATGCTGGATGAGGTGGAGGGGCTTGGCGGGAAGCGCCCGCCCCTGCTCACCAAGCTGACGCCCCGCGAGCGGCAGACCCTGCAGCTGCTGGCCGAGGGGCTGACTGTCAAGGAGATCGGAGCCAAGCTGGGCATCAGCCACAAGACCGTCCACACCTTCCGGGCCTCCCTGATGCAGAAGCTGGAGTGCGGCAGCGTGGCCGAGCTGACCCGGGTGGCCATTCGCCACGGCTTGACGAACCTCGACTGAGCTACTGGTATTCCATGCCCAGGAAGATGATGCTGAAGATGATGGCGCCCACCGCGATGGGGGCGGTGAACCGGATCAGCACGCGCCAGACGTCGTAGAGGGTCCGGCTGCCTTCGCTGCCCCGCCTGATTTCGTCCCACGTATCCCGAGCCGACATGACCCAACCGGTGAAGATGGCGATGAAGAGTCCGCCGACCGGCAGCATCCAGTTGGAGGCCAGGTAGTCCAGGGTGTTGAACACCCCGGCATGGGTCTTGCCGAGGGGAGCCACGCCCGAGAGGGTGGCGTTGGCGCCCAGGCTCAAGGCGTTGAGGATGCCGAACACGAAGATCGCCAGGCCCATGGTCAAGGTGGCCTGGTGGCGGGACCATCCCAGCTCGTCGATGGCGTAGCTGGAGACGACTTCAAGCAGGCTGATGGTGCTGGTCAGGGCGGCGAACGCGACCAGAACATAGAAGGAGGCGGCGATCCAGCTGCCGCCGGCGAGCTGGTAGAACACCGCGGGGATGGTGGTGAACAGGATCCCCGCGCTCTTGGAGACGCCCATGTCGAAGGTGAAGATGATCGAAAACATCACGATGCAGGCCAGGATGGCGATGATCGTGTCGATGATGGCGATGGCCAGCCCCGCCATGGGGATGGATTCGGTTTTGCCCATGTAGCTGCCGTAGGTGAGGATGGCTCCCATGCCCAGGCTGAGGGTGAAGAAGGCGTGGCCCACCGCCTCGAGGATGGAGTGGTTGGTCAGTTCGCTGAAATTGGGCCGGAACAGGAAGGCGACGGCCCTGGGGAACCCCGCCGTGGTCGTGGCGTAGACGGCCAGAGCCAGCAGGATCATCACCAGCAGGGGCATCAGGATCCGGGCGACCCGCTCGATCCCCGCCTTGACGCCGAAATAGACCCCGCCGACGGTCAGGAGCATGAACAGGCCGTTGCCCAGGATCTGGGCGCCGCCGTCGGCCACGTAATTGCCGAAGAACGCGTCCAGGGCGCCGGGCTGGGTGGCGATCCGGCCCAGGCTGCCGCTCAAGGCCATCCAGGTGTAGCGCAACGTCCAGCCGGCCACGATGGAATAGTAGCTGAGGATGACGAAACCCGCGGAGACGCCGAGGAAACCGAGGCCCTGCCAGGCCTTGCCACCGGGCAGGCCCTTTGCCAGCTTGCCGAAAGCGCCCACGGGGCTCAACTGGCTCCGGCGGCCGAGGATGATCTCGGCGATCATGATGGGTATGCCGACCAGGGCGACGGCGCAGAGGTAGACGAGCACGAAGGCACCGCCGTGGTTCTCGTAGGTGATGTAGGGAAACTTCCACAGGTTGCCCAGGCCCACGGCGCTGCCGGCCGCGGCCAGGATGAATCCCAGCTTTCCGCTCCATTGTCCTCGGGGTGCCGCCACGGGTTGCTCCTTTTCCCGGATGATACGTGTGCTGCCGCAGGTTAGGGGCCGTGGCCGGAAACTGTCAAGAGTTGCCCCGCGGTGGCCCGGGGGCTATAGTCGTCCCGCCGGTTTTGGCCTCAACCAAGGAGATTGCTCCCATGATCAAGCGCGCATTGCTCTTCCTGTCGCTGATGCTCCTGCCTGTGTCGTCGGCCCTGGCCCAGGACGCCGTCTACCGCCCCCAGTACAAGTACCCCGTGCTAGATGAGATGACCAAGGCCTACGAGGCGCGCCAGGCGGTCCGCGATTCCCTGCGCAAGGTCGTGGACGACCGTTACGCGGCCGAGGCCAAGGCCAAGAAGGACGCCAAGCAGTCATTGCGCGTGGACTGGTCCCAGGTGCAGGCGCCCCAGGGCCCGGATGATTTCACCCAGCTGTGGCACAACCCGCCGGTGCCGCAGTACTACACGGGCACGTGCTGGGCCTTCAGCTCGGTCTCGTTCACAGAGAGCGAAGTCCACCGGATCACAGGCAAGCAGGTCAAGCTGTCGGAGATGTGGGTGGTCTACTGGGAATACGTGGAAAAGGCCCGCAGCTACCTGAAGACCTACGGCCACACCCCAGTGGACGAGGGCAGCGAGAGCGACGCCACCCTGGCCATCTACACCCAGTACGGAGCCGTGCCCGAGTCCGCCTACCAGGGGGTCCTGTACCCGGACGGGCGCCACGACCACCGCGAGCTGATCGCCGAGCTCAAGGGCTACCTCAAGTGGGTCCTCGACAGCGGCGACATCGACATCGAGCGCAACCTGCGCTGCGTGCGCGGCATCCTGGACAGGTACCTGGGCCCGGTGCCCGCGACCTTCACCTACCAGGGGAGCACCTACGATCCCAAGGCGTTCCTGCACGATGTGCTCAGGCTGGATCCCGCCGACTACGTGTGCTGCGTCTCGCGCATGAACGCGCCCTTCAACACCAGGGTGCTGCTGGACGTGCACGACAACTGGCGGCGCAACGACAACTACCTGAACCTGTCCCTGGACGATTTCATGGGGACCATCAACAAGGCCCTGGACATGGGATACACCATGGCCATCGGCGGGGACAACAGCGAGCCGGGCATGGACGGCAAGGCGGACAAGGCCATCATCCCCGAGTGGGACATCCCCGAGGCCTACATCAACCAGGCCAGCCGGGAATTCCGCATCGAGAACGGCACCACCGGCGACGACCACGGCCTGCACCTGGTCGGGCGCACCCAGGTGGGGGACGACTACTGGTATCTGATCAAGGATTCCAACCGCTCCAGCCGGCTGGGCAAGTACAAGGGCTACTACATGTGGCGGCAGGACTTCATCAAGCTGAAGATGCTGAGCTTCACCGTGCACAAGGATGTGCTGGGGGATCTGCTCGACTAGTCGCTGCGGTCTGAAAACAGTGAAGTCCCGGATGT
>JANTFX010000021.1 GCA_024763215.1 Candidatus Krumholzibacteriia bacterium | reverse complement strand
GGAGCCTTTTACGTGGCGACGATCCTCTCAGGCGCCGGGGTCCTTGCCCCCATCCCCGCTTTTCATCTTCTTGCGGATGGAATCCACATCCAGGTTTTCCGAGGCCGCCGCCTTGAGGGTCGTGCTCTTGATCTCCTCATAGATCTCGTAGCGGTGCACGGGGATCGACCGGGGGGCGTCGATGCCGATCTGCACCTGGTCTCCCCTGATGTCCACGATCATGATGGAAATATCATCCCCGATCATGATCTTCTCGTTGCGCTTGCGGCTGAGTATGAGCACGGGACCTCCCTGTCCTTCTTCAGGGCGCCAAGGGCGCCGGCAAACCGCACCTATACGGTCACAGGTTCCTGGCTAAGCTGCCGGCCCGCGTTCCCGGTCGGCAGACCCGGATCCCCCTGGCCGGCGGCGATCGCCTGGCCGGTTTCCCGGTGGGCCTCATTCTCACCCGTGACCTGCCCCACGGCAAGCCCAAATTTGAAGTAATTGATCTCCTGCCTCATGTCGTATTCCCCCTCCAGGGTCAGCTGCCTGCCCCGGCGTGTGGATGCATCGAGGACCAGGGGCGCCAGCATGTTGCCGGTGACCTTGTCACCGCCCGGATGCACGGTGGTGATGATCATCACGACCAGGTCTTCCGGGTCGGTGTTGCCGATCCGCGACCGGTCCTCCGGGCCCAGGTCGACCTGGTAGTCATCCAGGAAGAAGTACGGCTGGGTGACTGGGAAACCGAAATCCCCCCGGTCAAGGGACTGGAACCATTTCATGGCCTGATCCTGGCCCATGTCCATGATCAGCCAGTTGCGCAGGTGGGGCATTCCCACCAGCCCGTCGGGCAGGACCACCACGTCTTCGCTGCGGTACTCCAGCTCTCCAAAGCGAACGGTCTTGAATTGAGGCATTTTCTACTCCTTGTTGGCGGGCCAAGCCCGCACACGCGATGACTATCGTAGGAACTGGATCAGGTTGTACTGGAACATCTGGCTGGTGACCGTGAGGCTCGCCTGGTAGATGGAATTGGCGCGGCTCAGATCGGTCGCCACCTGGGCGGCGTCCGCGTCCGACTCGAGGGACAGGTTGCTGCGCAACCGCTCGTCCCGTTCCATGAGGACCTGGTCGGCCCAGTCCAGGTCGGACTGGCGCCCGCCGTTGAGGATCATCTGCCGGGAGACCATGTCCTCCAGCGATTGCAACTCCGTCATGGTCGACCTTACGGCATCCTGGTCCCCTGCCTTGAGGGCGGCCTTGAGATCGTCCATGATCCCGAACAGGCGCACCGGTGTTCCTGTCCCCTCGATGCCGAGCAGGGTGGCGGTATTGGTACCGTCGGCGTTGGTGATCTGGAAATTCTCCGGAGCGCCACCCACCACCATGAGGGCCGAGTCCTTGACCTGCAGGTCCATGCCCGGCACCGCGGCCTCGAACAGGGTCTCGATATCTCCAAGGGTGGCCGCGCCGCTCAGGTCGACGGTGTAGGAGCTTCCCTGCCAGTCCACCTGGATGGCGCCCAGGGGCAGATTGCCGGCCAGGGCATCGATATCGGCGAGGTTGGTCGTGCCCAGGGCGCGCGGCCGGACATCCCGACCGGTCAGGGTATCCCCGTCGCTCTCGGCGTTGATGCCCAAGGAGGTCGCCGTGTTGGTATCGCCCGTGTCGGTGACCGTAAGGGGTCCGGTGCCATCGAACTGGAAGGACGAGCCGTCCGGAGCGATCGACGCGGTGACGGCGCCCCCGGTCTCGGTGTTGATGGCGTTCAGGACGTCGTCGACGGTCATGGCCCCCGACAGATCGACGGTCCAGGTATTGTCCGCCCCGTCGGTGATCTGGATATAACCGGGTTCCCAGCCTGCGCCCAGATCCAGGTCGTCCAGGCTGGTGGTGCCCACCATCCGCGGGGCAAGGTCCTTGCCGCCGCCGAGGCTCGAGCTCTGGTCACCCATGAAGACCTTGCCGGGAATATTCACCGGCAAAAGGGAATTGGGCCCGGTCCGGCTCTGCATGACCCTGTCGTCGCCCTGGTAGATCACGGTATCGCCGCTGCGCACGAATGGCGGCTGCGAGGTTTGCATCCCGCCGAACAGGTATGACCCCTCCACGGTGGTGTTCAGCACGTCCATCAGGCGGTTGACCTCGTTGTCCACCTCCACGGTGGATGTCCCCATGGTCTCGTCGGTGGCCAGGGCCGAGGACTCGCGCATGGCGATGACCCTGACGTCGGCCAGCACTTCGCTGATGGTCTGCAGGGCTGTGTCGGTTGCGTCGACCATGATCCGGCTTCGCGACACGTTGTTGCGGTACTGGTCGTTCATGGCGATCAGCTGGTTGTAGCGCTGGATGGAGCTCACGGCGCGCGGGTCGTCGGCAAAGGAATTCACGCGCCGCAGGGTGCTGGCCTGCTGCTGGGCCTTCAACAGGCCGCTGAGGCTGCGGTTCAGGTCCCCCACGAGGATCGAGGACAGATAGTTGTCGGTCACGCGCATGCTCACATCGGACTCCTTGCGGCCTAGACCATGTTCAAGATGGTGTCGAATACTTCCTGCACCGTGCTGATGACCTTGGCGGCGGCGTTGTAGCTGTTCTGGTACTTGACCATGTTAGCCCCTTCCTCATCGAGGCTCACCCCCGCCACGCTGGCCATGCGCGTTTCCAGCGAATCCACGACGTTCTGCTGGTTCTCCACCATCATCTCGTAGCTGGCGCGCTTGCTTGCGACATCGGTCAGCAGCGAGCGGTAGTTGTCCATCACCGACCGGGTGCCTGGCCCGCCGGCCCCCATCTGGGCCAAATCCGCGATCTCCTGGGCGAGCTCGGCGTCGCCGTCCTCGCCGCTGCGGCCCATGGCCACCAGGTCCGGGTTGTCCACCAGGGCGGGGTTCACGTTGATGGTGTGCAGGCTGTCGCCGGTAAAAAAGGCGTGCCCGCTCCCCAGGGCCGTCCTGCCCTGGCTGTGCAGATCGTTCACTTCCTGGATCAGCTGCTTCACCACGTCGTCCAGGCGCTCCCGCACGTCGTTGACCTGGGTATCCCGGCTGTCCATCAGCCCCTGCAGCTTGCCGGTCGAAAGGGCCACCTTCTGCTTCTGGCCGCCGGTCACAACGGTCAGCTGGTAGCCGCGATCGGTCTCCGTGTACGTCGTTTCGAAGTGGGAGACGCTGTCCCTGGCCACCATGGTCCGCCCGGCCAGGACGATATCCTTGGAGCCGTCGTCCCGTTCGATCACCGATACCTGGGCGACCTTGGAGATCTCGGTGATCAGGTAATCGCGCTGGTCCCGCAGGTCGTTGGCCGGCTGGCCGTTGGTCTCGGCGCCCATGATCTGCTTGTTCATGTCGGCCACGCTGTCCAGCATGCTGTTCAGGTTGGTGATCTCGTTGGAGATGTCGCTTTCCAGATTCGCGTCCAGCTCGTCCAGCGAATCGCTCACCGCATGGAAATCGTTGACCATGCTGATGGCGTTGGTCACCACATCCTGCTTCAGGCTCGTGTTGATGGGCGGCTGGGCCAGTGCGCCCCAGGCGTTGAAGAAGTTGGTCATGGACGTGCCGATGTGGTCGTTGTCGACCGATCCCAGGATGTTCTCCAGCTCGTACAGGGTCGAATCGGTGGAGGAATAGGAGGACAGGCGCGCATTCTGGCCGCGCAGGTTTTTCAGGAGGAAGTCATCCTGCAACCGCCTGATGCCCTGGATATCAACCCCTCGCCCGAGGGCCCCGTAGGGCATGATGTCGGGTCGGCGGGCCACCACCATGACCTGCTGACGGCTGTAACCGGGCGTGTTGGCGTTGGCGATGTTGTGGCCGGTGGTCGCCAACCCGGCCTGGGAGGCGAACATCGCCGACAAGCTGGCGTCCATGATGGAATTCAAGCCGGGCATGATTTTCCTTTCAGGCTTGGCGGACCAGAACGCCCCCGGGGCCACGGTCCGCCTTGCGTGCATCCTCGCCATAGCATCCGGAGGGATCATCCAGGACGCAGCGCTTGAAGATCTCGCTTTCCTCTTGGACCAGATCCAAACAGAACTCCGCCAGGGACCGGTTGAGCTGGTTCTGACGGGCCAGCTTCAGGGCCGTGCGCTTGATGCGGGCCAGCAGCGCCCTGACCTGATCCCGCGCCGGGGAGGGCGGCCCCCCCAGAAACGCCGAGATGTTTCCAGGCTGCACATTGATGCCCATTTGCCGGCCCAGCGCGTTCAGGAACTTCTCGCGCGCCGCGCGGGCAAGGTGGGCCTGGGCCAGATAACGCGTCCAATCCCGGGAATTGGCCTCCAACCGGTCCACATCTTGCCGCTTCATGTAGGAATTTTGCCGCCAGGCCAGCCGTAACAGGCGCCTGTAATGCTCATCTTCGCGCCCCAGCAATTCGGCCAGGACCTGAAGATCTTCCTCGGTAGGCGATAAATGCCGTGTTTCAACCTGCATGGTTCTACTCCGGTTTCAGGGATTGACTCGGACCGTCCCCCCCGGGAAGGGCCAGATCCGTGCCACCGAGCTCATGAAAGCGATTACGGACCCGGTCCACGTAGCGGCGGGTCTCCCGGAAGGGGGGCACTTGGCGCCCGGCCCTGTCGACGGTGCCGGGCCCGGCGTTGTAGGCCGCCAGGGAAAGATCCAAGTCGCCGTCGTACTTCCGCAACAGCCGGGCCAGGTAGCGGGCGCCTCCCAGCAGGTTCTGTCCGGGATGGACCGGATCGCGCACACCCAACTCGGCCGCCGTGGCCGGCATCAACTGCATGAGGCCGCGGGCCCCCTTGGGCGAAGTCGCCCCCGGGTCACCTCCCGACTCTTCCATGACTACGGCCAACAGCAGCTCCGGAGGCAGCCCGGCGTCCTCGGCCGCGGACCGGAGCTGGGGTTCGAAACGCTGCAAGGTGTCCGCCACGGCCCTACCCTGCCGGGCCGCCAGCGAACGCAGCCGCGTGGCCTGCCCGGTTCCATCATTCAGCAGGGATAGGCGCCGGTATTGTTCCACCTGCCTCGCAGGGGACGAAGTGTCCAGGGGCAACATTCCCGAGCCCGCAGCCGGCTCCCCGGCGGGTTCATCTTCCCGGGTGCTGAGCTGCTGCACGATCAAATCGGCGATGCCCATCCCGCCGTCGCCCGCGGCCAGGGCCTTGGCCGTTTCCGCATCCTGCATCTGCCGGTAAAGCTTCATGGGGCCCTTGCTGTTGAACAGCTCGTTGTCGGGCACCGTCTTGCGCATGGCCTGCATAAGTTGGTTCAGGAAAACCGCTTCGAACTGCCGGGCGGCGCGGACCAGGGCCTGGTGCTCCCGGGCCTTGCCGTGGGCCGCGGACGGAGCTGCTGTGCCGGGAGCCTTTCCCCGCACCGGCCCCTGCGGCCCGTTGATGTTCCCCATGCCTTGCGGGTCCATGGCTCGCTCCTACATCAGGACCAGATCGGCCTGCAGCGATCCGGCCTGCTTGAGGGCCTGCAGGATGGCGATGATGTCGCGGGGGCTGGCGCCGATCTCGTTCAGCACGGCCACCACGTCGGCCACGGTGCTGGTTTCGGGAACCTCCACGACGTGGGCCACCTTGTCCGAGACGTTGGTGCTGGTCTGCGGCACCACCACGGTGCGCCCGCTGTTGTTGAAGGCGTTGGGCTGGGAGACCCCGTAATCCGTCCTGACGACCACTTTCAAGGTGCCGTGGGCCACGGCCGCTTCCTTCAGGGTGACGTTCTTGCCAACGATGATGGTGCCGGTCCGGGCGTTCAGGACCACCCGTGCCACCGTATCGGACCTGGTCTGGAGTTCCCCTATGCGTGCGATGAACCCCACGGGGTTGGCCATCTCGTCCTGCGGGACGGCCACGTCGATCCGCTGGGCGTCCCGGGCCATGGCCACCGGGGCGCCCAGGGCCTTGTTGATGGACTTGGCCACCTCGGCGGCGGTGGAAAAATCGGGGTTGTTCAGCAGCCACGAAACCTTGCCGTCGTGCACGAAGGAACCGTGCAGGGATACCTTGACCGTGCCACCGTTGGGGATGATCCCGGCCTGGGCGTGGTTCTTGCGGAAGCTGTTGCCCTCGCCGGTCTTGATGTTGAAGCCGCCGATGGAGATGTTCCCCTGCCCCAGCACGCACACGGTCCCGTCGGCAGCCCGCAGGGGGGTCATCAGCAGCAGCCCGCCTTCCAGGCTCGAGGCGTCGTTGACGGAGCTGACGGTCAGATCCAGGCGCGAACCGACGTTGGAGTTGGGATCCATGTTGGCCGTGACCATGACCGAGGCGACGTTCTTCGGCTTCAGCGCCGCCGGGTCCACGGTGACATCCATCTTCTCCAGCATGGTCGCCAAAGAGTTCATGGTCATTTCCGCATTGGCGCTGTCCCCGGTGCCGTTCAGCCCCACCACGATGCCGTAACCCACCAGCGGCTCCAAGGTGGTGCCTTCCAGCAGGGCCAGGTCCTTGATCCTGCCCGTGGTCGCCGCCTCCGCGCGCGCCAGCGGCCCCAGGGGTCCGGCCGCCAGGGCGGCCAGCAGCAGCAGCGTCGTTCCGCGCATCCAGGTTTTCCTGTTTCCCATGTCAGCTCCTAGAAAAGCCAGTTGACGATCCTGGTGACGACCCCCGGCTGGGAGTTGTCGTTGATGATTCCGGCGCCGTTGTAGGCGATCTGGGCATCGGAGATGTAGGTGCTCATGATGGTGTTGTCCGGGCGGATATCGCGTTGCCGGCACACACCCGTGATCTCGATCAGCTGTTTCTCGCCGTTGACGTTGACCATCCGCGTGCCCGAGATTCGCAGATCCCCGTTGTGCAGAACCTCGACGATGCGGGCGGTGATCTCCGCCTCCAGGGATCCCGTGCGCTCGGTGTTGCCGTCGCCCTTGTACTTGTTCTCAGCCGACACACCCCAGGGCTTGATGAAATCGAGGAAACCCAGGCCGGCCCCGCCGCTGTGCTCGCTCTTGTTGTCGGCCTTGGTCTTGCTGGACACGTTGGCGTTGGCGTTCTCGGTGATGATGATGGTCAGCAGGTCGCCCACATGATGAGCCTTTAGGTTGGTGACCAGGGAGGCGCCCGTGTCGAAGTCGACAAGCGGCGTCCCCGCCCCTGCCGGACCCGAAACCAGGAGACCGACCCCGCCCAGACATAGCGCTGCCACCAGCAGCGGACCCGTGCCCATGCGCCTTGTGGCTTTCAGAATGCTGCCCACGTTCAATACCTCCATTCAACGACTCCGGGTCCTGCCACCCGGGCGTTGACCAGTTGTCCGGTCAATTGGTTCTTCACGGGGATGGTCTGCCCGAGGGAGCCTTCCCGGCGCGCGTAAGCCCGCACCGAGACCAGCACCCCGCCCCGGCCCAGTTTCAATTCCACCGGGTCGCCGGCCAGGATCACCGGCGGGCTCTTCAGGTCCTGCTCAAGCAGGATGCTGCCGGCTTCCAGGGTTCGCGCGGCCAGCAATCCGGACAGGGCCCTGCGTCCGGTGACCCGGCCCTGCGGGCCGTCCGCGAGGTCGACCCATTCCCACGTGAAGCTGCCGTCTTCCAGCCTGGCCCCATGGGGAATCCGGCGGCTGCTGCGGGCGACCTGTGCGAAGTGGTGCACGATCACCGCCACGGGCAAAACCCGGCTGCGGCCACCATCCTGGAACCCGAAGCGGATGGCCTGACGACCGGGGCGCAGCGTGCCCGACCACATGGGCGTCAGGGAAAATTCCCCGTCGGTGCCCAGATCCCCACCCGTGTACTGGAGTTCCAGCCAGGTGGCCGGCGCACCGGGCGCCGCGTCGGGCAGATAGGGCTCCAGAGCCTTCTTCATGATCTCCTGCAGGCGCGAAGCCGCCGTGACGCGCCCCCGGAACACCAGGACCGTCGTGTCGGCCCCCCGAAAGCCGACCCCGCCCGCCAGCCGCTGGGATACCAGGCGCCGCAGGATGGTGCGGCGGTCGAGGACCACGGTGGTCCCGGGCTGACCGCCGGCCACGAGCAGGATCCTGGCCGCAGCCGATGGCACGGGCGAGGTGGACAGATCCCGCAAGGTCACGTTCCCTGCGGGCACCACCAGGCTGTCGGGCAAGGTGCACAGCCATGGTGCGGCGGCCGCGGGCCCGGTCAGGGACCAGGCCAGCAGCACCGGCAACAGGAACTTCAGACGGAAATCCAGCACTACCACGCTCCTAGCGCTTGAGCCTGTTGATGGTTTGCAGCATCTCGTCGGCCATGGTGATGGTCTTGGAGTTCAGCTCGTACGCGCGCTGTGCCGAGATCATGTTGACCAGCTCGTCGACCGTCTCGACGTTGCTCATCTCCAGAAAACCGGATGCGGTCTCCCCCATACCGTCCAGGCCGGGGTTGGCCAGGATGGGTGCGCCGCTGCCGGGCGATTCGAGGAACAGGTTCCCGCCCCGGGCCTGCAGGCCGGCCGCGTTGGGGAAACGAGCCAGCTCGATCTGCCCGATCTCCTGCACGTTGGCGGTGTCGCCCGAAGTGACCACGCTGACGACGCCGTCGCGGGAGATCCCCACCTCCATGGCGTCCTGCGGGATCTGGATGGCCGGCTCCAGGGGGTACCCGGCCGAATTGACCACGTTCCCGTCCGCGTCCATCTTGAAACCCCCGTCGCGCGAATAGGCGATGGTGCCGTCGGGAAGCTTCAGCTGGAAGAAACCGTTGCCCTCGATCATGACGTCCAGGGGGTTGCCCGAGGAGACCACGGTGCCCTGGCTGAAGTTCTTGTTCGTGGCCACGAGCTTGACCCCGTGCCCGACCTCGACCCGGTTTGGGTTGACCCGCCCCTGGGAATCCACCTGGTCGCCGGGCATGACCTTCTCGTAGAGCAGGTCCTGGAACTCGGCGTGGCTGCGCTTGTAGCCCGTGGTGTTGACGTTCGCCAGGTTGTTGGCGATGGTGTCGATGTTCATCTGCTGGGCCTTCATGCCCGAAGCAGCGGTCCCCATGGCTCGAATCATGAGTTTTCACCCTTTCGTTTCATCGCTACCCCGTGGCCCGGGGCAGGTAATTGACCGCCTTGTTCAGCATCTCGTCCTCGGTGGTCATGATCTTGGCCTGGACCTCGAAGGCCCGCTGGGCCTCGATCATCGCCACCAGCGTGTCGATGGGGTTGACATTGCTGCCCTCGAGGTGGCCCTGGGCCACGACCGTATCCTGCTTGGGCAAGGCCTGGGCCGCCATATCCGCCGGCGCCTTGAGCAGGTTGGCGCCCTGGTGCTCGAGGCGGAAGGGCTTGTCGAAATCCACGATCTTCAATCTGCCCACGACATTGCCGTCGCTGGTGATGGTGCCGTCGGGTTCGACGCTCATCGAGGAACCCTCGATGGTCAGAGGGCCCCCGTCACCCTGGACCAGCAATCCGTCCGGGGTGGTCAATTGCCTTTGTTCGTTGAGCATGAAGGAGCCGTTGCGCGTGTACCGTTCCCCGCCCGGGCTGGACACCACGAAGAAACCCTTGCCCATCAGGGCCAGGTCCGTCTGCCGACCGGTGGCCTTGATGGCCCCCGGCCTGGCGTCCAGGGCGTTGGTGAGTTCCAGGGGCACACTGCCGGCCTTGGCCGGTGATCCTGTGCCTTGGGTGCCCCCGGCAGCAGGCCTGAGCGCGGGATCGGACTTCTCCGCGACACGGGTCAGGACCTGGCGAAAGCCGGTGGAATCGGCGTTGGCCAGGTTGTTGGCCAGGGCATCGATTTTCACCTGCAGGACCTGCATGGCTTTTTCGGCGGTGTTGAGGCTGCGAATCACGGTGCATCCTTTCCCGGGTCCGGGGCGTCCGGACCTGGTCATCCGGGCATTTTCCGCAAGGTGCATGCCTGGGACGGGAAAAGCGGTTCACCAACTGGGGTCTGGGCAGGCGGCAGGATCTGCCGGGTGCCCCGGACGGCAATCAACAGATCCGCGCAGGAAAGGCGGCGGCAAGCCCCAGGCGCCGGAGCCGGTTACACGCAGCGGAATCATGGTGGGAAGGAGGTGGGCCTGAAGGGGGCAATCTTTTCCGGTGCCCGGCGGTCCGTCTCCGGTAGGGAAACGGCAGCGCGTCCTGCGTGCAGGGCAGGATCAACTGCCAGGAACCCGGTCAGGTCCTGTCCAATTAATTGACGGAGGCCGGTTCCGGCTCTTCGAACACAGCGCCCTGGTCGGCGGCGGCCCCGGTGTGCAGAGGGATGGTGAAGGTGAAGGTCGATCCCTGCCCGGGCGTGCTGGCCACCTCGACGGTTCCCCCGTGGGCTTCGACCAGCTTCTTGACGATCACCACGCCCAGGCCCACGCCCTTGATCTGCCGCTCTGTCTTCCCCCGGGTGTAGGGGTGGAAAAGGACGGCGAGTTCCTCGGGCGACATGCCGATCCCCCCGTCGGCGATGGTGATCCGCGCCACGCCGTCGCCGGCGCTCGCCGCGACCTTGATCCAGCCGTTTTCCTGGTTGTACTTGATGGCGTTGGACAGCAGGTTGCGCAAGATCTGCGTAAGGCGCAGGGGGTCCGCATCCACGAACAGGCCCTCGCCGGGGCTTTCGAGGGTCACCGAGAGGGCCTTGGACTCGGCCATGGGGCCGAGATCGTCGACGACCTCCTCCAGCAGAGCCGTCAGTTCCAGCCTGGTCCGCTTGAGGTTCACGAACCCCGCGTCCATCTTGGACATATCGAGGAAGTCGTTGAGCAGGGTGGTCATTTCCTTGATCTTGCGATTCACGTTGCCGAGAAATTCCTTCTGCGTCGCGTTGACATCCCCGGTCTTCCCGCTGGCCATCAGGGAGACGTAACCCTGGATGACGGACATCGGCGAGCGCAGATCGTGCGCGATCATGGAATGGAAGTCGGCCTTCATCTTCTCGTCCTGCACCTCCCGCGTGATGTCGCGGAAAATGTAGGCGATGGCGTGTTCATCGTTAGCCAGGGCTATGGGCGCGGTTCTGCCCCGCAGGTGGGTCTGCTCGCCGTCCACCGAGATCGCGAACTGCAGTTCCTCCTGGCACCCCCGGGCCATGGTCCGGATGACCTCGTCGGTCACGCCGACGGTGCGGAAGATCTCGGTCATGGTCTTGAAGCGGGCCACGTCCGGCGGGAGGCGGAAAAGGCGCAGGAACACCTTGCTCGACAGCACCAGATGGTCGTCCGCGGAACAGATGGCCACCGGCTCGTGCAGGAAACGGAAAATCTGGTTCAGCTTGTCCGATTCCTTCTGGAGCTGGTCCTGCAGATCCTTGATGCGCAGGAAGGCCCGGATCTTGGAATTGAGCTCCTGGCTGGAGACACCCTTGGGGATGAAATCATCAGCCCCCATTTCCAGCCCCTTGATCCTCTCGCTGGCGTCGCTCGCCGAGCTGATCATCAGGATGGGAATCCCACGGGTCTGCTGGTGCTGCCGCAGGGTCTTGCTGACCTGGAATCCGTCCATGCCCGGCATTTCCTTGTCCAGGAGGATCAGGTCCGGCAGATTCGACATGGCCTCGGCCGCCCCGCTCTTGCCGTCTACGGCGGTCAGCACGCGGTAGCCCTGCATCTCCAGCGATCGCCGGAAAAACATCCTGGTAGGGGGCGAATCATCCACCACGAGGATGGTTCTGGTTTTGACCTGGTCTTCCACGGTGCTCCCATCTTAACGCCGGACAAAAGGACGCGATGTTCCTGGGTTGAAGATCGGCACTGTCAGGGGAAACTTTACGGTCAAGGGGACAAAAAAAGAGCCGGGCTCAAACCCGGCTCCTGCAACTGGATCCGACGTGGAGGCTCAGCTGCCGTCCAGCATCATGGCGATATGGCGCTCGAGATTGGCCAGCCCCTCGGGTTCGATGTGGGTGAAGAAAACAGCCACCTCGTAGCCGTCGGCCTCGGCGGTCTCGATTTCCGGCTCGATGCGCACAACGAGGCCCTCGCAAACGACCGGAGCACGGCCCGGCTCGTCCTCGTTTTCCCCGGGAACGGTGACATCCAGCCTCATGGCCAGCTTGGTCATGGGTTCGAGGAACTTGCTGGAGCGGAAATACACACCCGAAGAGCTGATATTGATGGTTTCCAGGCTCGCGACCTCGTGCGAACCATCCTCCAGGGGGATGCGCACCTCGAGATTGAGATTCGCCTCGACCCGCCGGGCCTGGCGCTTTTCGTCCCAGCCACCGTTCACCACAACTCCTTCGGCTGAATTTCCGGCATGAAGAAGCCGCAGGCGGCAACGCCCGGACCCATCAGGCCCGGGTGCGCCACAGCCTACTTCTTCTTGTGACGGTTCTTCCGCAACCGCTTCTTGCGCTTGTGGGTCGCGATCTTCTTGCGCTTACGCTTACGCCCGTTAGGCATGAGAATCAGCCTTTCCTTGAAATAGTCCTTGCCGCAAACCAAGGCATCTGCCGGCCCGCGGCGTCACACTTACCGATCAACAGGCGCCCAAGATAGGAAACGACCCGCCAAGGGACAACCTGTAAATAAAAGCCACTCTCAGCCCTTCTCGTTGAGCCGGGCTTTCAACTCGTTGGAGGCCTTGAAATAGGGCACACGTTTGGCGGGGACGGCGACCTTCTGACCGGTCCGGGGGTTGCGCGCGTTGCGGGGGTTGCGGAACTTGGTCTTGAAGCTGCCGAAGCCCCTGACCTCGACCTTGTCCCCGGCAACCAGGGCCTTGCCGATGTTTTCCAGGATCAGGTTGACGACCAACCCGGTGTCCTTCTTGCTGACGCCCGTATCCTGCGAGATGATTTCCACCAGTTCGGCCTTGGTCATTCCAGCCTCCCACCCTCCAAGAGGGTCCTACCTCGTTGAATTGAATCATGTTAGCAGAACAACTAATATCACATCAGGCCGCCTTGGCCAAGAAAAAAATGTTCTCCACCGGTTGCCGGGTGGCGGCTGACAGAGACCCTACAACACGGAGAGCGTAGGTATTTCAGCCACCAAGCCCGCACAGGGCAGAGAACATTTTCCCTGCCCACCGCAATGCTCGTGCCAACCCATGGTGGCGAGGGGAACCACCGCCAGGCGGCAGACGATGGTCGATCAACTTGTTTTAAGACTTATTGTTACACACATTCAGATTACAATTCACATCACAGCCCATCCCGCCCGGGCCCGCCACCTCCCGTTCAGGTCGCATGGATTCATGCACCGGGACAAGGCAGCATGCAATGCCTCGCTCCCTCACCGGCCACCACAGCCCCGCACCGGTGATGTTCGGAACTTCAAACCGACCTGCCGACCCCGGAGGCGATCTTGCGGAACAGGGCCTCATGCTGCGGGGTCATCCTGCAGCCCCGGCGGCCCATGACGACCCTGGCGGTCGCCTCGGCCTTGGCAAGGTCATGGACGGCCGTGTCCTGGACGCCGCCCCAGGCGAAACAGGGCACGTGCTTGGCCGGCATCCCCGAACCGAAGATATTGGTGGCGAACCCGATGCTGGTGCCGGTGTTGAGCAGGGTGCCGATGGCGGTCTTGACATGATCACCGGCCAGCAGGCCCACGAAACGGGAACCGGTCTCCAGCGGGCCCCAGCCCAGATCCACCCGGACCTGCCCGTAGTTGTTCTTCAGGTCGCTGCAGGTGGTCATGGCGCCCAGATTGATCCAGGAACCCAGGACCGCGTGGCCCAGGAAACCGTCATGTTGCTTGTTCACGAAGTTCATCAGGACGGTCTCGCCGATCTCCCCGGCCAGACGGCAACCGATGCCGGCTGAACATCCCGGGTAAAGGCGGGCGCCGGCCTTGACCAGGCATCCCCGGCCCAGATACAGGGGCCCGGCCAGGCGGCAGGACGACTGCACATGCACCATGCTGTCGAGGAGGACCGGACCGCTGGTGGCGTCGATCACGGTGCCCGGTTCGAGGACGACCCCCGCACCCAGATAAAGATCCTGCGGATCCCCCAGCAGGGTGACCCCAGTCGGCACACCGCCCCCGGGGTTGGACGGCGCCCCTCTCTTTTCCCATATCGGTTCCCTCTGGTCGGCGACTAGGCCGAAGGGATTCCGGGCCAGGGGTTGCCCCGCCGTGCGTCCGATATCAGCGGCAACAGCACCTTCGGCGGCCGGAACCAGATCCCAGATCGCATCCAGCACCCCATGGGCCATGCCGGCCCAGGACCGCCAGCGGTCGGCCAGACCCCCGGGATCCTCCCGCCGGTCGCCCCCCGGCACCAGCAGGCGGTGGGCACCGGACTCGGCGACCGGAACCCAAGGCCGGAACAGGGAGGCCACCTGCCAGGGCGGCACCGGACGGTCTTGACGCCACAGGCCGGCGTCACTCGCGCCCAGCCAGATCTGCCAGGAATCATGCACCCGACCGGACGTTTCAGGATCCAGGCAAGCGGCGATCAAGCTGTCACCGTCGAACCAGGCGAACGATTCCCCCGCTTCCGCCGCCGCCAGCAAACCCTCCAGGATTTCCCACCGGGCGCCCAGCCGCCCACTCAGCCAAAGGTCCAGGGTACGCCCTGCCGGCTCCGCCCAGACAGTAGACCAGGCATCCCCGGCCACCATGGCGCCCAGGACCGGCCGGGTCAGCAACAAACCGGCGTCCGGGTCGGTGAGGATTTCCAGGCGTTCCCGCAGGGAATACATACCCACCGGCAGCTCCCAGACGGGGACGCTCCAGGCCAGGGGCCTCATGAAACTCCATTGGTGATCCTCGAAAACCACGATTCGTGCTTGCAACGCAGTAACCCTCCTTGAGGCCCGTCCATTGTAGTATGGAGACATTGTGGCTCAATTCCGCCGGGACAGCCAGCAGGATCTCGGCCATTTCTGTCGCCAGGGCCGCATAGAACGCCAAGCCCCGCCTGCTGTGGGTAATGCGAGCTGCCGAAACCCGGTAAACCATTAACACGCCGAGCCAGCCCCCACGGCAACCATGACCCCCACAACCAACTGATTAAAAATCACTTCCACGGCCATGCCTTTGGGGAGGGCAATTTTCGGCCCGGGTTCAAAAAAATTACAACAAATCAGGATTGGACGGCACACGGGTCCACAACTGAGCTTGAACCCGGAAATTTATGTCCTTTTTTCTATCCTATTAAAATTATTGGATTTAAATAAACGTTTGCTACAGTTGAGAATGTAAATCAATTCGATTGGAGGAGATCCCGAACAATAAGCCATAAATATCGTAGGATTAGCTTGACTCACTAAATGGGGCCATCTAGATTCCTTGCCAATAAAGTAACAATCTATTGATCGCGATTTTTCGCATGCTCGAGCGGGGTTCGCCCCATAACAGGTCGCAGGCAGCGGCCAGGAGGTTAGATCATGAAGCGCTCACAGCTGATTACCCTGTTCTTGGTGGCCTTGTTGGCAACCATGGTGGTTTCCCTGGCCTTTGCGGGGGACGATGCCCCGGCCAAGGCCAAGGATGAGGCAGCCAAGATCGCCAAGATGTCCGGCAAGGAACTGTACAAGACCCGTTGCAAGGTGTGCCACCTGGCCGACTCCGATAACGGCGAGTACACCCCCATGTCCCTGATCCAGGAGCAGTGGGAAGACTTCTTCGACGGCGAATTTGTCAAGACCCACAAGACGGTGGCCTGCCCCCAGGACACCACCAGGATGGTTCCCGACATGTTCAACAAGGACATGCTCAAGAAGATCAAGAAGTTCTGCGTCGATCATGCGGCCGACAGCGAGCAGCCCATGACCTGCGGTTGATTTAATTTTGCCCGTCCGGGGCGACCGCCCCCCTGTTCTTGCGGCCGTCCCTCGAACCTGAACAAGGAGCAAATTCATGCGCAAACTGTGGATCACCCTGCTGGCCGTCACCCTGCTGGTCGCCTTTGCCGGCCAGGTCCTGGCCGTCAAGGACACCGACAGCCGCATCAAGGCCCTGGAAAAACGTCTGCAAAAGCTGGAGATCAGATCGGCCAAGAGCAAGATCGACTGGAGCGGGGATCTGCGGACCGAGGCCCACACCATCACCGGGGATATCCCCGATTACTATGACGGCCTCATGTTGCAGAACATCATGGTCAACACCATGTTCTTCCACAGCACCACCGGCAACCTGCCCATGACCCAGATGGGCGAGTTCGACTACGGCCAGGTCCAGAACGAGATCGGCGCCAACTACGCCGGTTACCAGATGTGGATGAACGGCTTCGATTTCAGCACCACCTTCCCCGCCGAGATGCAATCCTTGCTCATGGATATGGCCATCGCCCAGGGCATGGACCCCATGACCATGACCGCGGCCGACTGGGCCGCCGTCCAGGACGGTGCCATGCAGGGCATGCAGGCCGTGCCCGGCGTGTTCCAGAAGGGCTATGACACCGACAACGACATCCTCTACACCACGCGTCTGCGCCTGAACATGCACGCCAGGGTGGCCAGCAACGTCAGTTTCGGCGGTCGCCTGTCCATGTACAAGCCGTGGGGCGCCTCCACCCAGACCAGCGTCTTCAACGGGCAGCCCAACACCCTGAACACCGACGCGAACTGGCCGGGCGTTCCGGGTGACGCCACCTTGAAGGTCGAGCGTGCGTTCTTCTCCTGGAACCACCTGGCCGGCCAGCCCATGTACCTGAGCCTGGGCCGCCGTCCCAGCACCGCCGGGCCCCCGCTGAACTTCCGCCAGGACGAGCCCCGTGGCGGCACCCCCATGGGCACCGTCATCGACTTCCAGTTCGACGGCGCAACCTTCGGCTACAGCCCCTCGGACAAGACCGAGCTGCGGGCCTGCTACGGCCTGGGCTACGAGTCCCAGTACGGCAACGGCTCCCTGCTGCAACGTCAGGCTGACCGCCTGAAGGACGCCTCGTTCTTCGGTTTCAACATCGATGCCTACAACACCCCCGAGATGCTGGTCCAGACCACCATCGCCCGGGCCTTCAACCTCACCGACGGGTTCAACGGTTACGCCGTCTTCCCCACCGATCCGGTCACCGGCAACCCCATGCCCGGTCCCATCGTCACCCGGTTTACCCCTTCGGTCAACCTGGGCGACTTCGATCTGGCCAGCGTGCTGCTGCAGCGCAGCGACGGCCCGGTGGACTGGTTCGTCTCCGGTAGCTGGAGCAAGAGCCATCCCGACGAAGGTGTGACCAGCCCCTTCGGTGGCCTGCTCTCCGACCCGTTCGCTCCCGCCGAGGATCACAGCGGATCCATGTACTATCTGGGCGCGCGGGTGCGGTTCAACGAGGACAAGACCAAGCTCGGCCTTGAGTGGAACAAGGGCTCGCAGTACTGGTTCAACTTCGCCCCGGCCCAGGACGACATCATCGCGCCCAAGACCAGCACCCGCGGCACCGTCGTCGAAACCTACCTGACCCACCGCGTGAACCAGAAGTTCATGATCAAGCTGGCCTACATCAACTACGACTTCGACTACTCGGGCAGCGGCTGGCACGTGGGCGCGCCCAAGGATCTGGATACCGCCCAGGTGCTGGGCTTCCCGACGTACAAGAGCGCCTCGAAGCTCTCTTTGGGCTTCACTGCCAAGTTCTAGGAGGAATCAAGGATGAAGAACACAGCGACCCTCGTGATGTCGCTGGTGATGGTTGCCGTGCTGGCCGGGTCCGCCCCGGCCGCGCGGCAACACTACTCGCACCAGGATGACTACTTCGATCATTACGAGGGCACCAAGACCTGTCTGGAATGCCATGAGGAAGAGGCCCAGAGCTTCTTCCACTCCCAGCACTACCAGTGGCGGGGCGAAACCCCGGGCATCGTCAACTCCGACGGGCGCAAGCTGGGCAAGCTGAACACCATGAACGATTTCTGCACCAACCCGGTGCCCAGCTGGATCGGCAAGTCCGTCAATTCGGACGGCAAGGTCCTGGCCACGGGCTGTTCCGCCTGCCACGCAGGTCTCGGCAAGATGCCCAGCCCCGAGATGACCCGGGAACAGCTGGAAAACATCGACTGCTTGATCTGCCATGCCTCAGGTTACCGCCGCGCCCTTTACCAGAATGAGGACGGCACCTGGGAATCGCGCCCGATCCTGTGGAAGAACCAGGCGGGCCTGGACGCAATCTCCAAGCGTATCACCTTGCCCAAGCGCAAGATGTGTTTGCGCTGCCACGCCGGGGCCGGCGGCGGCCAGAACTGGAAGCGCGGAGATATCGAGTACAAGCTGGCCGACTGCGATGCCGAATTCGATGTGCACATGGCCAGCGACGGCAACGACATGGCCTGCATCGACTGCCATGAGGGCGAGGACCACCGGGTCCTGGGCCGCGGCGCCGACCTGTCGGGCACCGACTTGCCGGGCAAGAAGCTGGCCTGCACCAACTGCCACGATGCCAAGCCCCACGGCATCGCCGCCCTGGATCACCACACGGACAAGGTCTACTGCACGGTGTGCCACATCCCGACCTTCGCCAAGGATGATCACACGGACATGGTGCGCGACTGGTCCACGCCCCTGTACCACGAGGACGCCAACAAGTGGTCGGCGACCATCACCTTCGGCAAGGACGTCGTGCCGGTCTACGCCTGGTTCAACGGCCAGACGCGTGAATCCATCCTGGGTGACAAGATCCACCCGGACAAGGACGGCGTCCTGACCATGATGCAGCCCCAGGGCAACCGCAAGGACAAGCACGCCAAGATCTACGCCTTCAAGCTGCACCAGGGGACTTTGCCGGTGTTGAAGAAGGAGCGGAAGTTGATCCCCATCGGCGTGGACGAGTTCTTCGCCGACGGGAACATGGAAGAGGCCGTCGCCCGGGGCGCCAAGGCGACCTACGGCATCGACGATCCCGATTACGAGTGGATCAAGGTCCGCCGTTACATGGGCATCTTCCACGAGGTGCAGCCGGCTGCCAACGCGTTGCAATGCCTGGACTGCCACCGCGAAGGCGGGCGCATGGACTGGAAAGCGCTGGGCTACAAGCAGGATCCCCTGCTGAAGGCCATGAAGTAGCTCCCACGCGGAAGCGAAAAGAAGGCGGGGAGGGCCGGTGGTCCTCCCCGGTTTTTTTCAGGCCCTTAGCCACCAGCCGATGAACACGCGGTGCAGGGCGCGCTTGATGGGATCGAGGGTGGAATACATCACCGGCACCACGATGAGGGTCAGGAAGGTGGCCACGGCCAGGCCCCAGATGACCGCCACGCCCATGGGCCCCCACCACTGGCTGGACTCCCCCCCGATGATCAGGACGTCGTGCAGCCTGCCGTGGCCCAGGGCGTTGAAGTCCAGGGACAGGCCGGTGGTCAGGGGGATCAGGCCCAGGATGGTGGTTACCGCCGTCAGGATCACCGGGCGGAAACGCGTCGCGCCGGCGCGGATGATGGCCTCGGTCTTGTCCATCCCTCGCTTGCGCAACTGGATGATGTAATCCAGCAGGACGATGGCGTTGTTGACCACGATCCCCGCCAGGGAGATCACCCCCACCCCGGTCATGATGATCCCGAACGGGGTCCCGGTGACCATCAACCCCGTCAGGACCCCGATGAGCGAAAGGATCACGCTGAACAGGATGACCACCGGCACCGTCACCGAGCTGAACTGGCTGACCAGGACCACGAAGATCAGCATGATCGCCAGCATGAAAGCGTTGCTGAGGAATTCCTCGGCCTCGACCTGGTCCTTGTTCTCCCCCGTGTAATCCAGGGCGTAACCTCCTGGCAGGGCGTAACCATCCAGCTTCCCGCGGATCTCCTTCAGCAGGGCCGCGGCATTGTACCCCGGCGCCGCGTCGGCGGAAACGGTGACCACACGCCGGGCATCGATCCTGTGCACGGCGGCCAACCCCGCCCCGAACTCCGCTCGGGAGAAGGCGGACAGCGGGACGGCCTGACCTTCGAAAAAGACAGGGATCTCGCCCAGGTCCTCCACCTGCCCCCTGAACCCCGGAGCCAGACGCACGGTGATGTCGTATTCATCCTCACCGGAACGGAACTTGGCCACATCGGTCCCGTGCAGGGCCGTGCGCACCGTGCCGGCGATGTCCATGGTCTGCAGGCCGTAGCGGCCCGACTTTTCCCTATCCGTGATGAGCCTCAGCTCCGGCAGCGAGCGATCGTAATTGTCGGTGATGTTCACCACGCCGGGGACCTGGCGCAGCGTGTCGCGGACATCGGCGGCGATCCGTCCCAGGACATCGAAATCATCTCCGGATACCTCGATGTTCACCGGCGCGCCCGTGGGCGGCCCATCTTCCATCTTCTTGACGGTGATCCTCGCGCCCGTGAAGTCCTCCAGGTTGCGGCGCAGCTTCTCGAGGGCCTGCCGGGAAGAGCCGGCGCGGTCACGCATGGGCACGAACTGGAGGGTGATCTGACCCTGGTGCGAAGGCAGCGAGCCTCCCCCGCCCTGTTGATCGATGGGAACGCCGACGGATGTCGTGTAGGCTTTCAGATCAGGCAGGGCGGCCACTTCATTCTCGATGGCCGCCGCGTAACCGTCGGTCACCTCGATGCGCGTGCCGCTGGGGGCGTCGATGTTGACGGTGGCGAACTCCGGCTCGGTATCGGGAAACAGCTCCACACCGGCATTGTGGAAGGCGAACAGGACGATCACACCCACCAGGGACAGGTTGACCAGCACCATCACGGGGAAGCGATGGTTGAGCGACCACTCCAGGAACGGACGGTACACGGCCAGGCCGCGGGCCAACAGCCGGTCACCGATCAGGCTGCGGTCCTCCTGGCGCGGATCCTTCATGAACCTGGCGCAAAGCACCGGGTTGAAGACCATGGCCACCAGCAGGGAGGCGCTCAGGGTGATGATGACGGTGATCGGCAGGTACTTCATGAACTCGCCCATGATCCCGGGCCAGAACACCAAAGGGCCGAAGGCGCAGACGGTGGTCAGGGTCGAGGCGGTCACCGCGGCGGCGACCTGGCTGGTGCCGATGTCGGCCGCTTCCTCGGGGCCCTCGCCCTGGCCCCGGTGGCGGTAGATGTTCTCCACGATGACGATGGCGTTGTCCACCAGCATCCCCAGGGCCAGGATGAGGCTGAATAGCACGACCATGTTCAGGGTGATGCCCAGCAGGGTCAACACGATGAAGGTGATCAGCATGGAGAACGGGATGGCCAGTCCCACGAACAAGGCGTTGCGCACCCCGAAGAACGCCAGCAGGATCACGACCACAAGGATCAGGCCGCTGAGGATGTTGTTCTCCAGCTCGTGGACCATGTTCTCGATGGTGATGGACTGGTCGGCCACGATGCCGATCTCGACTCCCCGCGGCAGCAACGCGCGCTGCTCATCCAGCACGGCCCTTACATCCCGGGCGATGCGAATGATGTTCTCGCCGCTGCGTTTCTTGACCACCAGGGTCACCGCGTCGTGCCCGTCGGCCCGGCTGATGGTCTCGCGGTCCTTCATGCCGAAGCTCACGGCGGCCACGTCCCGTACATGGACCGGCGGCTGCACACCGGGCTTGACGATGAAGTCCAGGATCTTTTCCGGCTCGGCGACCTCCCCCGGCACCCGCACCTGGTAGTCCAGGTTCCCCTGGGAGAACTTCCCTCCCGGAATGGTGAGGTTCTGCAGGCCCACGGCATCCTGCACATCCTGCAGGCTCAGATCGTAGTAGATCAGCTTCTGGGGATCGACATCCACCCGGACCTCGTTCTCGACGCCCCCGACCAGGTCGATATCCAGCACCCCGGGGATCTGCTCGAGCTTCTCCTGGAGGTCCTCGCCCAGCTGCTTCAACCGGAACAGGTCCACATCCCCGTACAGGTTGACCTGCATGACGGGGAAGGCGTCGGCCGAGCTCACCTCCCGCACCACCAGGTCGTCGCGGGGGTCCTGCGGCAGGTCGGGCTTGGCCAGTTCGACCCGGTCCCGCACCGTCTGCAGGGCGTCGCTCATCACGACCCGGGATTCGAATTCCAGGGTGATCGACGACATCCCGTAGGAGGACGAGCTGGTCATCTGCTTGAGGTCCTTGATCCCCTTGAGCTGCTTCTCGAGCTTGCGGGTCACGAGGTTTTCCATGTCCTCGGGGCTGGTGCCGGCATAGGGCGTCATCACCATGACGAAGGGGATCTTCACGTCGGGTGATGATTCGCGCGGCAGCTGGCGGTAGGTCTTCAGGCCCAGCAGGGCGATGATGACCATGAAGGCGAAGATCATGGGGTAGCGGGCTATGGCGCCCCGGGTCAGTTTCATGGCTGCGTCCGCCCGTCGCGCGCGCCGGATGCGGGGTCGGCCGTTCCCCCGTGGACGACACCGGGATCGGACGGCAGCGAGCCGTCCGGCGCGTCGGACCACTCGGTGATGGCGATGCGGTTGCCGTCACGCAAGGCACGTTGGCCCCTGACGATGAGGGTGTCCCCAGGGGCGAGCCCTTCCTCGACGCTCACCATCAGCCCCTGGCCCTGACCCAGTGCCACCGGGCGGCGCACCGCCCGGCCGCCCCTGGCCACGAACACAGTCGACCCGGTCAGGCCGGTCAGCACCACGTCCCTGGGGATCACCATCCCCTGGACCCGGTCGCCGGGTATCCGCGCCCGGCCGATGACCCCACTCAGCAGATCCCCGTCGGGATTGGGGATCTCGACTTCGAGCTTGAACTTGCCGGTCTTCAGGTCGGCCTCCCGGCTGATGAATCGCACCGTGCCATCGGTGGCCGGCTGCCCATCCCCGCAGACGACCTCGCACCGGGTACCCAGGCCCACCCGGCCCACCTGGTCGGCGGTCAGATAACCGGTGAGTTTCAGGATATGGGTGTCGATAACCCGTACGGTTTCCTGGCCGGGCAACAGGTACTGCCCGAGTTCCACGAACCGGTCGACCACCACCCCGGCAAAGGGCGCGGTGACGGCCGCCCTGTCGTACCTGCGCCGGGCCGTCCTGGCCCGGGCGTCGGCCTGGGCGTGGGCATCCTCGCTCTGCAACAGCTCCAGACGGCTGATCTTCCCGGCGTCGAAGAGCTTCCGCATCTTGTCCAGGTTGAAGGCGCTGGTTTCCAGGGCCGACTTCGCGGCTTCAAGTTCCGCGGCCAGCAGGGTCCGGTCCTGGGCCAGAAGGATGTCCCCCTCCTGGACGGCATCCCCCTTGTCCCGGGTGATCTCGACGACCGCCCCGGCCTCCTCGGCGGCCAGGTTGGTGCCCCTGACCGGAACCACGGGGCCGGAAACCTCGATGAACCGGGTGATCCCGCTCCTGGGACCCAGCACGAGCGCCCTCACGTTGTGGGGTTTTTCCTGCTGATCCACCGGCCCGGATGCGCGGTCCCCGCAACCAGCAAGAACCAGGACCAGGGCCAGGACCGGCCAGGAGTTCAGTCGCCATGTCTTCATGCTAGCGATCCTTCGTCTGAGTTGTGTCCGTGCATGCGACGAGTCCGGGGATGGCCGCCAAGGGGACCAGCGGGTCGTAGCCGACCGCACGCTTGAGGGCCGCGGTCCTGCTCAGGACATCGAACCTGGCGTCGATGAGCGCCGAGCGCGCCTCGGCCAGATTGGCCTCGGCCACCAGAACATCGAGGTAGCCCGCCTTGCCCAGCTTGAGCCTCAACATGCTTTCCTCCAGGACGGCCCTACTCTGCTCCAGATTGAGCCTCACGGCTGCCAAGACCTGCCTTGCCATTTCCAGGTCGGCCATGACCTGCAGGACTTCCAGCTCGGCATTGCTCTGCTGGGCCCGCAGCTCGGCCCGGGACCGACTGATCCTCGCTTCGGTCTCCCCCACCAGCCCCTTGGTCAGCAGGCCGTCGAAGACCGGAATGTTCAAGGCCACCGCCGCCCGCCAGGAATCATGCCCCCGGTCGAACAGGGTGCCGGCGGTGCGGCCGACGTAGCCGTAGGAGCCGGAAACCGTCAGGTAGGGCCGGTGGTCGGCCTGCTGGGCCTGACGGTTGCGCCCCAGGATATCGATGAAACGGGCGGCGACCTGCACGTCCGGCCTGTCTGCGGCCAACCGCAGGGCCCCGTCCCGGTCCAGGGAATCCATTTCCACCTGGAAGGCGTTGACCACCTTCAGTGGCGCCTCGGGCCGACGCCCCATCAGGACGTTCAGGCTGCTGCCGGCGTTGCGCAGGCCCGCGCGGGCGATGGTCAGCTTCGGCCTCGTGTTGGCCAGGCTGACCGCCGCCTGCAGGGTGTCCAGGGCCGTGGCCAACCCCAGCTCCTGGCGCATGCGCACGGTGGCCAGCAATTCGCTCTGGTCGGCGATGCGCGCCTGCACCGCCGCCACCTTCTCGGCCTGCTGGAGGATGGAGAAGTAGGCCGTCACCGCATCCTGGGCCGTCTTGTTGCGGACCGAGCGGAGGGCGGCTTCCTGGCGTTCGATGCCCAGCCTCGCAGCCCCCACGGCACCCAGCACCTTGCTGGGGTTGATCTCCCAGTTGAGGTTGAGGTTGGCCCGCCAGAAGGTCTGGGCCGGGATATCCTGGGGATCGGGGATGAAGGAGCCGAAACCGGCCAGGAAATCATTGAACCAGGGCTCGGCTCCGGGAATGGGCGCGAAGGTGTCCTCGCCCCCGGCGAAGGTCGAATCCAGGGCGAAGCTGGGATCCCGGCCCCGGCTCCAGTCTCCACTGAGATCCAGGCTGGGCAAGCCCGTGGACAGGGCCTGGTTCATCTGCCCGGACAGTTCCTGGCGCTTGATCCTTTCGGCCTGCAAGAGGTTGTTGGCGCGCAACACCTCCGAGACTGCACCCTCGAGATCAAGGATCGGACTGTCCCCTTCGTGGGCGATGATCACCGCGCCCGCGGACGGGCCCGTTTCCGCCGCCACGCCGGCTTCAGGACCGAGGCATAGCAGCAGGCAGAGCCCCACGGCGACCCGCTCCAGCATCATGTTTCGCACTCGCATCCTCACCCTTTCTCGAGACCGGAGGCCGTTTCGCAGGCCTCAAATACGAGGGATCGGCGCTCAAGTTACATTTCCTGCAGCCCCATGGCGAATCAAAATCCCCCGCCCAGGACCAGGAGAACCCCGCCCAGGGCAAGCCCGGCGGCCAGGGCTTTCCGTCTGGTGAAAGGTTCATGAAGCACCACGGTGGCCAGGATCAGGATGTAGATGGTGCTGGTCTGGTTCAAGATGGCGGCGATGCCCACGCGGGTGTATTTCATCCCCGCGATCCAGAACAGCAGGGCGAGGTACGAACCCATGACGGTTCCGGGCAGGGAATAGCGCCAGACCGCCCGGGGACGGAACACGGCCCAGACCCGCCGCCGGTCCGGCACGACCGCCGCTGCCGGCACGAGGACGGCCAGGGCGCCGAGCTGCCGCACCGTCGTGGACCATACGACATCGTGGCGCTCGAGCACGGGCTTGGCCAGGACGATGCCGAAGGCCAGCGAAGCCATGGCGCCGGCGCCGATCAGGATGCCCGTGATCAGGGTCCGGCGGGTGGTGCCCGGCGGCGGGACGACCCTGGTGGCGACCACGACCGCCGAGATGATCAGGCCCATACCCACCAGATCCTTCAGCCCCAGCTTCTCCCCCAGCATGAAAAAGCCCATCAGCACCATGAACGGTGCGTACAGGGCGTCCACCACCGCGTTGACCCCCGCCCCCACCCTGTTCAGCGACATGTGGAACAGGGTGTCGCTCAGGCCGATGGCGATGACCCCGCTGAGGATCAGGATCAGGTAATCCCGCAGCGGGGCCGCATGCAGCAACGGGGTGCCGGTGACCAGCAGCGTCATCAGGAACAGCAGGCTGCTGGCCGCGACCCGGAACAGATTCAAGGCCAGGGGCGGGACGGACAACCCGGCCTTGCGGAAGAAGATGACGGCGATGCCCCACATCAGGGCGCAGGCCAGGGAGAAGAATTCGCCCATCAATCCCCGGCCCCTGTTTCCCGATCCACCGCAAGCGGCAGGACGAGGCTGACTGTCGTGCCCTGCTGGAAGACCGAATGGACCCGCATGGCCCCCCCCACGGCCCGCAAACGTTCCCGGATGCTGAACAGCCCGAAACCCGATTCAACGTCCCGCGCATCAGAAGGCTCTCCTGCGTTCAATTCGCGGCTGCCCCCGCCCTCATCCCGAACCACCAGTTCCACCCGGTCCGGACCGAACACCAGCTCGATCTCGGCGCGGTCGCACCGGGCGTGCTTGACCACGTTGGACAGCAACTCGCGGCAGGACTGGAACAGCAAGGAGCGCAGATCACGGGGCAGGTCCGGTTCCTCGCCCCGACACCGGAGGGTCACCTGCAACCCGCGGCGTTTTTCAAACTGGTCGCCCAGCCAGCGCAGGGCGCCCTCCAGACCCAGGTCCCTCAAGGCCGGTGGGAAGATCTCGAACGAGAGTGACCGCGTTTCGGCCATGGTCTCATCGAGCAGTTCCAGGATGCCCGCCACGACGGCCTGGACGTCATCAAGGCGGTCGGGGTACTTGAGCAGGGTCGCCTGGGCCCGGACGGCGAAGAGCTGCTGGGCCAGACCGTCATGCAGGGCCACCGCGAGCTGCTGACGCTGGCGGTCCTCGACCAACGACATCTGGTACGAGAGATCCCGCAACTGCCCCTGGTACTGCTGGATCCTCGCCTCGGCGTCCTTGCGCCGGGTGATGTCCCTGGCGGCCGCGAAAAAGCGCTGCTGCCCCGGCAGGGGGCTGCAGTTCCAGGACAACCAGCGCACCTGGCCGGACCGTGTCAGCCAGCGGGTTTCCAGACCTTCGATCGTGCGTCCTGCGGCCAGGTCTGCGAGCATGCCTCGCACCGCTTCACGGTCCTGGCCGGTCACGAACTCCGGCAGCGGCCTGCGCAGCAGGTCATCCCGCGACCAGCCGAGGATGCGCACCCACGCAGGGTTGACCTGGTGCAGATTCCCCTGGAAATCGCTGCTGGCCAGGAGGTCCGGGGAGAGGTTGAACAGCAGATCACGCTCTTCGGCCACGGCCACCCGGGAGGTGATATCGGTAACCGTGCCCGCCAGCGCCCGGGCGCGTCCCGCCCTGTTCCACATGGCGACGGCCAGGGCCTGGAGCCAGATGTACTTTCCATCGGCCTTCTTGAACCGGAACTCCACGGTCAACCCTGGCTCCTGGCGACGCAGGCATTCACCCAAAGTCTGCCGGACCCGGCCTTCATCCGCCGGATGGACCCTCGCCTGGATCCAGGTGGCGGGCACGACCGGACCCAGTTCCGGAAAACCGAAATAGACCATGAGCTGGCGGGAGAGGTTGAACTTCCTGGTCTTGAGGTTCCATTCCCAGGCGTTGCCGGAAGCCAGGACCTCCTCGGCCCCGGCGTTTTGCCAGAACCCAGCCGTTGCGGTGACCTTGCCGCCGGATGCCGTGCCGGCCCCATGGGCATCGCTGGCATCGCTATCGGTCAGGGCCTTGCGCGCCAGGCGGCCGACCTGCCAGGACAGCAGCACCAGGAACACCAGGGCCACCCCCAGCAGCCACCAGGGTTCATCCCGCCGTACCGCGGCGTCACCGGCGGCCTTCCGGGCCATGTCCCCCAACCAGACCCAGACCGTGATGCTGGGCACGGTGGCCAACAAACCCAGCCCATAGTCGCGCAAGGACGGCCGACCGGCCGCCAGGGCATAGCTGGCGATGCCGAAGTTGAAGGGAGAAAGGCGGGTCAGCAGGTTGAGCCGCAGGGCCTGTTCGCCGGCAAGGCGATCCAGCACCCGTAGGCGGGGCCGCGCCTGGATGTAGCGGTGGATGCGCCGGCGGAAGAGGCGCCCGCCCAGCCAGAACATCAACAGCCCCGCAACCACGCCCCCACTGAAGACCAAGCCCCAGCCGGGCCACCATCCGAAAAGGGCACCGCCGGAAAATCCCAGGGCTGAAACCGGGAAACACGCGGCAGCAAGACCGATCAGGACCAACCAGTAGACCAGCATCCCCACAGGCCCCGACGCGGCAATCTGGCCCTGGATCGTCTGCCAGTAGTGTCCGCCCAGGCGGCCGACCGTCAGCAGCAGCAGCAGCATGAATATCGGGCCCATGAAAACGCGCAGACCGGAGCCTGCCCCGGTCCCGGCCTTGCCGTCTGCATACTTTTGGGTTCCGGGATCCTTCACCAACACCACCACCTGCTTATTTCCTCGGTCGCGGCCGGAGGCCGCGGAAGATACACTGTCTTGATTTTGAATGAACAAACGGCCAAAGGCAAGGCGGGTTCGGACGGGGCCCTGTCAGATTACCGCGGGGAAAGGAAGCTCGGGGAACAGCCCATGGGCGCGGCCGAGCTCCTGGAAACGTTTCATGCCCGCTAAATCCTCGGCACCGAGCCGGTAACGGAGGGATTTTTCCAGGTAGGCTTTGACCGCCGCGGGGTTGGCTTCGCCCCCCACCCCCAGTTGGCCCTCGGCCGCCGCCCGTTGCGCCAGGCTTCCGATCCGACTCAGGCCGTAGTCCCGCGCCCGGTTCAGCACACCCTTCAATTCCGCGGCCCGGGGCCTGCCGTACTCCGCCAGAAAACCCGGGGCCAGGGCCCAGGCGGCGAACACGAAGGGCAACCCCGTCAAGTCCAGCCACAGCTTGCCGAGGTCCCAGCCCCGCACACCTTCGCGCCCGGGCCGGGACAGGGCACGCTCATACTCGAAACACCGGTCCCCGATGATCAGCAGCCCCTCGCCCGCGGCCGGCACCATGCCCGCATCCGGAATCATCTCGGTGATGGCCGGACTGATGCCGAACATTTCCTTCAGGAGGATCCTCAGCAGGGCCACCGAGCTGCGGGATCCGCGGTCGGCGCGGATCCGGGTCAGTTCCGCCAGGGACTCCGCGCAGAAAACCTTCACGCTGTCGGCCTCCCCCCGGCAGGCGATGCCCGTCCCGGCGAGGATCCCGTCCGTATGGCCGCGCAGGACCTCTGCCACCGGCAGCAGACCCACATGGGCTTCACCCCGGCGCAGAATCCCGGTCAGCTGGCTGGGCAGGACCCGCAGCAAGGCATGCCCCCGGCCCTCCTCGGTTTCGAACCACTCGATCAGGGGCACCGTGTTCAGAAACGAGATGGCGCCGATCTGGAAAATCACTCAAATATCCTTCGTTTGGCATCGCCGGGGGTGGACTATTACTTGGGACAAGGATAACCAACTACGCCGGAACCGGGAAGCCTGACCCTTGCACATTTCCTATTTCCTTAATATGGTTTCCGGCAATGAATATACAGAAGGCATTGCTGATCACCGTCCTGTGGGCGCTCATGCTGGTACCTTTCCTTTGCCAGGCGGGGACCCTCGTGCATGTTTGCACTACCTGCCCCGACGTGCCCTGTGAGCACGAGGCGGAATGTTCCTCCGACCCCTGCAACAACATCTTGTCCCCGTTACTCTCATTGCATGACGAGTTTTCTCCACCACTGGCTGCTCCGATCCAGGGGGATCTTTCCCTGCCTGACGACGATCATGTGGCCCCTGCCACAGCATGCCTGCTCCGTACGCCTTGCCTCTTTACCTCCGGCACGCCGGTGGAAGTTGAACTTCCCCTGATCTGCTAGCAAGCCCCCGCTTTCTTCACGTCCGCCCTCCATCCCTGACCGGGATGTTGCGGACCGTTGTGCATGCCCAAACCCGAACAAGGAAAAATGATATGATTTTGCAGGTGATCCCACGCCTGGTGCGGCAACCGATACTTATGACCCTGGCGGTGCTCCTGCTGAATACGGGCACCGATGCCGCCGAAGACGCACGCGCGTCTATTACCCTGTCCCTGTCCGAAGCCATGGCCCTGGCCCTGCAGGGCAACCCCCAACTCCAGACCTTCGATCTCAAGCAACGGCGTCTGGACGCCCTGGCCCTGCAGGCCGCTCTGAAACCAAACCCGGAACTCTCCCTGGAAGTGGAAAACTTTGCGGGCACCGGTGGACTGGGCGGCCTGGACGGGGCGGAATACACCCTGGCCATCGGCCAACTCTTCGAGCGGGGCGGCAAACGCCAGCGGCGCGCCGACGTGGCCAACCTCAACGGTGAACTGCTGGATTGGGACTATGAATCATTGCGGCTGGACGTGATGGAGGAAGTAGGGCGCCTGTTCATCCGGTTGGTCGCCGCGCAGGAGCACCTGGACTTGGCGGACCAACTCATCTCCGTGGCGCAACAGGATCTGGTGGCCGTGCAGCTGAAGGTGGAAGCCGGTTCTGCTTCCCCTTTGGCATTGTCCAGGGCCACCGTGGCTGTGGCCACAGCCCAACTGGACCATGAGAGCTTCCTGGCCGAGTTGAAAACGGTCCAGTTGAGCCTGGCTGCGACCTGGGGCGCTGAGGAATTCGCCTTCTCCCGCGCCGCAGGCCACCTGGAGGGGGCCAGCACACCACCGGAAGCGGACTCCCTGATCCCGCTCCTGGAAAGGAACCCGGACCTGGCCCGTTGGAAAACAGAACAAGCCCGCCGCAGCGCGGATCTGGCCCTGGCCCGGGCCCTCGGAGCAGTGGACGTGACCGCATCGGGAGGGCTCCGCCAACTCTCGGACTCCGACGACCAGGCCCTGGTCGTGGGCATCAGCATCCCTTTGGCTGTGCACGACCGGAACCAGGGTGGGATCCGTGCGGCGGAATACCGCCTCGATCAGGTCGACCTGGACCGCCGCAGTGACGCCTTGTCCCTGCGCACGCAGTTGCGGACCACGCATGCCGAACTGTCGGCAGCATACCGGGAAGCGACCACGCTCAGGGACCGGATCCTGCCTGAAGCCGAACAGGCCATGACCGCCGCGGACGATGCCTACCGCCGCGGCCTGTTCAGTTTCACCGATGTCCTTGCCGTCAGGTACACACATTACCGCCTGCAGGGCCGCTTGGTCGCCGCCCTGGCCCGGTATCACACCACCGTCGCGGAACTGGAGCGCCTTGTCGCCGGTCCGCTCAATGCCAACGCCTCAGCACAGGAGCAGCACTGAAATGAATGTCTTTAACGTGATGCGACCCTTTTCGAGAAGCGCATTGGCTCTGCTCTGGGTCCTGAGCCTGTTGACGGCCGCGACCGGCCCCATCTCTGCGTTTGCCGCCGAGGATGAGCATGCTCACGATGAGGAAAATCCAAGGACCGTCTCTTTGACACCAGAGGAACAGCGGGAATTCGGCGTGGAAATCGCCGTGGCCGGCCCCGCCGAAATCGTCCAGACCCTCCAACTGCCCGGCGAAGTCCAGGTCAACGGCAACCGGCTGGCCCACATCTCCCCCCGATTCCCAGGCATCGTAACGAAGGTGGGGGCCAACATCGGGGACAAGGTCACCCACGGCCAAGCCCTGGCCGTTATCCAAAGCGATCAGAGCCTGTCGAACTACGAAATCAAGACCATGATTTCCGGAACGATCATCGACAAGCATCTGACCCTGGGCGAGGCCATTACCCGCGAGGCGACTGCCTTCGTCGTGGCCGACCTGAGCACCGTCTGGGTTGACATCACCGTCTTCCAGAAGGACCTCCCCCGGATCAAGGTCGGGCAGCAGGCCGTGATCAACGGCGGCCACGGCATGCCCGTGGCGACCGGAACCATCAGCTATCTCTCCCCTGTGATCGACGAGGCCACCCGTACCGCGCTGGCCCGTGTTGTCCTGCCCAACCCCCAAGGTGGGTGGCGGCCGGGATCCTTCATCAACGCCGACGTCATGGTCGCCGCCTTCCCCGTGGAAGTCGCGGTGCCGCGCACCGCCCTGCAGGGCATGGAAGAACAGGACGTCGTGTTCCTTAAGACGCCGGCAGGCTTCGTCCCATCCCCCGTGACCATCGGGCGCAAGGGCCGGGACCTGGTGGAGATCACCGCGGGCCTCGAACCCGGGCAGGAGTATGTCTCGCGCGCCGGATTCACCCTCAAGGCGGAGCTCGGCAAGGATTCCTTTGGTGAAGGCCACGCACATTGAGCATGGAACGGAGAGACGCACATGTTGCAACGAATCATTGATTTCAGCCTGGGCAACCGGCTGTTGATCCTGGTGGCGGCCGTCCTGCTCATGGGGGCGGGCTACCTGGCCTACACCCGCCTGCCGGTGGACGCCTTCCCCGACGTGTCCCCCAACCTCGTGCAGGTCTTCACCGTCACCGACGGCCTGGCCCCCGAGGAGATCGAAAAGTACGTCACCTTCCCGGTCGAAGCGGCCATGACCGGCCTGCCGGGCGTCGAGAAGGTCCGTTCCCTTTCCAACTTCGGACTCTCGGTCGTCAACGTCTACTTCGCCGACGGCATGGACATCTACTTCGCCCGACAGATCGTCGGCGAGAGGCTCCAGGAAGCACGGGAGCAGATCCCCGACGGCTTCGGGGACCCCCAGATGGGCCCCATCTCCACCGGGATGGGATTGGTCCTGTTCTATTACCTGGATGACGCCACCGGCGAGTACACCCTCGAAGAACTGCGCACCATCCAGGACTGGCTGGTCAAGTTCCACCTGCAGACCGTACCCGGGGTGACCGAAGTCCTGGGCATCGGCGGTTACGAGAGGCAGTTCCAGATCTCGGTCCGCCCCGACCAGCTCGTGCGCTATGACATCACCCTGGACGAGGTCATCAGCAGGATCAGATCCAACAACCTCAATGTCGGCGCCCAGTTCATCGAGAAGAACTCCGAGGAGTTCATCGTCCGCTCCGAAGGGCTGGCCACGGGCCGGGACGACCTGCGCTCCATCGTCATCAAGACCGTGCACGGCACCCCCGTCTACCTGGCCGACTTGGCGGAAATCGAGATCGGCGGCGCCATCCGCCGCGGCCTGCAATCGCGCAACGGCAGGGGCGAGATCGTGGCCGGACAGGTGATCAAGCTCTTCGGCACAAACTCGTCGGCGGTCATCCAGCGGGTCGAGGAAAAACTGGCGGAGATCAACAGCATCCTCCCCGAGGGGATCACCCTGAAGCCCTATTACGAGCAGAAATCCCTGGTCCAGGCCGCCTCCAGGACCGTGACCAGCGCCCTGATCCAGGGAATCCTGCTGGTGGCTATCGTGCTGCTGATCTTCATGGGCGGGTTCAGGCCCAGTCTGGTGGTGGCTCTGTCGCTGCCGTTCTCCGTCCTGTTCACCTTCCTGCTCATGGGCCGCTTCGGCATCTCGGCCAACCTCATGTCCCTCGGCGGGCTCGCCATCGCCATCGGCATGCTGGTCGACGGCACCATCGTCATGGTGGAGAACATCGACCGGAGGTTGAGGCTGGCCCCGCCGGATCAGTCGCGCCTGCGCATCATCTCCCGCGCATGCGGGGAAGTGGGACGCCCCATCGTGTTCGCCATCGCCATCATCATCCTGGTCTTCGTGCCCCTGTTCACCTTGCAGGGCGTCGAGGGCAAGACATTCCGCCCCCTGGCCTACACGGTGGCCATCGCCATGCTGGGATCCCTGTTGTTCTCGCTGCTGCTGGCGCCGACCCTCAGCAGCATGCTGATGAGATCGAGTCGCAAGCAGGGCGAAGACGATGAAGGCGCCGGCGAACCGCGTGTGGTGCGCTGGCTCCAGGTCCCCTACCGTCCGGTCGTGGGTTTCTTCGTGCGGCACCGTCCGGCGGCGATCCTGGTGGCCGTGGTGCTCCTGGCCCTGGGGGCGGTGATCCTGCCCCGCCTCGGTTCCGAATTCACGCCCAAGCTGCGCGAAGGAACCATCGTCGTGCGCCTGACCATGCCCCCCTCCATATCCTTGACCCAGAGCCAGGCGACCACCAGGATCGTCGAGCGCCGGTTGATGGCCATTCCGGAGATCAAGGAGGTCGTAAGCCGGATCGGCCGCGGGGAGGTCGGCGCCCACACCGACCCCATCAACAGCGCGGAGATGTACGTCGTTCTGCAGCCCAAGGACAAGTGGCGCGTCAAAGGCGGCCAGGAGACCGTGGAGAACCTGATCCGCGAAGAACTGGGCAACGTGCCCGGCGTGCTGGTCAACCTCACCCAGCCCATCGAGATGACCGTGGACGAGCTGCTCGAGGGCGTGCGTGCGGAACTGGCCATCAAGATCTTCGGCGACGACCTGGAGACCCTCAAGGACAAGGCCGACGAGGTCGCCGCGGTGGTAGGCGACGTGGCCGGGGCCGCGGACGTCCAGGTGGATCAGGTCGACGGCACGCCCCAGTTGCTGCTGCGGATCGACCGCCAGGCCATCGCCCGCTACGGGCTCAACGTCGACGACGTGCAAAGTGTCATCAAGGCCGCGGTCGGAGGCGAGACCGCAGGCCAGATCTACGAAGGGATCCGCCGTTTCGACATCCTGGTGCGCTATGCGCCGGAGGCACGCTCCACCGCAGACGCCATCGCGGAGATCCTGATCACCGCCCCCAGCGGTGCTCATGTGCCCCTGGACCAGCTGGTCAGCATCCGCGAGATCATCGGGCCCCGCCAGATCACCCGCGAGGACAACCAGCGCTTCATCACCATCCAGTGCAACGTCGTCGGCAAGGACATCGGCTCCTTCGTCGACGAAGCCCAAGAGGTGATCGCAACCAAAGTCGATTTGCCCCCCGGATACCTGGTGACTTGGGGCGGACAATTCCGTTTGCAGCAGGAGGCGAACCGACGCCTGATGGTCGTCGTTCCGGTCACACTCCTGTTCGTTTTCCTGCTGCTGTTCGGGAATTTCGGTTCCCTCCGCAATTCCCTGCTGATCCTGCTGAACATCCCTCTGGCCCTGACAGGCGGCATCGTCGGCCTGTGGCTGACCGGGCAGAATCTCTCGGTCCCCGCCTCGGTGGGTTTCATCGCCCTGTTCGGCATCGCCCTGGAAAACGGCATGGTGCTCGTCACGTATTTCAACCAACTGGTACAGAAGGGTATTTCGATCGACGAAGCCTCGGTGCGCGGGTCCTGCCAGCGTATCAGGCCGGTCCTGATGACGGCCACGACCACGGCCCTCGGACTGCTGCCCCTGCTGTTCTCCCACGGGACCGGCAGTGAGGTGCAAAAACCCCTGGCCACCGTCGTCGTCGGTGGACTGTTGACATCCACCATCCTGACCCTCCTGGTGATCCCGGCCTTCTATAAGTGGTTCGCCATACGTGTGGAGAAAGAATCGTGAACCGAAAGGATGCGTAAGCTTCCCTGTCAAGCGGACAGTTCTAAAGTAGAGTTTCCGGCCTCGACTTTCTTTCTGAACGCTGTGGGCGGGATCTTACCCAAGGCGTCGTGCGGCCTCTCCTCGTTGTACTCGATCATCCATTGCCAGGCCAGTTCCCTGACCTGATCCAGGTCCTCGAACAGGTACGCACTCAGCACCTCGTTACGGAAGGTCCGATTGAAGCGCTCGATGAACGCGTTCTGGTTCGGCTTGCCCGGCTGGATGTATCGGATCTCCACATCGTTCTCCTCACACCAGGTGCGGAACGTTTCGCTCAAAAACTCAGGGCCGTTGTCGCAACGGATCGCTTCAGGCGTCCCGCGCCAACCTTTGATCTGGTCCAGGACCCGCACCACACGTTCGGCCGGAAGCGAAGTATCCACTTCGATCGCCAAGGCTTCTCGGACGCCCTCATCCAACACATTCAGCGTGCGGAAGCATCGTCCTGCGTAAAGCGTGTCGTGCATGAAGTCCAGCGACCACACCTTGTTCGGAGCTGCCGGCACTTCCAAAGGCTGGGGTTCCCGGTCACAGATCCGTTTCTTGGTCTTGCGCCGGTGATTCAGGCCAAGTTCCCGGTACACGCGGTAAATCCGCTTGTGGTTCCACGGCTTGCCATCGAGGCGCAGCCGGTCTCGATACTTCCAGAAGCCCCAGCGAGGTTTCTGCTCGACAAGCTCCTGCAAGGCATCAATCACCTCCGCATCGCGCTCAAGGCGATCAGCAGGCCCCTTGTACCAAGCCGAGCGCGATAGTCCTGCCAGGTTGCAGGCTCTGGTCACTGCCAGATTCCCTTCGGCCACGAGACACCTGACGGCTTCTCGACGGTCTAGCGGCCGTTCAGTTTTTTTAGGAGCGCCTTCTGCAAGGCGTCCCGCTCAAGGCTCGACTCAGCGTACATCCGCTTGAGTTCGGCGTTCTCGGCCTCAAGCTCTTTGAGCCGTTTTAGCTGAGAAGCATCCAGCCCGCCGTACTTCGACTTCCACTTGTAGTAGGTCGCAGGACTGATGCCGTGCTTGCGACACACGTCCTGAACCTTCAGGCCGGCGTCGGCTTCGCTGAGGATCGAGACTATCTGCGTCTCGGTAAATCGCGACTTCTTCATCAGAACCTCCTGGCTGGGATTATGCCAGAAAGCTCTACTTCAATCTGTCTTCGATTTGGGGAAGCTTACGCTACCTCCTTGGGCGAAAGGAGACGGCTGTTGATTACCCGTTGCAGATTCATAACAAACCTCCGGAAAG
>JANTFX010000020.1 GCA_024763215.1 Candidatus Krumholzibacteriia bacterium | reverse complement strand
GCGTGCGCATGAGGTAGCCGAAGCACGCGAAGGTCAGGCCCTGCAGCCACAGGAAAACGGGTCCGTGGATCTGGATCTTGTTCATGGTGCCCGCCAACATAAGCGGTGGGTGCCCAGGGGGGCAATTCCAATATCGCCTGATTGCAAAGGCTTGGTTCCGGAACAGTTCAGCATGTTCACACAGGGAGTTTAACATGAAAAAGATCCTGACGCGGTGGTTATTTGCCGCGGCCATCCCCGTCATGCTGGCAGTGCCGTCGAGCCGGCAAGGGGCCCAGGCCGCCCCGGTGCCGGGCGACGGTCCTTTCAACCTGACCATCTACCACACCAACGACGGCCACAGCCATTTCCTGCCCCGCCCGGCGAGCTGGCGGGACGACGGCAGGATGGTCGGAGGGGTCATCCCGCTGGCCTGGCACCTGGCCGAGCAGCGGCTCACCTCGACGGCGGACATATTCGTCGACGGCGGCGATTTCATGACCGGCAACCCGGTGTGCGATCTGGAGCGGGACGGGGTGCCCGGGTATGCCGTCGCCGACATGATGACCCTGCTGGGCTACGACGCGGGGGTGATCGGCAACCACGAGTTCGACATCGGGGTCCGGAACCTGAAACGGCTCGTGCCCCTTTTCGGGTATCCGGTCATGGCCATGGACATCCTGGACGGTGCGGGCCGGCCCCTGTTCGATCCGGGCCCGCTGGTGATCACCAGAAACGGCTTGCGCATCGGGATCATGGCCATCTCCTGCGGGGATATGGAGGACCTGGTCTCGCCCGCGCGGTTCGCCGGTCTGAGGATGATCGACCAGGAGGCCCAGATCCGCCGGCAACTTGTCGACCTGGATCCGGCGACCGACCTGATCGTACTGCTGAGCCACAACGGCGTCGGGCGCGACAAGGAACTGGCGGCCAGGCTGGCCGGCTCGGGGGTGGATGTCATCGTGGGCGGCCACAGCCACACGCGGCTGCAGGAACCCCTGCTGGTAGGCGGCATCCTCATCGTCCAGGCCGGCTCGAAGCTGACGAACCTGGGCCGGTTGGATCTGGACGTCGAGGACGACCAGGTCAAGACCTACCGGGGTGGGCTGGTGACGCTGTGGGCCGACGGCGCCGTGGCGGACCCCGCGTTGAACGCGGCGGTGGACAGGTACGCCGGGCAGGTGCAGGAGAAGTTCGGGCAGCGCATCGGGACCCTGGCCGTGGACCTGCGCAAGGGCCGGGGCGAGACCCTGCTGGGCAACTGGCTGGCCGACGTGCTGCGGGCCCGCGCGGGCAGCGACGTGGCCCTGATCAACACCGGCGGCATCCGCAAGGAGCTGCTCAAGGGCCCGCTGACGGCCCTGGACATCCACGAGATCCTGCCGTTCTCCAACGAGCTGGTGACCATCGAGATCTCCGGCCGGCAGCTGGCCAGGATCGTCCAGCGCAACGCGGATGCGGATATCCGGCGGGACCACGGGATCCTGCAGGTATCCGGTCTGAGCTACGCCTACCGGGCCGCGCCCGACGGCAAATCCGCGGTCGTGGAGGAAATCAGCGTGGGCGGGCAACCTTTGAACACCACCGCCGTCTATACGGTAGCGTTGCCCGATTACGTGGCGGCCATGTCCCACGTCTACCTGGACATCGAGGTGCCGCCCTTGCATGACCTGGGTGAGACCCTGACCCGGGTGGTCGTCGACGCGGTGAAGAAGGCGGGCACGGTCACGGCGTCCCTCGAAGGGCGGATCAGGCGGCTGGATACGGCAAACGAACCAGACAGGAAGTGAGGGGTAAGGCCATGGCGCACGAGATCGACTACGAGATCATCGGTGACGATATGCAGGCGGTGGTGGTGGAGCTGGATCCCGGTGAGGCCGTGGTGGCCGAGGCCGGCGCCATGCTGTACATGGAAGACGCCATCAAGATGGATACGGGCACCGAGGGCGGGGTGGTCAAGGGCCTGCAACGGATCTTCACCGGAGAGAGCTTCTTCATCACCAGCTTCACGCACACCGGCCAGGGGAAGGCCCACGTGGCATTTTCCGCCCCCTATCCCGGCCGGATCGTGCCGCTGGACCTGCGGGCCCTGGGTGGCGCCATGCTGTGCCAGAAGGACGCCTTCCTGTGCGCGGCCAAGGGTACGGAGATCTCCGTCGCCTTCACCAAGCGGTTGGGCGCCGGCATCTTCGGGGGCGAGGGCTTCATCCTGCAGAAGCTGCAGGGGGACGGTTTGGCCTTCGCCCACGCCGGCGGCGCCGTGATGCAGCACGATCTTGCCGCGGGGCAGACCCTGCGCGTGGACACCGGGTGCCTGGTGGCCTTCCAGGAGTCGGTGGATTACGACATCCAGATGGTGGGCGGCTTCAAGAACGCCCTGTTCGGCGGGGAGGGGCTTTTCCTGGCCACCCTGCGCGGGCCCGGCCGGGTGTACCTGCAGACCCTGCCGTTCAGCAGGCTGGCCGACCGCATCAGGGCGGCCGTGGGCCGCAACCAGGGCGAGCACCGCGGTGTGGCGGGCCTGGGCGGGGGGCTGCTCAAGGGGATCATCAGCGGGGACTGACAGGATGCCTGCTTTGTGATACAATGAGGATGTCCCGGGTACCTGGCCCGGAACCAACCCCACAATTGCGCCGGCTGTCCGCCGGCTGGTCCGGCGGGCCCGGCACAAGCCAAGGAGGCCCATCATGCCGGCCACCATCTACTCCGCCGACTACTACTACACGACGGTCAAGGATGCCCCCGGACAGGGGTGCCGGTTCCTGGAAACCCTGGCCGCCGAAGAGGTCAACCTGCTGGCCTTCAACGCGTTCCCCGTGGGGAAAGACACGACCCAGCTTGTGATCTATCCCCTGAATCCCATCTGGCTGGGGCAGCTTGCGCGCCACGAGGGGCTGGAGCTGGTCGGCCCCCACCACGCCTTCATCGTCCATGGCGACGATGAGCTGGGCGCCCTGGTGAACATCCACCGCAAGCTCTGCGACGCGGACATCAACGTTTCGAGCTCCAACGGCATCACCGATGGCCGGGGGGGCTACCGCTACATCCTGCACGTGCATCCCGGGGACTTCCAGAAGGCCAAGCAGGTGCTGGGGGTGGATCAGGATGTGGGCACGACCACGGATTTCCACCTGGATCTGCGCCGGAGGTTCCAGGCCAAGGGTTAGCCCGGGGCTCCGGCGCTCCGGCCGGTCGTTCCGTCAGGCGATGCAGACCAGGTTGCGGCCCGCTTCCTTGGCCGCGTAGAGGGCTTCGTCCGCCTCCTTGATCATCTCCTGGGGCTTGGTGTGGGTGTCGTTGCGGACCGAGACCCCGATGGAAATGCTGATGCTGCCGGTGAATTCGGGCGTCTCGATATGGTTGCTCTCCACGGCCCTGCGGATGCGGTCGCCCAGATCCTTGGCCACCTCGATGTCCGCCCCCGGGCAGACCACCAGGAATTCCTCGCCCCCGAAACGGGCGACGACGTCGTACTCGCGCATGGTGTTGCGCATGACCGCGGCGGTCGAGCGCAGCACGACGTCCCCGGCGTCGTGGCCGTAGGTATCGTTGACGTTCTTGAACTTGTCGATGTCCATGATCATGACCAGCATGGGGTTGCCGTTGCGGCTGGATTCGGCCCACACCTTGTCCAGCTGGGACAGCCCCGCCCGACGGTTGGGCAGCTTGGTCAGCTGGTCCTCCATGGCCAGGGTCTTGACCTGTTCGTACATCTTGTCCAGTTCCCGCTTCTGACGGCCGAGGGTCTTCAGGTGGCGCTCGATGGCCTTCTTGTCCTGTTCGGACTGGACCTGGAGCTTGATGACCCGCCCGGCGGCCCGGACCTTGGCCATGAGGATGCGGTGATTCAGGGGTTTGATGAGGTAGTCGTCGATACCGGCGTCAAAGCCCTCCTCCAGATCCTTCTGACTGTCGTTGGAGGTCATGATCAGCATGTGGCAGCGTCCGGCCAGATCGGACCTGCGCAGGGTTCGGCAAAGCTCCAGCCCGTCCATCTTGGGCATCATCCAGTCGGTGAGGATGAGCTGGGGGTTGGTGGCCAGGGCCAGTTCGAGGGCCTGCTGGCCGTCGTTTGCCACGGTCACGTGGTGTCCGGCGTCGGTCAGCTTCTTCTGCAGCATGCGCTGGTCCACGGGGCTGTCGGTGGCCAGCAGGATCTCCAGACCCAGCTCCGAGGCTGGATTCGCGGCCTCGCCGCCGACCGCAGCCTGCGGACCATTGCCGGAATCGTCGATGGGCTTGTCGTAGGCGCGCGCCCGGCGTACCAGGTTTTCCATGGCCGGCAGGTTGCTGGTCAGGATGTCCAGGACCCCGCCCATGCGGTTCCACTCCTGCATGATGTCGTCGTACAGGGCCATCCACTCGTTCTCGGGAATCTCCAGTTGCTGGCCGATCTGCATGAAATCCAGCACCAGACGGTGCCTTTCGGGGCCGTCCTCCAGGCAGATCTCCGCCACCAGGTCGGCGATGTTGAGCAGGTTGGCGAGCTTCCTGGCGCGCGTGGATTCTTCGGCGTGGATCCACTCGTGGTCGTCCTGGTTCAAGGTGGCTTCCTGGTAGTAGGCGGGCAGGCCCCAGTCCTGGAAGATGGCGGCGGTCACCTGGTGGTGGTTCAGGGACAGGGCCTGTTCCTCCAGGGCGTGCAACTGGGCGTTGGTTCCCGAGTTCCAGGTAGCGAGGATCTGGGCGTACTCATCGGGGTAGACGCTGGCCATGGCCAGGCTTCCGATGTGCCCCAGGAGCCCGCAGGTAAAGCCCTCGTCGGGGCTGACCGACGAGATGCGGCGGCTGAGAATCTGGCAACCGACGCCGGTGGCCAGGGATCGTGTCCAGTAGCGCTGGTAGTCGAAGCGGGCGCAGGGGCCGCTGCGCGCGCTGGACAGCACCGAAAACCCCAGGCACAGCTGGCGGACCATGCCCATGCCCAGACGCACCAGAGCGTCGTTGAGGGAGGTGATCTCGGTCCTGGCACCCATCCCGGCCGAATTGGCGAATTTGAGCACCTGGCCGGCCAGGGCGGGGTCGCCCTTGAGCACCTCGGCCAGATCTTCGGTGCTGGTGTCGGGGTTCCGCGTCAGTTCGAGGATGGTCAAGGCCACCCCGGTGGGCGAGGGCAGACGTCCGGAAGCTTTCATCTCCGTCAGAAACGAGGTGTCGATCTTGTCCACGGTGTCCCTTCCTGGTTTGACCGTCGTCGAGGCCACGGGTATGATCCCGGCTCGCAAATCATCGGGGACGGATAGGCGATCCCCTGGCTTTCTATCGCCACAATCGCCGTCTTCTTGATCAAATTCTGGGTGCTATCCATGGTGGCCGTGCCGCGCCGGAAAATCTGGATCCTCGTCGTCCTGGGCTTCGCGGTCCTCGGGCTGTGGCTGGCCCAGGTCCGGCCCGTGGACGGGGATGAGGGCTATTACGCGAGCGCGGCCCGGCTGGTCGCCGAGGGCAACACGCCCTATGCCGATTTCTTCTACCCCCAGGCGCCGCTGCTGCCGTATGCCTACGCCTTGCCGCAGATGGCGGCCGGCTCGTCCCTCGGCGCCTTGCGGATCTTTTCGGTGCTGTGCGCGGCCCTGGGGCTGTGGTGCCTGGGCTCGTATTTTTCCAGCCGCCACGGCGGGGAACCCGCCCTGGCGGCGCTGGGGGTGCTGCTGGTCGCGGCCGACCCCCACTTCCTGACCTGGAACGTGGTGATCAAGACCTACGCCCTGACCAATCTGGGCGTCCTGGCGGTCCTGTGGCTGCTGCATCGGGGCTGGACCGATAGCTCGCGGCGGTACCTGCTGCTGGCAGGGATGGTGGCGGGATTGGTCGCCGGGGTCAGGCTCTTCTACCTGGCCTGGGCGGGCGCCCTCTGGTTGGCGATCCTGATCACCCAGGCCCGCCGGCGGGACCGGTTGTTGCGAATCCTCGGATCGTGGACCGCGGGTCTGGCCCTGGGCCTGGCCCCCATGCTGTTCTTCTTCCTTGCCGATCCGGATCGCTTCCTGTTCAACAACCTGCGTTATCACGCCTTGCGTTTCAGCGTGCACAAGGCCGCGGGGGCGGGCTGGGGGGTGCGCCTGGCCGATGCCCTGGGCGTTCTGGGCGGGACCCTGGCTCGGGATCCGTATCTGATCTTGCTGCTGGGGCTGGCGGCGTGGGGGTTGTACAGCCGGCGGCGGGACAGGGACCCCGGCGCGATGCTGATGCGGATCTGGGCCGCGGGGGTGCTGGCGCTGGTGCTGGTCTGCCTGCTGCCCGACCCTGTCTACGCGCAGTATTTCACGGCCACGTGGTCGCCCCTGTTCGCGCCGTTGAGCCTGGCCGGGCTGGCGGATCTGTTGCGCCGCGCGTCCTTGCGCGGGTTGGTCATGGGGGCCGTGCCGGTGGGGCTGGGCATCTACGCGGCGGTGATGCTGGGCGTGGCCCACACGGGGATGGACATGGACCCGGTGTGGTCCATGCGGAGGCAACCGGAGGTGGCCCGGGCCATCCGGGAAAGATCGCAGCCGCAGGACATGGTGCTGGCCTTCTGGTCCGGGTATCCGTTCCTGGCGAACCGGGTGTGGGCGCCGGGGATGGAAAACCACTTCGCCCTGGGGGTCTCGTCGGTGCTGACGCCGCGGCAACGGCAGCGTTATCACATCGTGGGCAAGGATCTGCTGGCCGAGCTTTTCCGGGCCCGCACCCCCGCCGTCGTGGTCCTGGGGGGCTGGATGCACGAGATCAATTCCCGGATCGGCCAGCAGGAGCTGGTGGACCTGCTCGCGGACCTGAAGCGGAACTACCGGCTGGATCTTCAGATCGGCGAGGTGAGCGTCATGGTCCCCAAGCAGGATCCCGACCGGTGACGGAACCGGGACGGGCCGGCCGGAACCTTGTTTCACCGCACCGCTTCTGCTAGCTTGTCACCAGTGTTCCCACGCATGGACTGACCACGGTTTTCCCGGGTGAAATCATGAACCAAACCATTCCCACCGGCGATCTGCACTCCTTCGTCCGGTTCCTGGAGCAGCGCGGCGAGCTGATCCGGATCCCCGAGCCGGCCGACCCCTGCCTGGAAATTCCGGCACTGGCCGATCGTTTCGTGAAGGCGGGCGAGCATCCGGCCCTGCTGTTCGAGAACCCGGTGCGCGGCGAGTTGAGCGCGGCGCGCGGTCTGACGAGCCAGGCGGTCGGTCCGGACGGCAAACCGGTGCCGGTGCTGATCAATCTGTTCGCCGGCCGCCGGCGCATGGCCTGGGCCCTGGGCGGCGAAGATCTCGAGGAAGCTGTCGCGCGGGTGCGCGAGCCCCTGCAGATGGCCCCGCCCAAGGGCCTGTGGGACAAGGTCCGCATGCTGGGTAAGCTGAAGGACTGGGGCGGCACGACGCCGCGCACGGTCACCGGCGCGCCCTGCCAGGAAGTCGTGATCCAGGGGGAGCAGTTGCAGCGGAGCGGCCTGCTGGAGGCCATGCCCGTGCTGACGACCTGGCCCGGAGACGGCGGGCCGTACATCACCCTGCCCCTGGTGATCACCCGGAACCCTGAAAACGGCCGCCGCAACATCGGCATGTACCGTATGCAGGTCTTCGACGGGCTGACCACGGGGATGCACTGGCAGATCCACAAGACCGGCGCCGCGCACCACGCCCGCTACGAGGAGAAGGGAGAGCGCATGCCGGTGTGCGTGGCCCTGGGCGGTGCGCCCGCCTTGACCTACGCGGCGACGGCGCCCCTGCCGCCGGATGTGGACGAGGCCCTGTTCGCGGGATTCCTGACGGGCCGGCCCGTGGCCATGACCAGGGCCGTGACCTGCGACCTGGAGGTGCCCGCCGAGGCGGAATTCGTCATCGAGGGCTACGTCGAGCCGGGCGAGAGGCGCCTCGAGGGCGATTTCGGCGACCATACGGGCTGGTACAGCCTGGCCGAGGAATTCCCCGTCTTCCATGTGACGGCCATCACCAGCCGCCGCGCGCCCATCTATCCGGCGACCATCGTGGGCAAGCCGCCCATGGAGGACGGCTGGCTGGGCTGGGCCACCGAACGGCTTTTCCTGCCGCTGCTGCAGGTCCCGTTGCCGGAGGTCACGGATTACCACCTGCCGGTGGCCGCATGCTTCCACAACCTGGTGGTCGTGGCCATCAGGAAGAGCTACCCCGGCCACGCGCGGAAGGTGTGCCAGGGCTTGTGGGGCACGGGCCAGATCATGTTCTCCAAGATCATCGTGGTCGTGGACGAGGATGTCGATGTGCACGATATGAACGAGGTTCTGTGGCGGGTGACCGGCAGCATCGAACCGGGCCGGGACGTGTTCTTCAGCGAGGGTCCGGTGGACCAGCTCGACCACGCGACCAACCTGGCCTGTTACGGCGCCAAGATGGGCATCGACGCCACGCGGAAGCTGCCCGGCGAGATGGGGTTCGAGCGCAAGTGGCCGCCGACCGTGGAGATGGATCCGGAAGTGGACGCGATGGTGGGCCGGCGCTGGGCCGACCTGCTGGCCCGCCTGCAAGGGCACCGCGCATGACCGGCTTCGAGGACATCCACGGGCGGGACGAGTCCTGGGCCGTGCGCGACCGCACGGCGCACAGCCGGACAGTGCGCACCATGTTCGCCCGCATCGCCGGCGTGTACGACTTCATGAACCACCTGCTGAGCCTGAACCGGGACCGCACCTGGCGCCGCCGGGTGGCCGCCCTGACCGACCATGACACCACGCAGGTGCTGGATCTTTGTGCGGGGACGGGGGATCTGGCCCTGGAGATCATGCGCTCGGGGCGGGGGCGGGCCTGGATCGCGGCGGATTTCTGCCCGGAAATGCTGGTCGCCGCGCGAGGAAAAAAGGGTGCCGAAAAGTTGGTCCTGACCGCGGCCGACGCCATGGTCCTGCCCCTGGGCGACGGCAGCGTCGATACGGTGACCGTGGGCTTCGGCGTGCGCAATTTTGCGGACGTGAAGCGGGGCGTGGAGGAGATCGCCCGGGTGCTCAGGCCGGGAGGGCAGCTGCTGGTCCTGGATTTCTTCCGTGATGATCCGAGGGGCAAGGGGCAGGCGAAGGGTGTGGCCCTGCCGCTGCGCTGGCTCCTGAACACCCTTGTGCCCAAGATGGGGAAGCTGGTGGGCCGGGACGGATCGGCCTACAGCTATCTGAGCCACAGCATGGGCGCCTTCATGACCCCCAGCGAGTTCGCCGCCCTGCTCGATGAGAGCGGTTTCCAGGGGGCGTTCATCGACCGCCAGACCTTCGGCATCGCCCACATCGTCGGGGCCAGGAGGGTTTGATGAGCGCCGCCGAAAATTTTCCCGCCGTGGGCGTGGGCTGGACCGGGGCCAGCGGCCTGATCTACGGGGTGCGCCTGGTGGAGGTCCTTTTGCAGGCCGGACGGGATGTGAGCCTGGTGATCTCCGCGGCGGTGTCCCAGACGGCGCCGGTGGAACTGGACCAGCCGGTGGACGAGGTCGTGGCCTATCTGCAGGGCCTCGGTCCGGGTAGTCTGCGGGTATACGGCTTGCGGGAGTTCACCGCCCCTGTGGCCAGCGGTTCGGCCCGCGGCGGGCCCTTCGTGATCATACCCTGCACCATGGGCACGGCTGGCCGCATCCTGGCCGGCACCAGCGAGACCCTGCTGCTGCGCGCGGCGGATGTGTGCCTGAAGGAGCGCCGCCCGTTGCTCCTGGTGCCGCGCGAGGCTCCCCTGGCCACCCACCATCTGCAGAATTTGGCCCGCCTGAGCGAGCTGGGCGCGCTGGTCATCCCCGCCGCCCCGGGTTTCTATCACCGGCCAAGGTCCATCGAGGACCTTGTGGACTTCATCGTGCAGAGGGTGTGCGACCATCTGGGGGTGGAAGTGGATCTGGTGCCACGGTGGGATGAGATGGCTGATTAATCGTGTCCGCCGTTTCTCACAGAGGACCAAGGGAAGCCTGATTGACCCTGGGGACCCCTCCCCTGGACGGTTGCCTGCGCCCTCCTGGCTCCGGCAACCTCGGCTTTCCGGCCCTATCGCCCTCCTTGGCTCCCGGGCCATGCGGCGGACATGATTTCCTAACTAGAATCTATATATCTGGATAAAAATATCTTGAATTGATACCCTCTCCCGGATACAATTCGTTCGTTGCGATTCGCCTAACCCTGGAGGAGGAACCCCATGTTGAGATCCCTGTCCTTGGGCTGTGTCCTGTGCCTGCTGCTGGCCGGCCCGGTCCTGGCCACCCCCTCGACCTGCGAGGATTGCCACGCCAAGATCACGCCCATGCTCGTCAAGGATTTCAACCGCGGCGTCATGTCCAAGGAGATGGATTGCACAGGCTGCCACGGCGACGCCCACACCGGCAACGACGACGTGGACAAGGCCACGCTGCCGACCATCGCAACCTGCGCCGAGTGCCACGAGGAGCAGGCGGAGCAGTACCTGTCCGGCAAGCACGCCCTGGGGCAGATCGCCCTGGACGCCATGCCGTATTCGCACATGCAGCCCAGGGCCTTCATGGCCGGACAGAAGGGCTGCGGCGGTTGCCACACCCTGGGGCTGACCGACGAGACCAAGCGTGAATCCGAGGGTCGCAAGTACTACAAGTACGGGATGGACTGCCAGAACTGCCATACCCGCCACGCCTTCAGCAAGGCCGAAGCCAGGGAGCCCGAGGCCTGCCAGACCTGCCACACCGGTTTCGACCACGCCCAGTGGGAGATGTGGTCGGGCAGCAAGCACGGCGTGACCTACCTGATGAACCGCGACATCGACCCCGATAACCGCCACCGCGCACCTACCTGCCAGGATTGCCACATGCAGGAGGGCAACCACCGCGCGATGTCTGCCTGGGGTTTCCTGGCTCTGCGCCTGCCCGAGGAAGATCCCGAGTGGATGGGCTACCAGGCCGTGATCCTCAAGGGCCTGGGCGTGCTGGATCCCGAAGGCAACCCCACCGGTCGTCTGGACGTGGTCAAGGCCGGCAACGTGGTGCGGCTGACGGCCGAGAGCTTCCAGGAGGAGCGCCAGCATTTCATCACCGCGTGCGAGAAGTGCCACACCCCCAACTTCGTGGCCGAGAACTTCAAGAACGCCGATCAGATGGTCAAGGAGGGGGACAAACTGTTCGCCGAGGCCATCGAGATCGTGGCCGGCCTCTACCAGGACGGGCTCATCACCAATCCCGAACGGCCGGGAGCGAAGTACCCCGACCTGCTGACCTTCTACGACGTGGACACCGAGGTGGAGGAGACCCTCTACGAGATGTTCATGGACCATCGCATGAAGGCCTTCCAGGCCACGTTCCACATGAATCCCGACTACGCGACCTGGTACGGGTTCGCCAAGATGAAGAAGGATCTGGTGGAGATCCGCGAGATGGCCGCGAACATGAGGGCCGCCGCGGGCAAGTAACGATATTCCAGGACAACCCAGGAGGAGCGGGGGCGCAGTCGCCCCCGTTCTTGCTGATGGTGGCGGGGCGGTGTAGTTTCGGCGGGTCGGCGCCCCCCGCAACGAAAGGAAGTCCGTGAATCTGATCGCCCGTTACGCTTCCCTGGTCAAGTTCGAACACACCATCTTCGCACTGCCGTTCGCCTTGATCTCGTTGCTGGTCGCGGCCGGCGGCCGGCCACCCTGGCCGGTGCTGGGCTGGGTGCTGGTCGCCATGGTCGGCGCCCGCAGCGCGGCCATGGGCTACAACCGCCTGGCCGACCGCAAACTGGACGCGGCCAACCCCCGCACCGCGGATCGCGACCTGCCCGCGGGCCGGGTCTCGGTGGCCGGGGCGGCGGTGTTCGTGGTGCTCTCCTGCGCCCTGCTGGTGGTCGCGGCCTGGCAGTTGAATCCCCTGTGTTTCAAGCTCAGTCCGGTGGCCCTGCTGGTGGTGCTGGGCTATTCACACATGAAGCGCGTGACGCACTGGTCGCACCTGGTGCTGGGTCTGGGCCTGGCCATCGCTCCGGTGGGGGCGTGGCTTGCGGTCACCGGGGCGTTCGCCGCCTTCCCCCTGTGGCTGGCCGCCGGGGTGATGTTCTGGGTGGCCGGTTTCGACACCATCTACGGCTGCCAGGACGTGGGTTTCGACCGTCGGGTCGGGCTGCATTCCCTGGCGGCCCGGTTCGGGGTGGAACGGGCATTGCTGCTGTCCAGGGTGTTCCACGTGCTTGCGGTGGGCTTCGTGGCCGGGGCGTTCCGGCGGGCCGAACTCCTGGGCATGGTGTCACTGATGGGAGTGGTGGTCATGGGCGCCCTGCTGGCCTGGGAGCAGGCCCTGGTGCGGGGTGGGGACCTGACCCACATCGACAAGGCGTTCTTCACCATCAATTCCTGGATCGGGATGGCGCTGCTCGCGGCGGTGCTGGCGGATCTCTACCTGGTCTGATTCTTCCCTCCCTACAACGACCCCCTGTTTGCAGGGACGAAAGCCCCCAACATCCTGTTGGGGGCTTTCTCGGCCTTCATGCCCTCCCGACACCAGGGTCAGGAAAGGCGGTAGAGGACGACCTCCATGGGTTCGGCTTCGCCCTGATCTTCATCGTCCTTGGTGCTCTTGTCGTTGTTTCCTCCGAAGGCGGCCCGGGCGGCCTCGATGGCGGACTGGATGTTGCGCAGGTGCAGGAAATGCTCCCCGTCGAGGAACATGAGCCGGTCGTTCGCGGCATCGAAGTTCGGGATGCGCAGGGACAGTTCCTCCAGGAATTCCCCTTCCGGAGAGATCACGTCGTAGCGGGCGCCGATACCCGCAGGCAGATTCTCGAGTAGGTCGTGGCTGCTGGCCACGAACAGGCGGCCGTCGGCGGTGCCCTGCAGACTCCTGATGTCGGGATCGGTGTCGAGGAAGTGGGTTTCGACGTCCAGGCGGCGGCCGTTCATGATCATGTTGACGCCGTTTTCCATCTTCTTCTTGTCTTCGGCGGTGCGCTTGCGCGGGGAGAAGGGGCGCCGCAGGGTATGCAGCAACTTCCCGTCCAGATCGTAGGCGTTGACGGCATAGGCATCACGCTCGGGTGCGGTGTAGATGATCCCGGCAGGAGACAGGGTCCACACGTTCATTTCCGAGAAGTCCTTGGCCTCGTCGTAGACCCGGTGCGAGAAATCATTCTCGCTTTCCTTGGTGCAGATGGTGGCCAGCTCGGTCCCTTCCATGTCCAGTACCGACAGGGTGGCCACCCGGAAGGATTTGGAGGTCTCGGGGTCGAAGGTACCCCGGCCTTTCTGCACCACGAGCTTACCCGCCGCGGTCATGGCCTTGTTCAGGAAGTTGAAGCCCCCCTCGTCGGCCTCGCCGCCGACGGCGATTGTGCCTGCGGGGGTGCCGTCCAATTCCAGTAGGGTGATCTTGGCCGGGAAGCCCTGGACGATGCCCAGGGTGTCTTCATCTTTGAAGAACAGGCCGTGGGGTCGGCGCAGTTCGCCGGGGCCGTCGCCTTCGCGGCCCAGGGTCGTGACCAGTTCGCCGTCGGGCGAGATGACCAGCACCTGCGAGAGCTGGGAGTCCAGCAGGTAGGTGTTGCCGTCGGGGCCCTGGACCGCGCCGCCGATCATGCCCAGCAAGATGTCCTCGTCGTCCTCGCCGCCGATGCGCCATTGCTCGGTGGGGCTGACGGTGCGTTGGGCGGGTGGTTGGGCGGGCAGGGCGAAGTCATTGGCCAGGGCGGGCAGGCTCCCCAGGGTCGCCGGCAACAGGACCCAGGTCATCAGGCGGGCCGGTATACGGTTCAAGGTCATGACTCCCGGTTGAGTGAAAGGGCCGTCAAGGCGGCCACGGGTCTACGCCGCCTGCGGCCGTGGAGTTCCCGCAGTCAGAAACTCAAGCCCGCGGTCAGGCCCAGGAAGAAGGCGTCGGTATCGGCGTTGCCGGCGTCGGCCGCATCGCTGGCGTCGCCCAGCAGGGTGCTGTAGGTCACCGACGGGGTGACCGTCACCATGGGCAATAGATGGTACGGGATTTCCGCGGTCAGCTGCAGATCGGTGGGGCCGGCGTCCAGGGAGGTCAGGGCCTTGTCGGGAACCAGACCGGCGAAGTAACCCTGCACGTAGTCGGCGCTGCCGTAACCGAGGCTCGCGGCCAGGTCCAGATCCGTGCCGGGGCTCATCTCGACAGCGTAACCTGCTGCAAGCTGCAGGTAGCCACCGTCGATTTCGTCGACATCGTAGTACATGGCGACCGAAGGCGAAAACAGGACATCCGCCGCGGCCGAGATATAGAGCTCGGTGGTGGCGCTGTCGTGGGTGTTGGGGAAATCATAGTAGATCAGGCCGGCGCCCAGCTTCAACAAGGGCAGGGAGACGCCGTAGCTCAGGGAGTAGTCCATTTCGTAGAACTGGCCGCCCAGGCCGTCGGGATCCTCGCTGGTGCGGTGATAATCCGTCAGGTCCATGTTGCCCCAGATATCGGCCCCGAAACCCATGACACTCACCGACAGGTCCGGCTGCAGGACCGGGTCGTCGGTCACGATCATGCCCCGCCAGACGTACTTGCTGAACAGGCCGGCGCTGGCCGAGGCATCGATCGGTCCCAGCGCGGCGGAGGGGTCGGCGTATACCAGCAGCATCAGGGCCGAGAGGATCAACAGCAGGCGTTTCATGGGAGCACTCCTTGCTCGAGGGTCAGGTCATGAGCGGGATCCGTCCCGCATTTCTGCATGAGACCATGGTCGTGCCGAACCGGCCCGGGCGTCAAGCAGTTTCGTTTTTGCTCAAGATCCGCACCCCGGCTGCCGAAAATCAGCAACCCATGAATGATTTTCAGAGCATGCAAGGAAAGGATGAGGATCTTGAGTAACGACCTGAACCTGCCGGGGCCCGAAGTGCCGGTCGTGGACGCGGAGAGATTGCTGGCGGAATTCGGCGGCAACCAGGAGATCCTGGACGAACTTCGGGAGCTGTTTCTGGAGCATGCTCCGCCCATGTACGAGTCGATCCTGGCCGCCATCGAGACCTGCAACGCCGATGTCCTGGGCAAGGACGCCCACAGCTTCAAGGGCGCCTGCGCCACCTACGGCGCGTCGCGGCTGTCGCAGGTCTGCAAGATCCTGGAGCTGAGCGCCAAGGCCGGCGACCTGGACCGCTGCCGGGAGGTCCTGGACGTGTTCAAACAGGAGTACGCCGCGGTGTGTGCCCAGCTGCAGAACGTGGGCGTCGAGCACTGACCGAAATAAAATTCTGATCACGACCCCGGGCCGGCTGGTCCGGGGTCGTTTGTTTGAGGTCAAAGATCTGGGTCATCGTCGGGGAACTCCGTGCCTTCGCGCAGGCCCGTGAACCGGGGGCTGCCGGTGGCCTTGAGGATGCGGTGGCTCAGGATGTGGTAGATGTGAGTCTCCCAGTTGACGATGCCCGCGCGCATGTGCAGCTGCCGCAGATAGGTCAGGAACTTGTAGCGTTCGCGATCCGAGTAGCCTATGGCGCTCATGGCATGGGCCAGATGGGCGTACATGTTGTCCAGCTCATGCTGGGTCGGCAGGCGCGTGGAACGGTGGGGGTGGCGAACCTTCATCTCGGGCCGGCGGACCACACCGCCCGGGCGCGCCAGCTCGCCCTGGGGCTTGCGCACCACCGTATCGGGATCGTCCACGCCGCCGGCGTTGCGCCAGGCCTGGCGGATCTCCCAACCGTACAACATCACCGCCTGGGAGAGGTTCAGCGAGGGCTGGTCCGGGGCGGTGTCGACGGTCGAGAGGTAGCGGCAGATGTCCGCCTCGTCGTTGGTCATGCCCGTGCGCTCGGTGCCGAACAGCAGGGCCACCTTGCCGGTGCGGCTGTGGTCGACGATCAGGCCGGCCAGATCCGCCGGAGCCAGCAGGGCGTCCTTGCGCAGCTGGCGCGGGCGGGCGGTGGTGCCGCAGACGGTGGTGCAGTCACCGATGGCGTCCATCAGATCATCCACGACCTCGGCGTTATCCAGGATGTCCTCGGAACCGTGGGCCAGGGAGTAGGCGCTGCGCCCCTTGGGGTTCAGCGGCGAGATCAACCGCAGGTGCTTCAGCCCCATGGTCTTCATGGCCCGGCAGGCCGCCCCGATGTTCATGGGCTCGGTGGTGCGGCTCAGCACCACGATGATGTTGTCCAGGTCGGGTGGGCCCTGATCGTCAGCGAGGGTTCGGGGATCCTGGGTCATGGTTGGGCCTTCATGATGATGGAAATGTTGCGAGAATCGAATGTGGAGGAATAATGCCTGATGGGCACCGGCTTGGCAACCTGCCCGGCCCCCACAACCTGCCCGGCCCCCTTGACAGTTCGATGTGTTATCGGATAAAGTGAAAAGAGAATTTCCTTTTCATTCAAAAAGGGGGAGGAACAATGAAAAAAACGAACATGAACTGGCTGGCCGTGGCGTTTCTTTTCTTGCTGGCCATACCCTCCTTATCTGCGGCCCAGGTGTGGTATTTCAATGACGGACCTTCCGCAACGGGCTACTGGTGGTCAGACGATTCGATCGGGCCTTTTTGGGAATGGATGGGCCAGGACGCCATTGCGCCGGGGGATACGGTTTGCACCTACACCGACATGATGAGCGATAGCTACTACCAACCGTATTGGGCGTCGACCCAGGTCTACGAAGAGGGGGACCCGACAACGCATTTCTGGGCGGAGATCTATTTCGACAACATGTACCTTGGGTACCAGGAAGCGGTGACGGTCACCCTCGGGAAGGGCACCCCGGGAAATCCGGCCAGCTTCGTTCCTTTGACCGCCCCGGTCACCGGCACCATTTCCAGCTCGGGGAACATCAGCTGTGGCTTCCCGTACACCTTCGATTTCGGGATGGTCACGTTCGCGTTGAACGGTGAAGCCTTGATCTTGAAGATCGAGGAACCAACCGATACCGGTGGTCGGGTGCATATCTTCTGGGATGGGGAATGTTGTCCGAGCGCTCTCTATGCGAACCCTACCGTGCCTGGGGAAGAAGCATCCTGGAGCCATCTCAAGGCTCTTTACCGTTGAGAAGTGGTCATGAAAATGGGGATCTGCTCCTTAAGGGGCCGGGTTTCAACCCGGCCCTCTCTTTTCCGCCTATCATCTGGAATTCGTGTTCAACGGGATGATGTGGCCACAGGATGAGATGCCAGCTGCTCAATCACGGCTCCGAACCGCAGATACCCGGCCAGCCAGGTGGCCAGCCAGGCGGGATCGGTCGGGCCGGTATCGGTGATCAATTCAGGCGGAAAATTTTGGGCCAGGGTCTCGATGAAATAATCCTGCAACCCCAGCCCCAGCGGGACAAGCCGCCGGTCCACGCGCAGGGTTCCGATCAGGTTATTGATGGGGCCGAATTCGAAGGCGAGTTCTTTCCGGCCCTCGGGGTCGGTGTACACCGTGATCTTGCGGGCATGGAACCGCTTGGCCTGCAGGCTGGTCATGTAGGGCTGCGGCCAGTTGGGAACGACCAGGCGCACGAGGCAGGAATCCGGCTCCAGGGACCGGGGGTGGTTCAGCGAATCCACCGAGGCGCCCCGGAAATGATCCTCATCCAGGATGACCACGGTGGCGCCGGCGTAGACAGGGGCGTTGTCCGTACCCGAAGCGATGATCTCGTTCCTGCCGTCACCGTCCAGGTCGGTCTCCAAGATGTCGTTGAACTGGCCGTGGTTGGCGTACTGGCCCAGCAGGCGACCGTCCTGGTCGATCCAGCAGAGGATGCCGGGATAGTTCGAGGTGTGGTGGAACAAGGCCAGGATCTCCCCGCGGCCGTCCCGATTCAGGTCTACGGTCAAGAGGTTCTCGCAAAACAGGTTGCCCCCGGAGAGGACGTCAGGGCCGAAGGCGGCACGCACCGCCGCCAGATCCGGTTGTGCGGTCCAGATGATCCGGCCGCTGGAGCGATCCAGGGCCATGATGTTCCGGCCCCGGGGTGTCGTCCCGGAAAAGCCCAAGATGAGAATCCGGTCGGACCAGGGGGCGACGAGGCAATACTTGGGGCCGGGCGGAGCACCGATTTCCCACAGCCTGGATCCGAGGACGCCGTCCCGGACAACCAGGTGGTGGTCACGGATCTCCCAGCGGGCATGGGTCAGGGCCCAGTGCCGCATCGACAGCCCTGCCGCAAGCAACAGGGCCAGAAGAACCGGAGCGATCCATTTCCAGGGTAGGTGGTTGCGTGGTTTGTCGGTGGTCACGGTCTGATGGTCATTCCCGTTGGGAATTCCCGTCAATTCCGGCAGGGTGATCTCGAAAGCCTGCGCCAGAAGCATCAAGGTCTTTTCCTGTATGCGGTTACGCTTCCCCAGCTCAAGATCGTGGATGGTACGGTAGGAAAGCCCCGTCTCCTTGGCCAGGTCGGATTGGGACCAGTGGCGATCTTCGCGCAGGGATTTCAGGCGTTGGGGCAGGTCCCAGCTTTCGATATTGATGTTCTGGTTTGAGTTTTTCAATTACATGCTCCGTGAAATTTGGAAAGCAGGCCCCGGTGATGGGGCTCGGAAAGAACACGTTGACCCAGTAACCAGAACCAATAAAAAATTTTACGCCCATTTCAACTGATTTCAAGGGGATTCGACTCCATTCATTTGTGATCTTTCCCATTTTTTGCGAAAATTTCCTGGTGCAGAAGGTAGGGAGTTGTCACCCCCGCCGATTAAGGGCATCAGGGCGAGGTGCCTGGTGGGGGTGGCAACCCATCCCTGAAACCTTGGCTGAATCCTTCCGGAAAATTCCCATCAAGCCCAGCCGATTTCCTCCGATAACCCCCCAGTATGACCGGTTCCAGAAGATGGTCCCGCTTCGCGGGCGGTGACCGTCGTTGCCATGACCAGGCCATTGGGGATTTTCCGCACATGTCCGCCTTCGCACTCATCAACGAAGAAAAGGCCCAGAGCAAGGCCCGGGTCGTGATCTGCTGGATCTCCCTGGCGGGTTTCCTGGTCATGTCCTGGATCAAGGGCATGCATGGGTCCGACCTGATGAACAAGGGGCTGGCCACCATCCTGGCCTACCTGGCCTTTTCGACGGTCTGGTTCGAGATCGTCAAACGTTACCCCGACCGCGCCCCCTGGCGCCGGAACATCTCCCTGGTTGCGGACCTGGGGATCATGACCGCCTGGTTCCATCTGGGCGGTGGCGAGGTGGCCACCTACTACCCCATCTTCCTGTGGGTGATCATCGGCAACGGAATCCGTTTCGGCGAGGAGTTCCTGCAACGGGGCATCATCCTGGGCGGGCTGGGCTTCGGGTCGGTGCTTTACTTCAACCCCTACTGGCGTGGTCATATGGATGTGGGCCTGGGCCTGCTGTTGGGGGTGGTGGTGTTGCCCGTCTTCTACCAGGGGGCCCTGCGCCGCCTGCGGAAGATGAACGACCTGAAGGTCGAGCTGGCCAAGTCGAGGCTGGCCGAGAAGGCCAAGGATCGTTTCCTGGCCTCCATGAGCCATGAGATCCGCACACCCATGAACGGCGTCCTGGGAATGGCCGAATCGCTTAGCCGGACGGACCTGGACCGGGACCAGCGGGAGCAGCTGCAGATCATCACCAGCTCGGTGGAATCCTTGCTGCGCACCATCGGCGACATCCTCGACTACGCGGGCATGACCTCGGAGAAGCTGACCCTTCAGACTGTCGATTTTGATCTGCACCGCACCCTGCAGGACGTGGTCAGGCTGCTGGAGACTTCGGCCTCGCAGCGGAACATCGACTTGCGGTTCACCTATCCCCAAGATGCTCCCCTGCGGTTCCTGGGTGACCAGGCGCGCATCAGGCAGGTTGTTTTTCACCTGTTGAGCAACGGCATCAAGTTCACCGAGCAGGGTTCGGTCCAGATCGACTGCCGTGTCCGTGAACAGAAGCAGGACTTCAGGGTGACCATCTCGGTGTCCGATACCGGAATCGGCATGCCGCAAGGGAAGCTGGAAACCCTGTTCCGCGGTTTCGAGCAGGGGGACAACAGCACCACCCGCCGCTACGAGGGCATGGGGTTGGGCCTGGGGCTGGTCAAGCAACTGACCCAGCTGATGGGCGGCGAGATCGAGGTCGCATCAACCGAAGGCAAGGGTTCGACCTTCACGGTGTCCTTGCCCCTGAAACCCGCCGCCACGAGCAAGGCCGCCCAACCCAGGACGGTGACTCCGCGGTCCGGCTTCAACCTGAAGGCCCTGGTGGTCGAGGACAACAAGTTCAACCAGGCGGTGATGTCCCGGCTGCTGGGGATGCTGAAGATGGACGCCCACATGGTGGACAACGGCGCCGAGGCGGTCAAGGCGGTCGCCGGACAGGATTTCGACGTGGTGTTCATGGATATCCGCATGCCCGTGATGAACGGTTACGAGGCCACCCTGAAGATCCGCGCCCAGGAAACAGGAAGCTCCCGCCTGCCCATCATAGCCGTGACCGCCGATGCGACCGGCCAGGTCCAGGAGCGCTGCCGGGAAGTGGGCATGGACGGCTTCCTGGCCAAGCCCCTGACCCTGGATTCCCTGGCCGCGACCACCGAGGCCGTGCTGCAGAAGGCGGCCCGGCCCGCCCCGGCCCTGGTCTAGCCCTTCCCTTTCAATACCTTGCTGGGATTTCCGCCGTCGTTGGTCCGCGCCTCCGCAGCCCGGCGTTTCTGGGCCTTCAGCAACCGGGAGATCATCTTCAAATCCCGCGGCCTCAGCTGCAACGCCGTATCCACCCACACCCTGGTGATCTCCATCAATTCCTCGTAGGTGATGGGGTTGACGCACTGGCGCACCCGGTTCAGGGCGTGGTAGGCGTTGGCGCGGCGGTGGGAGCTGGCCAGGTATTCCTGGACCGCGATGTGGCCCTGGCCATCCTCGGCCAGGATGTCCACCAAACCCAGCTTGTGCATCTGGGCGGCGGTCAGAACCTTGCCCGTGGTGATCAGCCGCTTGGTGATCTCCGGCGTGGTGCGGCGGATCAGGAAGCTGTAGGCGCCCATGCCCGGAATCAGGTTGAACATGATCTCCGGCAGTCCGAAGCGCGCACCGCGTTCGGCGATGATGACGTTGCTGGAGATGGCGGCCTCGCAGCCGCCGCCTAGGGCCTCGCCCTGGACCAGGGAGATCGTGGTCACGGGCAGGTCGAAGTGAACCGCGTTGGGGTACAGGACGTCGATGCAGGCGGTGGCGTAGTTCAGAAGCCCCTGGCGGTCGCCGGCGGTGATCAGGCCGTGGAAAAGCTCCAGGTCGCCACCCAGGTTGAAAATGCCGGGGGAGCGGCTGGCCAGGATGGTATAGCGGACCGGCGGGGTCCGGCCCCGGTCCAGGGCAGTGTGGTTGACGCGGACCAGGTCCTCCTGGAACCGACGCAATTCGGCGAGGATTTCCAGGTTGAAGCAGGGGCGGGGCCGGGGGTCGATGGTGTACCACAAGGCGCCGTGCAGGCGGTCGTAGTGGACGCGGACCTGCTTGAAATCGTTGGCGATGGCGACGAAGCGGTCATCCTTGACCATGGAAATCCTCGCAAGGCCGTCTGTCGCCACAGGAAATCCTGCAGGCCCAAAGGGCGGGGGCGGCCGGGTGGTGCTGAAGGCCAAGCGGGCGAGAGGGGCCAACACCCAGTGCAACCGAACGAAGCAATGATACCACGATCTGGCGCCGAATCCATCCCAAACCGCGGCGGTTCTATCATTGCTCCGGACTTTTCGTCAGCTGAGCGCGTGCAGGGCCGCCCCCAGGGCGCCCACATGGTCCGGGTTCTCGGGGACCACGAGGGGGCAATCCAGGATTTGCCCCATCAGGGCCACGACGCAGGGGTTGCGGGCCACCCCGCCGGTGAACACCACCGGCGGGACCACGCCCACACGCCGCAGCATGGAGGCCGAGCGGGTGACGATGGACATGTGCAGGGCCCGGGCGATGTCCGGTCCCGGGACGCCGCGCGCCATGAGCGAGGTGGCCTCGGTCTCGGCGAAAACGGTGCACATGCTGCTGATCTCCACGCCCCGGGCGCCGGAAAGGGCGTAGGTTCCGAATTCGGCCAGGGGGATCTGCAGGCCGGTGGCCATGAACTCCAGGAACTTCCCGGTGCCGGCGGCGCAGCGGTCGTTCATCTCGAACTTGACCACGCGCCCGGCCTCGTTCATGGCCACGGCCTTGGTGTCCTGGCCGCCGATATCCAGCACGGTGCGGGCTTCCGGGTGCAGGAAGCGGGCGCCGGCGGCGTGCGCGCGGATCTCGGTGAGGGTGTCGCCGCCCCAGCGTTCGCTGAAGAGCTTCCGGCCGTACCCGGTGGCCGCCAGGGTGTCCCAGCTCACCCCTTCCAGCAGCCGCTGGCACTGGCGCAGGGGATCGAAGGTGGTGTCCTGGCGCCGGACGTCCAGGATGCGGTCCCCATCCAGAAGGACCAGCTCGATGCTGCGCGATCCGATGTCGATGCCTGCTGCAATCATGTCGCCATCCTTGGTATGCGGCGGGGCCGCGACGGACCCCGCAGGTGAGGAACTAGAGGATTTCCAGGAACGCTTCCACCCGGGTCTTGAGCTGTTCGACATCCTCCTGGGAATAGTCGGTATCCACGCGGAGGGTGGGCAGGCCGTCCTGTTCCAGGGCGGCCGCCACGGGGATGGCCTCCATCTGGTAGGGCTGACAGAAGTTCAGGCCGTAGTGGATCACCCCGTCCGCCCGGTAGTCGGCGGCCATCTGCCTGATGTGGGCCAGGCGGTCCGGGTTGGGCGTGAAGATGGCGCAGTCCACCTGGAAGTACCGGTCGACCAGGGCTTCCAGGAGCTGATCCACCGTGCCGCCGTCCTCGGCCACAAGGTTGCGCAGCCCGCGCTCACCCACGCAGCTCTCCTCCCCGACGATCACCGCGCCGGCCCCTTCGACGATCCAGGGCAACTTCCAGTTGGGCACGGCCATGGGGCACCCGGATACCAGGATGCGCTTGGCGCCGGCCGGAACGGCGCCCCGGCCGGCTTCGTTGCGGGCCTTCAGCTCGTCACAGACGGCGTCGACCGAGGCGGTGAAGCGTTCGGGGTCATCGTAGAAGGAGATCTGGTTGATGAGCAATGCGTCCAGCCCGCTGATCGGGGCGGGGTCGGCCGCGCGCAGGGAGTACAGGCGGTGCATGGCCCGGCGCTTGGCGTTGGCCGTCCGGATGCCCTGGCGCAGGCGTTCGGCGGTGATCTCGACCCCCGTCAGCTCCTCGACCGCAGTCAGGAACCGGCGGTATTCGTTCAGCATGAGCCGCCTGCCGTCGGCCGACTTCATCTGGGGGACGTCCATCACGTGGAGGTTCTCCGTGAGTTCGGCGAAGGTCTCGTACATCTTCTTCTTGCCGTCGCAGGTGTTCTCGCCCACGACCATGTCCACGGACTCGAGGTAGGGGCACAACTTGCCCAGCTTGAACCCCAGCGAACTCTTGATCAGGGCGCAGGTGTTGCGGGGCAGGAGCTTTTCGACCTCGTCCATGGCCACGTCGGCTCCGGCGCACAGCCCCACGCAGATGCCGTCTGCGGCGAGGACGATTTCCTCGGGCACGAACACGCACCAGGCGCCGACCACCTTGCGGCCGGCCTTGCGGGCGTCGAGCAGTTCCCTGATGCGCAGGCCGTGGACCTCGCTCATGACGAAATCGAAGTAGCTCATGGCCTCGGGCCGGTCGGCCTGGGCCTGGTAGATGTCGGCGTAGGCCTGGCCGAGGACGGCCAGCAGCTGGTCATGGGCGGCGAGGTCCAGGCCTAGCTCGGCCCACATGGAACGGTAATCCTGGGACATGGTGTCCTCCCTGGTTTAACCCGGATAATTGAATTGCGAAGCGATTCAATAGTCCGGATTTTGGTGAGCGGGCGGCTGCCCGCGGGCGCACAACAACGCACCGTTGTCCGCGTGGCGGGCCCGGGTCAGGGAAGAGGTCAGGAGACGGGAGAGGCCGGCGGGAAACCTTCCTCGGTCACACTGCGCTCGCCTGGACACGGGCGGCGTCCACGCGGCGGGCTCAGGTGAATCCGAGGAAAAGGTACAGTGTCACGAACGGTTCTCCCGGTAGAGGGTGGGTCCCCGGGAAGGGGATTGGGGGCAAGCTACCATGCCGACCGGAGGCGGTCAAATATGAAGCCGCCTCCGGGGAAGGATTGCTGAGGCTTATTTCGCCAGCACGACCTTCTTCATGCTCACCGTCACCCCGTCGCTGATCCGCACCAGGTAGATCCCGCTGGGGGCGGTGCGGCCGGCATCGTCGGTGCCGCTCCAGGTGAAGCGCTGGGGGCCGGCCTGCAGCAAGCCCCGGTGCAGGGTGGCCACCTTGCGGCCGGCCACATCGTAAACGCCCAGGTCCACGTCCCGTGCCGAATCCAGCGCGAAGGCCACCGTCAGGCTGGGGTTGAAGGGATTGGGGTAGGTGCGCAGGGCGATGCCGAGGGGTGCGGGCAGGTCGCCCACCCCCGAGACGGGCCCCTTGTCCAGCAGCCACATGGTGGCGTTCAGGAACAGGGCGCGGTGGTCGGCTTCGTGCCAGTTGTCCACATGGGATTCGCTGCCGGTACCGTCGGCGGTGTCGGAGCTCTCCCCGTACCCGAAGACCTTGCCGTTGCCGTATAGGGACCAGGCCGCGCAGTGGGGATCCCCCGCGTCCAGCGATACCAAACCGCCGACCTGGCTGAGGTCCGCGTTGGCCGTCGGCCACAGGCTGATGGTGTTGCCCACGTGGTAGACCACGCTGGCGACATCACCGTAGGGTCCGTGCAGGACCGGGTTGGACGGATCGTTCAGGACGTTGGTGAAGGTGCCGCTGATGCTGTTGTTGCCCTCGTCCTTGACGTGCACGTGCAGGCCGAACAGCGCGCCGCAGAAGGTCTCGGTGTCAGTCCCGATGGGGGTGCTGATGTGCGGGACGCTGTAGCCGCCGAAGATGCTGGCGCTGTCCCAGCCGTTGCCGTTGCGGTCGCTGCTGTTGTGGTCGGCGATGAAGCACAGCGAGCCGCCGTCGAAGACGTACTGGCGCACGGCTTCGATCTCCGCGGCGGTGAACGGATTCTGGGGCTCGGGGATGACCAGCAGATCGACCCCGGCCAGCGACGCACTGGTGAAGGCGGCGGTGTTGCTGCGCACCGTGTGTCCGAGCAGGTACAGTTCGTAGCCCCAGCTCGACAGCTGACCGTTCCAGGATGTTTCGCTGGTGGGGGCGGCCGGGTAGGGATCGGGGTAGTTGTCGTCGATGCGCCAGTTGCCGCTGCTGCCGGCGTCCTGGTCGTGGGCGTGGTCGAACACGATGAGCCGGCTGGTGCCGTCGGAAACGGGAACCGAGTAGTAGGACGCAGGCGCACCCACGGGATCGGTGGTCACCGCGCCGTCGTTGTCCTGGGCCTGGATGTAGTACTCGAGGGTCGTGTTGCCCTGGACGCCGTAGAGGGTGGCCTGGTAGGCGCCGCCGCCGCCGTCGGTCATGCCCATGGCCGTAAAGGTTCCGCCGCTGTAGCGGTAAAGCACCTGGGCCTGGCTGATGGTCCCGTCGCTGTCGGTGATGGTGGCGGTGAAGGTCACGTCGTCCCCGACGGCCGGGCTGGCCGGGGAGACGGCCGTGCCGCTGATCAGCGGGGCGAGGTTGCCGCCGCCGCCGGCATCGGCGTCATAGTACAGCTCGACGAACTCGTAGATGTAGTTGCCCGAACCGGGGCCGTCGCTGGCCTCGCTGATCACCAGGCCGCTGAAGACGGCATCCTGGGCCTCGACCCCGTAGCCGGGCGTCGAGGTGGTGCTGTCCAGGGTCCAGGGCGCGGCCTCGGGATCGTTGCGCTGATGGGAAACGTAGCCCGTGTTGAAGGCGGGGGTCGGACCGTCGATGACCGCCCCGCCGCCGTCCTTCACGGTGAAGGTCTCGTCGCCGTTGATCATGGGTACGGCGGGGGCGTCTTGCCCGTTGGTCAGGTAGACCACGTTCGCGCCCAGGCTCACCCCCCAGAAGGCCTCGAAGGAGGCCCGGTCGGCGTAGCGCCCCAGGACCAGGTAACCGCCCGGCTGGATCACCGTCCCGGCGGGGATGGTATAGACGGAGGTGGAGTTGGCCTGTTCGATGGTCCAGCCCGAAACATCCAACCCCTGGGCCAGGGCCGGGCCGGCGGCCAGGCTGAGGGTCACGAGCAGGGTGCAGAACAAGATACCGGCGGCCTTCAAGAGGCCGGCCACGGGGCGAGGATTATTCATGGTCGTTCGATCCCTGGGTCAGATGTGATTGATAGGTCAACTGAGGTTATATTATAGCAAAACTCACCCCTGTTTATCAAGGTCGGAGATGAATGCCGCGATCCTGTCACCGGCCGATTCCAGCCGTTTGATCTCCTGGTCCACCGCAGCGCCCCTTTCCTGCCTTTGTCGCATGGCGGCGGTGATGGCGTCCTTGGTGGCGGCCCGCGTCTCGCGCAGCCGCGCGTCCAGCTCGGAGCCGAAATGCCGGAACGAGTCGTTGATGCTCTGGTACAGGGCCCAGCGCAGGTTCTCCACGTTGCGCAGGACGAGGTCGTCGAGGCGGCCGGCGATCCTCCTGAGCCGCAGGCGGCGCCGCAGGGGGCCGGGCAACAGCCGTTCCCAGACGCTGCGCGGGATGGGGCTGAGGGTTGATGACCACCGGTGGGTCACCCAGTCCGGTTGCTGGACCAGGTGGAAGGCGTCCTCGGCGGCGGGCAGGGCGTAGGGGATCTCGAACAGGTTGGCGGCGGTCTGCCGGATGCCGCCGATGAGCTGGTCCGACCGCTCCTGGTGCGCGCCCAGCACCCGGGTCAGCCTCTTGCCGACCAGGTCGGCCATGGCCCCGCTCTGGTGTTCGAAGTACCCGGGTATGACCCCGGCCAGGGCTTCCTGCACCTGGTCGTCGGTCACGTTCTCCACACCGTTGACCAGGGCCTTGTCGAGGGCGTCGGTCAGGAAGGCATGGGCGGCGGTGCGCTGCCGGGCGGCCAGCTCCTCCAGGTAGGCGAGGGTCCGCTTCAGATCACCGGCCAGCAGGTCGCCGGTGGATTCGCGCTGGGCGGCGACCTCCGTCAGGGATTGCTCGAAAACCTCCAACCTGCGCTGCAGGTCGTGCAGGGGCATCCGGAGGGAGCGGACGGCCAGCTGCAGCCTCAGCATCACCTCGTCCAGGGTTTCCCGGGCCTTGGCGGCCACGGCGTGGGCCAGGGTCCGGGATTTCTCCGCGGCCAGGAACCGGATGAGCTCCTGCTCGAGGGCGGCCATCCCGCTGCCGCGCCAGCGATCCGGGTCGCCGGCGAGGCGGGCGGCCAGGCCCTGCCGCGCCGACACGCACAGGATGGCATCGTCCGGGCCGATCCCGACCTTCTGCTCCAGGGTTCGTTGCAGGAAGCCGCGGGCGACCTGCAATTCCTCGGCGTCCAGGTAGTCGATCTTGTTGAGGACGAAGAACAGGCGCGAGATTCTGGCCCGGGCCTGCTTGAGGAACTCGACCTCGACCTCGGTCAGCGGCGGGTCGGCCGAGACCAGAAACAAGGCGGCGTCGCACTGGGGAAGGAAGTTCAAGGTTGCCTCGGTGTTGTGCTTGAAGGTCGAACCCACGCCCGGGGTGTCGATGAGCACCACCGAATCCCGGAGGATCGGGGCCGGGTGGGCGACCTCCAGGCGAAGGACGCCGAGGCTGTTGCCGGGGTTGCCGGCCTCGGTGGCGAAGCGGGACAGGAAGGCGTTGACGGTGGCCGGCCGGGCATCGGCGCTGGTCTCGGGCTCGCGGTCGTCCTGGAAGTACAGGGTGGCCCGGGGCTCGGAGCCGTACCGGATCCAGGTGGGGATCGCCGTCAACGGCACCACGGCGGTGGGCAGGATCTCCTGGCCCAGCAGGGCGTTCAAGAGGGTGCTCTTGCCCCGCTTGAACTGGCCCAGGACCGCGAGGTGGAAACGGCCGGCGCGCAGCCGCTCCCGCAGATCGGCAAGCCGGGCGGCCGGAACCTGGAAATCGGGCCCCAGGTCGCCGATCAGATCGGCGGCCAGGTTCAGGACGTCGGCGGGAGAGGAGGATCCAGAAGGCAGGTTGTGTTGATCCCTGACCATTCAGGCTGCCTCCACAGGAAGCGTGGCCGTTACCGCTCTTGCCCGCGTTCCAGCAGCAGCAGGCTTTCGATGTGCGCGGTCTGGGGGAACATGTCAAGCACCTGCAGGCGGCGTGGCTCGTACCCGGCGGCGGCCAGGCGCGCCGTATCGCGGGCCAGGGTGGCCGGGTCGCAGCTCATGTACAGGATGTGGCGGGGGGCGGCCTTGGTCAGGGCGGCGATCCCCTCCTTTTCCAGGCCCCGGCGCGGGGGGTCGACCACGCACAGGCTCTCTTTCCACAGCGCGCCTGTTGCCAGGTTGGGCTCGCCGAGCACCTTGGCCAGGGGTCCGGTGTGAACGCTGACCTTGCCGCGGGCGGCCTCGTCCCGGTGCACGTTGTTCTGGGCGTCCCGGCAGGCCCCGGCGTCGCTGTCGACGGCGATGACCTTGCCGAACAGATCGGCCAGGGTCAGGCTGAACAGGCCGACCCCGCAGAACAGGTCGCCCAGCAGGTCGCCGAGGGTGCCCTGCTCGCGCAGTTCGCCCAGCCAGCGGCGGGCCAGAGCCACCGCCTGCTCGGTCACCTGGAGGTTGCCCTGGAAGAAACTCTGGGCTCCGGCACGGAAGGTGTGCCCGGCGACGCTGTACAGCAGGTAGTCGCGGCCCCAGACGGGCAGATTGTTGAACATCAGGCCGGCGCAACCGGGGGCGGGGGATTCTCCGGAATCCAGGGCGCCGATCATCTTCTTGAGCACCTTCAGACGGTTCGGGGGGCCGTACAGGGAAATCAGCCAGCGCGCCTGATCGCCCGGCCGGCCGTCCAGGCGCACCACGATCTGGTCCACCGGCGGCAGCATGCGCAGCCAGGGCAGGATGTCCCGGTTGAAGCGCTCGGGCATGATCAGGCACTCGGTGATGGGCACCACGTCGTGGGATCCGCGCCGCAGCAGGCCGTACGGACCGGAGGGCGAGGCTGTCAGACGGATGCGGTTGCGGTAGCCGAGGCCGGGGCCGGGTTCCGGCCCGGCCAGGATCCCGGAGACATCGAGCTTGCCCAGGCGCTGGAAGCAGTCCTGAACGATGGCCGCCTTGGCACCGCGCTGGTGCTCGTCGTCCAGGTGTTGCAGGTCGCAACCACCGCATTCGCCGAAATGGGGGCACGGCGCCTCACGGCGGCCGGGGCCGCTGCTCAGCAACTCGGTGATCTCGGCCCGGATGAACCCCTTGCGCTGTTCGCGCACCTGGACGCGGGCATGGTCGCCCGGCGCGGCCAGGGACACGAAGACGGCCTGCCCGTCCAGGCGGGCGAGGCCTTCCCCGCCGGTCACCAGCTTCTCGATGGTGATATCGAGGGAACGGGTCTCCGGTACGGTGTCTCGATTTTCGGTGTCATGGTTGGGCATGGTGGGGCTAAACTAGCACCTGGCGGCCCGGTGGGCCAGCAGGGATGGCCTGCGGGCCGGAAAGGATGATGTTGGGCACCTTGGGAAAGAACCATGCGCAGGGTCGGATGAGTGTCCTGCTGGCGGCCCTGGTCCTTGCCTGCCTTTTCCCTGCGGGCTGCGCACCCAAGCGCGTCATCAATACCCGGCAGGAGCCCCCGGTCTCCGCCCCCGCCCCCGCGGCGACGGCACCGGCCCCGCGGGAACAGGTAACACCTGAAAAGCAGGCGCCGGCTGAGAACGGGCCCGAGACCACGGCCGAGAACGTGACCCTGGGCGTGCGGGCCGCCGAACTGGCGCGCGAGCAGCTGGGCAAACCCTACCAGTGGGGGGCGGCCGGTCCGGACCGTTTCGATTGCAGCGGCCTGGCTTTTTATGTCTACGGAGCCCTGGGTGTGCCCTTGCCGCGGGTCTCGAGCGAGCAGGCGACCGCAGGGCGGGAAATATCACGGAAACGCATGCAGCCGGGAGATCTGCTGTTCTTCGCCCTGGACGGGCCCCGGATCAACCATGTGGGCATCTATATCGGTGGCCGGAAATTCGTCCACGCCCCGCGCCGGTACCAGCCTGTGCGCACCGATGACCTCGATGACGCGTACTGGCGGTACCGCCTCAAGGCCGTGCGCAGGATGGATTCCCTTCCCTGAGGCCTTCCCTTGTGCCTTGGAAACTGTGTTTTCAGACCTGACCGAGACGGCCAATAAAGTTGAGATGCTGTAACTACCTGCCAAATGGACGGCTGCCTACGCCCTCCTGGCTCCGGCAGCCTCGGCCTTCCGGCCCGTCCGCCCTCCATGGCTCCCGGTCCTCCAGGACGCCATTTGGCAGGTAGTTACAGCATCTCAACCCCGCATCGACCGTCCGGCCAAGATCCCCGGACACAATTTCCAAGGTACAAGCGAAGGGCTTGCGAGGGGAAGCTGGCATGCATGTTGCCTTTCCGCGGCTGAAGGTATGTCCCCAAGGGGGCATACGGTGATTCCCAGCGCTTTGCTGGGGAGTTTCGGGCCAGCCTGGATAAGTCGTAAAATGTGTTTTGGCTATATGTTAGACCGTAAGGACACAGCGACCAGGGGGAGGGCAACACTCATCAGGAACCGGACCGGATGCGTGCAGGAAGGCATCCCTTACCGGGTACCGGTCAAAAAAATGCCGCCCAACCGGAGGAAAATGATGACCGTCGTTACGAGTATCGCGAAAACCGCCCAGTCTGGGAAATACCTCACGTTCCTCCTGGGGCAGCAGGAATACGGACTGGAGATCCTCTCGGTCTATCAGGTCAATTCCACCGCGGGCCTGGCCCGCGATCCCAAGGCGCCGCCCTTCATCAGGGGCGTGATCAACCAGTACGGCCTGGATGTCCCTGTGGCCGATCTGCGGCCCCGGCTGGGTCTGCATCCGGTCGAGGACGGGGCCAAGACCAGCATCATCGTGGTCAAGATCCCCCACCAGGTCGCGGAGGTGACCCTGGGCCTGGTGGTGGACGAGGTGGTCGAAGTCGTGTCCCTCGGGGAAAAGCAGATCCAAACGGCAGCGCCCGGACCCCACGCGGGCGCGGATGCCCCCGGGGTGCTGGGCACCGGCCGCCTCGGCGCAAGAAAGATCACGCTGCTGGATGCGGAGATGCTCTTGACCGATGAGGAACTGGCGGCTCTGAGCCGCATGGACCAGGTCGCGCCGGCTGGCCGCAGGACGACCGGAGGAACACGATGACCGCAACCCGGACCGATTCCCCTCAAGCGGAGAAACATATGAAGACGACCCTGGTCAGGCGAGGCGAGCTGGTCGTGGGCAAGAGCCGGACCCAGGTCCTGGAGGCCCGCTACCTGGGATCATGCCTGGGGCTGGCGGTCTTTGATCCGCAGGTAGGGGTCGGGGGCCTGGTGCATTGCATGCTGCCCCTGGCGGAAGTCGATCCGGACAAGGCCCGAGACAAGCCGGGCATGTTCGTCGATACGGGAGTCGAGGCCCTGCTGCAGGAGATCCTCGCCCAGGGGGGGCAGCACCCGAACCTGGTGGCGAAGATGGCCGGAGGCGCCTCGCCCCGGGGCAGCGAGGGCGCCCTGGGGATCGGCTCGCGGAACGAACAGGTCATGCGCAGGATCCTGGAAGAAAACAATATCTCCATCGCCCGGGAGGATGTGGGCGGGACCCGTTCGCGGTCCCTTTACCTGTACCTGAAAGACGGTCGCACCATGGTGAAGTATGAAGGAAAGGAGGTGGAGCTATGATGGACAAGCTGGACATCCTCGTGCAGGCCAAGAAAATCCCCTCGTTGCCGTCGGTCGTGATGAAGCTCCGCCAGTATCTCAACGATCCCGAGGTCAACTTCGACGAGCTGGCCAAGGTCATCGAATATGATCCGGGCCTGACGGCCAATGTCCTGCAGCTGGCCAACTCGGCCTATTTCGGCTGGGCGCGCAGCATCAAGTCGGTCAAGGAGGCGATCACGCGCCTGGGGACCAACCGCATCTTCCAGATGGTGCTGTGCATGTCGGTGGCGCCGCTGGTGCGCAAGCCCATCAAGGGGTACGGACTGGATTCGTCGGACCTGTGGGAGCATTCCATCGCCGTGGCGATCTGCGCCGAGACCATCGGGCAGGAGCTGGGCCTGGAAGAGGTGGAGGACGGATTCACGGCGGGTCTGCTGCACGACATCGGCAAGATCGTGCTGGGTACCTTCGTGGAGGTGGACGACGATCCCATCAAGGAGATCATGGAACTGGACCACCTCAGCTTCAACGAGGCCGAGATGATGGTCCTGGGCATCGACCACGCCGAGGTGGCCGCGGTCATGCTGTCCTCCTGGAGCCTACCCGAGGAGGTCGTGGAAGCGGCGCGCTGGCACCACGCGCCCAGCCGCTGCGACACGCGGTACCAGCAACTGGCGGACGTGATCCATGTGGCGGACATCCTGTGCCTGGACATGGGCTGGGGGTTGGGCGTCGACGGGCTGTGCTACAAGGCCGACCACGCCGCGGCCACTCGCCTGGGGATCGAGGCGCCGGTCGCCGAGCTCATCATCAGCAAGACCATGTCGGGTGTGGAGGATCTCAAGACCCTGTTCCAGCCCCGGACCGCCGGCAGCGGCGCGAAGCACGAACCGGTGGGTGCCTGAACGCGGGACCGGGTTCAGGAAACCAGCGTGCCCAGCACCTGGGCCATGTCCTCGGTGGTGAAGGGCTTGACGAGCAGGAACATGGCGCCGGCCGTGGAGGCCTGGGCCACCATGGCGGCGGTGCTCTCGGAGGTGACGAACCCGAACGGGATGGCCAGCCCTTCCCCATTCAACGCCTGCAGGAACTCGATGCCCGTCAGCTCGGGCATTTCCCAGTCGGAGAGGATCAGGTCGGGGCTTTCCCGGCGGGCCATCTCCAATCCCTGCCGCCCGTCCTCGGCCTCGATGATCTCGTTGCCCTGGAATCCGGCCTGCTCGATGGTGCGCGCCACGATGCGGCGCATGGCCCGGGAATCATCAACAAGCAGAATCTTCATGATCATCCCTCCCCAGCGGATTTGAGGGGACCCGCGGGTAGTTCCCGCGGATGCCGGCTCCCTGTTCCCATCGGCAGGCACGATCCCGGCTTGAGTGGAATCCCCGGATTCAGCCGATATCCAGGCGGGTGGCTGCGTCGCAGGCCTCCCGGACGGCGGCGTCCAGATCCATGGCCCCGGAGTACCGGAGCAGATCCCGTGGGCGGGCCGTCAGCACGGGCTTGGGCGAGCGGATGGAGCAGCAGTCCCGGTAGGGCAGGATGGAGGTCTCGAACAGGCCGATCTCACGGGACCAGGCGATGATCTCCTGCTTGTCCATGCCGATCAGGGGCCGGAAGACGGGCAGGCGGATGTCCGGGGCGACGGCGCCCAGGTTGAAGATGGTCTGGCTGGCGACCTGGCCCAGGCTGTCGCCGCTGACCAGGGCGCGGCACTTGTTGGCGCGGGCCAGGCGGGCCGCCGCCTTGAACATGAAGCGCCGGAACATGACCATGTCGTAGCTGTCGGGCACCGCGCCCATGGCGCGCATCTCGTACGGGACCACCGGCACCAGGTGCAGGCGCAGAGGAAGGGGGGAAAAGGGCTTCAGGCCTGCGGCGAGCCGGCGGATCTTGTCGGTGTCGGCCTCGGCGGCGGTGCGGCCCGAGAAGAAGTGGACGAAGTCGGGCCGGCAGCCCCGGCGCATCATCAGCCAGGCCGCCACCGGCGAATCGATGCCTCCGGAGAGCAGGACCATGACCCGGCCGCTGGAGCCGGCCGGCAGCCCGCCGTAGGCCTTTTCCTTGGCGCAGAAGACCAGCACCTCGTCCTTGAGCACCAGCACGTTGATCACCAGATCCGGAGCGTGCATGCGGCCGGGCAGGCCGGTGGCCTGGTGGACCGCCGCGCCGACGATGCGGTTGATGTCCGGCGAGCCCAGGACGAAGCTGCGGTCGCTGCGCCGGGTGGCGACCTTGAAGTGCCGGGCTTCCCCGCGGTGGGCCGCCGCCAGGGCGCACGCGGCCTCGCAAACCTCCTCCAGGCCCGGTTCCCGGTCGGCCGCCACCGCGGCCAGCGCGGCGGTTTCGATGTCCCCGCGCGGCAGGGGCACCGCCGGCGAAATCCACTGCAGCCCGAAGACCTGCTTCAGCCTGGCGGCGACCTCGGTGGCCGCCTCGGGTTCGGACAGGGAGATCAGCAATCGGCTCTCGACGTGCCTGATGTCGGCCACCGGCAGGCCCTTGAGGGCGGTGCGCATGTTGTTGATGAGCTTGCGCATGAACACGGTGCGGTTGCGCCCCTTCAGGGCGATCTCCGCATAGGTGGCGACGATGACGGGGGTGGCCTGGATCATGGGTGCTCCCTGGACGGCATGGCACACGGGGGTTGATGATAAGGCAAAGGGCGTTATCCTGACCGTGAACGCAGAATAATACAGCACACGGGATCACTGGCAAGGGAGGCGGGCGACATGGAGGCGTATCCGGGCATCAGGCTGGACATCACCGGGACCGAGGATTTCCTGCCGCCGGGCGAGCTGGATGAGCTGGCCGGGACGGCCGCGAAGGTGGCCGCCGACCTGGAGCAGGGCCGTTGCGCGGGCGCTGATTTCCTGGGCTGGCGCGATTTGCCGGCGGTGGTCGCCGAAGACGAGCTGGCGGCCATGGCCGCCCACGGAGGACGCATCGCCGACCAGGGGCCGGTCCTGGTGGTCGTCGGGATCGGTGGCTCGTACCTGGGGGCGCACGCGGTGCTGGCGGCCCTTGGCCGCGACGGCGCGCAGGCCGCCGGACAGGGGCCGGAGGTGCTCTTCGCCGGCACGGGCCTGTGCGCGGCGACGTTGCAGAGGGTCCTGGATCGGATCGCCGACCGTGATTTCCACGTCTGCGTGATCTCCAAGTCGGGCACCACCCTGGAACCGGCGGTGGCCTTCCGCATCCTGTGGCAGAAGCTGCAGGAGCGCTACGGAACCGACGCGGCCGCGCACGTCACGGCCATCACCGACGCCAGCCGGGGCGCTCTGCGCAAGCTGGCCGGCCAGGAGGGTTTTGCGACCTTCGTCATCCCCGACGACGTGGGGGGCCGGTTCTCGGTTTTGGCCCCGGTGGGCCTGGTGCCCCTGGCGGCGGCCGGCATCGACATCGCCGGCCTGGTGGCGGGCGCCCGCAGCATGCGCGAGGTCTGCCTGTCCCCGGACCTGCCGGCCAACCCCGCCCATATGTACGCCGCGGTGCGGCATGGCCTGTACCGCAAGGGGTTCACCACCGAGATCCTCAGCAGCTTCCATGGCGACCTGCGCCTGCTGCAGGAGTGGTGGAAGCAGCTGTTCGGCGAGAGCGAGGGCAAGCAGGGCAAGGGGATCTTCCCGGCCTCGGCCGTGTTCACCACCGATCTGCACAGCCTCGGGCAGTACATCCAGGACGGAAGGCGGAACCTGCTGGAGACCTTCCTGACCGTCCGCCACAGCGGGGCGCGGATCGAGGTCCCGGCCGCCGCTGAAGGCGCGGCCGACGGCCTGGGGTACCTGGAGGGGGCCTCGCTGGACGACATCAACGCCAAGGCCTATGCGGGCACCCGCACCGCCCACATCGCCGGCGGAGTACCTTGCATGAGCTTCGAACTGGAACGGCTGGATGCCGGGGCCGTGGGCGCGTTGATCTACCTGTTCGAGAAGGCGGTGGCGGTCAGCGGCCTGTTGCTGGAGGTCAACCCCTTCGACCAACCCGGCGTGGAGATGTACAAGCAGGAGATGTTCCGGCTGCTGGGCAGACCCGACTAGACCAGACCACCTCAGGACAGGATGAACCCGTCCCGCGGAATGTCCTCGCCCCTTTCCTCAGGGAAAGGGGCTGCGGATTATCCGCGAAACGGGTTCATCCTGTCCCGGGCCCGACAAGGCCCATCGGTCTGTCCGGCAGCCGGGGCATCTGCTGCTTGTAACATCTCCATAGCGCAAGGGGGAGGGCGGGGATTATATTGGCCGGGCGATTTCGTGACATCGAACCGGGGACCGGGGTCCCCGTCATGCAAAGGAGTGGATCGTGACCAGGAAGATCATGCTGATGCTGCTGCCGGTGGCCTTGATGACGATGCTGGCCGCCTGCAACAAGGTCGACGAGAAGGATGCCGGGAACGCTCCGGCCACCCAGGCCACAGCGGAGAAGCCGGCCCCCGCCGCGCCCGCCGGCTGGACCGGTGAGGTCGTCGAGACCATGAACGCCGGCGGCTACACCTACATCCACCTGGATACCGGCAAGGAGAAGATCTGGGCCGCGGCGCCCGAGACCAAGGTGGCAGTCGGCCAGAAGGTTTCGGTGCCCCAGGGCATGCTGATGAAGGACTTCCCCAGCAGCACCCTGAACCGGACCTTTGCCGAGATCTGGTTCGTGGGCGGGTTCTATCCCGAGGGTCAGATGCCCACGTCCGGGTCCGAGCACCCCTCGGCGAGCGGTTCGGAGCACCCGACCGGTGGCATGAGCGGGATGGCCAACCCCCACGGCGGCGGCGCGGAAGCCATGGGCGGAGCCCACAACAAGGTGCCCGATGCCGGGGTCTCCGGGGTCGAGAAG